>WLGB01000054.1 GCA_009703455.1 Actinomycetota bacterium
AATGCGATTCAGAACAACAGAACTTCTTTTTTCCAGGCTGAGTACCGGGACATTGATGTGCTCTTGATTGACGACATCCAATTTCTCCAAGGTAAGGACCAAACCCAAGAGGCCTTCTTCCACACATTCAATACTCTCCATGATCACAACAAACAGGTTGTGATTACGTCGGATTTGCCCCCGAAAGAACTCACTGGGTTTGAGGAACGAATGCTGTCCAGGTTTGAGTGGGGTCTGATCACAGACATCCAGGCTCCTGAGCTTGAAACCCGAATCGCTATTCTTAGAAAAAAGGCCCAAAATGAAAAAATTAAGGTTCCAGACGAAATTCTGGAATACATGGCCGCCCGAGTGGCCTCAAACATCCGTGAGCTAGAAGGAACACTCATACGAGTGACTGCTTTCGCCGCTCTAAACCGCACCCCGGTAGACATCAACCTGGTCACAGCAGTCCTAAAGGATCTGGTCCCTTTGGGTGAAGATAGTGTTATCGCCCCAAATGACATAATCAATGAGGTTTCTAGGTATTACTCAATTAGTGCCGATGATCTTTTTGGGTCATCTAGGCAGCAAGCTGTGGCTCAAGCAAGGCAGATAGCCATGTATTTGATCCGGGAACAAACAAACCTATCTCTTCCTAAAATTGGGCAGTTGTTTGGAAACCGAGACCACACCACGGTGATGTATGCAAACAAAAAAGTCAACGACTTGATGAAAGAGCGTAGGAGCCTCTATAACCAAGTGACTGAGATTCTTAATCGCGTCAAGCAGAACTCCCGTGGATAAGTTGTGGATAACCCCAATTCTCTGTTGAGACTCAAGTACTAATCGTCCCAAGACCCATATCTAACTAACACCCGAGGGGGTTATCCACAACTTTATACACAACTGTGTAAACAACTTTCAACAGTGTAGTTCTATTGTCTTTATTGGGTCTAGTTTAGTTATCAACAATTTCCACAGTGGTTACTGTGATTATTAATTAAAAGTTTCTAGAAAGACCTATAACTCTTTATGTAAATCATGGTTAGAAACAACCCCTGAGTTGTGCCAAGATTAAAGACCAAACAGATGGACAAATATCGTGAAGTTTCAGGTAAACAAAGACGTTCTCAATGAAGCAGTTTCTTTCGCGGTGAGGCTGCTACCTCAAAGAACAACACTTCCAATTCTTAGCGGCATTCTCATTGAAGCTGACGCTAATGCCTTGAGGCTATCTGTTTTTGACTACGACACATCAGCCCAGGTGGAAATAGCTGCGAAAGTGGAACAATCTGGCCGGGTCCTTGTTTCCGGACGACTAATGGCTGAAATCGTCAACAAACTTCCAAATGCCGCAGTTGATTTTTCAACAGACGGATCCAAAGTCAAAGTTAATTGTGGATCCGCAAAATTCTCACTTCTAACCATGCCAATTGACGAATACCCGACCCTCCCAGAAATCCCCGCAACCAGCGGCAAGGTGTCTGGGGAAGATTTTGCTGCGGCCATTTCTCAGATCGCAGTTGCGGCCTCAAGAGAAGATGTGACACCCGTTTTAACAACTGTTCTCTTGGAAACCACAAAAGACAGCATCTCGTTGGTCGCAACAGACCGTTACCGAGTTGCAGTCCAAGACGTTGAGTGGAAATCGGCCGGTAGCAGCTCCGATGCGACAGCCCTAATCCCTGCAAAAACACTGCAGGAAATTGCAAAAACATTTTCAAACCAAGGCGAGATATCAATCTCCATAAACCCAGCCGACGAAAAAGACCTCATCGCATTTAAAGCAAACAATCGGTCTGTTACTTCACGACTAATCAAAGGAAATTTTCCTGCCGTGAAAACACTATTTCCGGAGAAAATTGAGAACTTTGCGATTCTAAACACCCAAGACCTACTTGACTCAAGTAAACGTGTTTCGCTAGTTCTGGAAAGAGAAAGCCCAATCAAGTTCAACTTCGGATCTTTAGAACTGAACCTGGAAGCAACCGGCGGTGAGACAGCCCAAGCCTCAGAATCGATTAATTGTCAACTCACCGGATCCGATGTTGTCGTGTCACTAAAGCCACAGTTTTTGATCGACGGTCTAGCTGGGGTGAAGACTGAGTTTGTGAAAATCGGGTTCACCAACAGCGACAACCCCAATCGACCATCACCGGTTCTAATCACAAACCACTCAACCAAAGAAAAAGAAACTAGCGATAGCTACATGTACCTATTGCAACCAAACCTTCTAGGTCGCTAACAATAACTAAAAAACCAAAGGACTCCGCGCAATGCAAATTGGACTAATTGGCCTTGGCAAAATGGGCGGCAACATGCGATCGCGCCTTCGTAAAAACGGGATCGAAGTGACCGGCTTCGCCAGAACTCGCGAAGTGGCCGACTGTGAATCAATCGAAGAAATGGTTTCTAAAATTTCATCCCCGCGGGTCGTCTGGGTGATGGTTCCCCACGGTAAACCAACAGATGAAATCATCGACAAGCTAGAAACTCTTCTAGAAAAAGGCGACCTTGTTATCGAGGGTGGAAATTCCAGATTCACAGATGATGTCCGGCACGCCGAGCAGCTCGCCCAAAAGGGAATTGGATACCTGGACTGCGGGGTTTCAGGGGGCGTCTGGGGATTGGAAAACGGCTACGGACTAATGGTGGGCGGGCCTAAAAACCTAGTCGATCAAGCAATGCCGGTTTTCGACGCGCTTCGTCCTGAAGGCGAGCGGTCCGAAGGGTTTGTTCACGTCGGCGACGTTGGTGCCGGTCACTACGCAAAGATGGTTCACAACGGAATCGAATACGGCATGATGCAATCTTTCGCCGAAGGGTATGAACTTCTTTCGAAAAAAGACATCATCAATGATGTTCACGGAACTTTCAAAGCGTGGCAACGAGGAACAGTTGTGAGATCGTGGTTGCTAGATCTTCTGGTCCGCGCCCTGGAAGAAGACCCAAACCTTGATCGCATTAGGGGCTACGTTGAAGACTCTGGTGAAGGCCGCTGGACAGTAGAGGAGGCTATTGCCAACGCTGTTCCAATGCCGGCAATCACCGCGGCACTGTTTGCCAGATTTGCCTCCAGGCAGGATGACTCCGATGCAATGAAAGCTATTGCAGCACTTCGACAGCAATTCGGCGGCCACGCAGTTAAAGAAAAGTAAAAGGCGTTTACCAGAGCCTTGAATAAAACATGTTTGTAAAAAAAGTCAGACTCACAAACTTTAGAAACTACCAAGCCGCCGTGGTTGAGCTTGCGCAAGGTGTCAACTTGCTACATGGCTCAAATGGCCAAGGAAAAACAAATCTCGTCGAGGCAATCAACCTCTTGGCCAGCCTTAGCTCACACCGCGTTGCTGGCTACGGCCCGCTTGTAAAACAAGGCGAACAAAGCGCAATGGTTTCACTCGAACTATTCCACGAAGACCGCGACCTTCTATTGGAATACGAGATCAATTTAGATTCACCCAACCGGGCCAGGCTAAACAAGTCGCCAGTTGCCAAACCCAAGGACATCCTCGGGTATTTGAACTCTGTCATCTTCGCCCCCGAGGATATCGACATAGTAAAGCGAGACCCCACCAACCGACGTGCCTTTATCGACCAGTTGATTGTTCAGCTCGCCCCCCGAATGCTTGGCGTCTATTCGGACTACGAAAGGGTTCTAAAGCAGCGCAACACACTATTGAAATCTGCTCGATTGACCGGCACCAAAGGCGACGCACTGTCAACACTCTCGGCCTGGGATGAATCACTCGTGAATCTCGGTTCCGAGATCATCGCAGCGCGAGTGAACACCGCAGAAAAACTTTCTCCCGGACTTATATCTAACTACCAAAAAATTGCCAAGACCAACAACGAGCCGAGGATGTTCACCAAATCCTCTATCCTCGGATCTTTGATTCTGACCGGCGAAGAATCTGACGATACCGAGTACCTAGAAACCGGTGACCGTGAAGAAATCACCAAACTCTTTAGAGAAAAACTATTGCGAATAAGGCAAAAAGAGCTGGAGCGAGGAATCACCCTAGTTGGCCCGCACCGTGATGACTTAGTTCTAATACTCGGTAGTTTGCCCGCCAAAGGCTACGCCTCACACGGTGAAAGTTGGTCCTACGCCCTTGCGCTTCGTCTTGCCTCGCTGGAAATCTTGTGCCAGGAATCCAGATTCGGCGATCCTGTTTTGATTCTTGACGATGTCTTCGCCGAGCTCGACGCAGATAGAAGGGTCAAGCTCGCAGAACTTGTCCGCAACAACGAGCAAGTCATCATTACCGCCGCGGTTATTGAGGATGTGCCCGAATCCCTTATTGCAAAAAGGTTTAGTGTTGTTGCGGGTGAGATTACAAATGACTGACGACAAGGACTTCGCGGTGGCTTTTTACTTCGCCATGAGGCAGGCTGTCACCGGCAGGGTTTCTAAAGACCAAAAGCGAATCACAGAGAAAAAGAAGATTCGTTCCAAGCCCTTTGACTCAGGCCGCGATCCAATAAAGGCATCAAGCTCAATTGATTCCCTCATGCAGGATTTTCGCTGGCAGTCGCAAATGGAAGAGGCGGAACTTTTTGTCCGCTGGTTCGAAATCGTCGGCGATCTAAATGCTAAAAATACTCAGCCAGAAAACCTGGCAAACGCCAAGCTGACTGTTCGGTGTAAATCCACGGCTTGGGCAACAGAGCTAAGACTCATGCAAGCTCAGATTTTAGAGAAGATCGCAAGCTCATTTCCCGACCTTGAAATCAAGTCGATTTCCTTCCTCGGGCCAGATGCCCCGAGTTGGAAAAAAGGCCCCAGGTCTGTGCCGGGCCGAGGACCTAGAGACACCTACGGGTAATTGCCAACAGCCTGAAACCTTTGGGTTGGGTTGTGGGGTAAAATGAGAGCAGTTAGCAACCCCGAATTTAAGTCGCTTTGAGCAGTTATGTGGACCTAACTAGGCGACCTAGAGGAGCAAACCGTAACATGCCGGCAAAAAAAGTAACAGGCAAATCCGCTTCGAGCGCGAAGAAGCCCGTCGTTGCTAAAGCGCCGAGCAAAACAGCCAAACCTCTCAAAAAGCCAGCGGCAGCAAAAGCCCCTACTAAACCAACTAAAACTTCCAAACCAACCGCGGTTGCCAAGCCAGCAGCTAAAAAACCATCCGCTAAACCGGCTGCCACAGAAACCCCAAAAGAAGTCAAAAAGAAAACTGGCTACGACGCCGGCAGCATCCAGGTACTTGAAGGACTCGAAGCTGTTCGCAAAAGACCTGGAATGTATATCGGGTCTACGGGCCCACGCGGCCTTCACCACCTGGTCTATGAAATTGTCGACAACTCTGTCGACGAAGCACTTGCTGGTCACTGCGATGACATCAATGTATTCATCACCCCAAAGGGATGGATAAAGGTCACAGACAACGGCCGAGGAATTCCAGTTGAAATGCACCCGGTTGAGAAAAAACCAGCCGTGGAGGTTGTTCTCACCGTTTTGCACGCCGGCGGAAAGTTCGGCGGTGGCGGCTACGCCGTCTCTGGTGGTTTGCACGGTGTCGGTGCTTCGGTCGTTAATGCTCTGTCCACAGATCTAAAGGTGGAGGTAGCCAGAGATGGTTTCTTGTGGAGCCAGGATTACAAAATTGGTGTTCCACAAAAACCGCTTGCCAAGGGCAAAAAAGTTGATCACACCGGAACCACAATCGAATTCAAACCAGACGCTTCCATATTTGAATCTGTAGAGTTCGACCACGAAACCCTAAGAGCCAGATTCCAACAGATGGCTTTTCTAAATAAAGGTCTTGGAATTACTCTTACCGACGAGCGAACTGGCAAAACCGACAGCTACCAGTACAAGCGCGGACTAGTTGACTATGTTGAGTTTCTAAACGCCTCCAAGAAAATTGAATTAGTTCACGAAGAGATCATCTCGCTCGAGGCAGAAACCGCCAAGAAGGATATGTCCATCGAGGTTGCTATGCAGTGGACCAATGCATATACCGAGTCCGTTCACACCTACGCCAACACCATCAACACCCACGAGGGTGGAACTCATGAAGAAGGCTTTAGAACCGCCATTACCTCGCTACTGAATAAGTACGCAAGGTCCAACAACTTGCTCAAAGAAAAGGACGAAAATCTCTCGGGCGACGACGTCCGTGAAGGACTGACTGCCGTAATCTCTATCAAGCTTTCTGAGCCCCAGTTTGAGGGCCAGACCAAGACCAAGCTTGGAAATACCGAAGCCAAAACCTTCACCCAAAAAATCGTGAATGACAAATTAGGCGACTGGCTTGAGCGCAACCCGCAATCCGCTAAAGAAATTGTCCGCAAGGCAATCCAAGCTGCAGCGGCAAGAATGGCTGCCAGAAAAGCGCGTGAAGCAACAAGAAGAAAAGGTCTTTTGGAATCCGGTGGCATGCCAGGAAAACTCAGAGACTGTTCCTCTCGCGACCCAGCACTTTCAGAAATCTACATCGTTGAGGGCGACTCGGCCGGAGGCTCTGCAGTTAGCGGCCGTGACCCTGAACACCAGGCGATTTTGCCACTGCGCGGAAAGATTCTGAACGTTGAAAAGGCAAGACTTGATCGTGCTTTAGCCAACACCGAAGTCCAAGCACTAATCGCTGCCTTCGGCACCGGAATTGGCGAAGAGTTTGATGTTTCAAAGATCAGGTATCACAAGTGCATTTTGATGGCTGACGCCGATGTCGACGGTCAGCATATCCGCACACTGCTTCTGACTTTGCTGTTCCGATACATGAGACCACTTATTGAGCACGGCTATGTGTATTTAGCTCAGCCCCCGCTTTATCGAATCAAGTGGACCAACGCTGAACACGAGTATGTCTACTCCGACTCCGAGCGAGATCTAAGGCTTGCCGAAGGAGCTAAGGCTGGAAGAAGAATCCCGAAAGAAAACTCCATCCAGCGCTACAAGGGTCTTGGTGAAATGGACTATGACGAGCTTTGGGCAACCACCATGGACCCCGCAAGAAGGACACTTCTTCAGGTGACTCTGGATGACGCAGCTCTAGCTGACGAAGTGTTCTCAACCCTGATGGGTGAAGACGTTGAGGCAAGAAGATCATTTATTCAAAAGAACGCAAAGGATGTTCGCTTCCTAGATATCTAGGGGTGAGAAATTACTGATGGTAGATACCACACCAACACCAGAACCTCGAATGGACCACGTCGAGCAAGTCGACCTTCAGGTCGAAATGCAGCGCAGCTATTTGGATTACGCGATGAGCGTTATTGTTGGCCGCGCACTTCCAGACGTCAGAGACGGGCTAAAGCCGGTTCACCGCAGGGTTTTGTATGCGATGTATGACGGTGGGTACCGACCAGATAAGCAGTTCTCCAAATGCTCAAGGGTCGTCGGCGATGTGATGGGCCAGTATCACCCCCACGGCGACACTGCAATTTATGACACCTTGGTTCGTCTGGTTCAGTCCTGGAACCTTCGCTACCCACTGGTTCTTGGTCAGGGAAACTTTGGCTCTCCGGGCAATGACCCAGCAGCGGCACCTAGATATACCGAGTGCAAGATGGCTCCGCTTGCCATGGAAATGGTTCGAGACATCGACGAAGACACCGTCGATTTTCAAGACAACTACGACGGCAGAACTCAAGAGCCAACAATTCTCCCGAGCCGTATTCCAAATCTTCTCATCAATGGCTCAATCGGAATCGCTGTTGGCATGGCAACAAACATTCCGCCACACAACCTACGCGAAGTTGCCGAGGGTGCCATCTGGTCTCTCGAGAACCCAGAAGCTACCCAAGAGGAACTTCTTGAAGCCTTGATGCAGCGCATCAAGGGACCAGATTTTCCAACTGGTGCAGAGATTATTGGTAAGCGAGGAATCGAAGACGCTTATAGAACAGGCCGCGGCTCAATCACGATGCGCGCAATCGTTAGTGTCGAAGAATTACAAAGCAGAACTTGCCTGGTTGTTACCGAGCTTCCGTACCA
>WLGB01000055.1 GCA_009703455.1 Actinomycetota bacterium
CGCGGCATACATTCTTTCCTCAACGTCGATAGTTAGTGGGAAGAAGTCAAACTGATCCTTTGGCTGCTTGCTCGCACTGGTAGCCGAAAACAGCATGGTTTCGCCATCTAGATAGACAGCTGCCGAACCCTGCGCTTGCTGCGCTAGTCTTCCTGCTTCGAAGCGAATGGTTCGCTTTCCGTACTTGCCGTTGTCAATTACTGCTTCGGCTGATTTGATTTCTGGACCTTCCATGGTCCCTCCTCTTTGATATAAAGCGCGTCCGTTTTTCTCAACTGTTGAGAAAACGCGCATAGCGAGGATGAGGCGAGAGATTTTTTGCCGCTAAGACTTAGCAGCTGCCTGGTCGTCAGTAGAAAAACTTGGGGAAATTCCCAAGATCCACCACCGAGGACCAGCAAACCCATCCTCATCGCTTACGCTCCAAGCCTAACAGGGTAAGGCAAATAAGCCTAGAAAACTAGGTGAATTAGCTGATTACCGCTTAGCGGCGGATGCCGAGACGCTCAATAAGGGCACGGTAGCGACCGATTTCTACCTTCTGGAGATATCCAAGAAGGCGACGACGCTGACCAACCATTAGCAACAGACCACGACGAGAGTGGTGGTCGTGCTTGTGCTCTTTTAGGTGCTCGGTTAGATCTTTGATGCGCTGGGATAGAACTGCAACCTGAACCTCGGGAGAACCGGTGTCACCTGGGTGAGTTGCATACTGGGCAATGATGTCGTTTTTTACTTTTGCATCTAGTGACACTTTTATTTCCTTCGATTCGCTGCGCGGCGCAAAAAACCCGATGTTTCTTGCTCTGTTTATCCGCGGCCGATACACGGCAACTTTGAAAGCCTATCCCAGAAACAGCCCGAAGCGCCAGCCCGAATTAGGCGTCAGCGGCGTACTTGTTACCTTGTTCGCGGGTCTTAGTTGGACGAAGGGTCAAAATCAGTAAAAACAGCTGCACCGCGAAGGCAATAAGCAGCGTTGGCACGAAGTAAGCCACCGAAGTGGCAAGCACCTCAACCTCGGGGGCGGTTGTCGAATCCAGGTAGCCGATAACTCCTAGAATTCCCATGGCGAGCGGAACAATGGGAAGAAGGTATAAAAACAACCACTTTCCGGACCAGCCAGCGTCTTGGATTCTCCTAGAGGTCACCGCAAGAGTTGGGATCAGCAAAACCAAAGCGGAAATGCTGGTTAGGGGTGTGGGCTGATTGAGGGCCTCAATTAAGTCATCAGTTTGAATAGGTGGCCAGATGATTGACTCAATGGTCGAGAGCACTATGCCAAGCAAAACCGTAAACAACACAAAGAACCAATACTCGCGCCTTGATGCAGTGCCCCGGAACTTTCTGAAGTTCACGAACACTGATTTCACTGCGGCACCAAACGACATCTTCATTTCAGTCCTAACTGATCTCTTACTACGTCTAAATCTAAATGTATTTGAGCAACAAGTGCCTCAACTCCGTCAAACTTGGCTGCGGGTCGCACAAAATCAACGAACTCCAAGCTAACCACTTGTTCGTAAAGATCTAGCTCAGTCTCGTCTAACACGTGAGACTCCACTAGCCGCGGAACCGCCTGGAAAGTCTCATTGATTCCAACCGAATGGGCAGCCGGATAGCGGATTCCGTCCGCCACTAACCAACCAGCGTAGATGGCGTCCAGAGGAAGGTAGCCTTCTGCGTCTCGGGCAATGTTGGCGGTTGGAAAGCCAATTTTTCTGCCAATCTTTAGCCCATGTTCAACCACCCCCCTAACCTCATGAACTCGACCTAGCATCTGGTTCACGAACTTTACGTTGCCTTGATCAAGCTGTTCCCTGACCCTCGTTGTTGAAACCACTTCCCCATCGAGCTGAACCGGTCTTACTTCTCGAACTTCAAAACCCTTGGAAGCGCCGAGTTCTTGGAGTGTTTCAAAGTTTCCAGATCCTTGGGCTCCAAAACGAAATCCCTGGCCAACTAGAACCAGCTTGGCTTGCAGTCCTTCAACCAGAATGCCCTCCACAAACTGTTCTGGAGATAAATCCGCCAACTGCTGGTTGAACTCGAGCTGCAACATTGTGGCAATACCAAAGCCTGAAATCAATTTTTCTTTTTGTTCGGGCCCAAGGATTGGCAGCTTGGCACGCTCGGGTCTTAGCAAATGGTCTGGGTGGCGATCAAAAGTCACTACTGTCGGCACGAGATTAAGATCTGCTGCAGCCTCTACAACCTCCGTGAAAAGAGCTTGGTGACCTAGATGAATGCAGTCAAACTTTCCAATCGTGACTGCGGTCGCACCAAGGTCCGAAGGCACGGACTCGACAGCCGTCAGACTAAGCAATCTACAATCCCCTGCGAGTTTTTCTAATCCACAACAAGCCAAGGACAGGAAGAACAAGAGGAACGTAGCCGTAGCCAGAACCAAAGCCGGACCATACGCTCGGGTGAGCAAACAATTCTGGAATTGCGAAGGAGAGTGCCCCAACGCTTAGCACTCCGACTAACTCGAATAGCACTGAAACCAGTGCAACATTTTTCCAGCGCCCGCCCTTGTTGGCTAGTGACACTGTAGCGAGAATGTAAACCAATGCGCTTACTAGCGATAGAGAGTAAGCAAGCGGGGCTTGATCAAATTTTGTGAGAATCTGAAAAAGCGCCCTGGCCGTTGAGGAAACAGCGAACACTGCATAAAACACAATCAGTACGCGCCCAACGCCCAGTGAACTATTTCGGTTCGACAATCTGCACTTCTTTCTTTTTTTGTGGGGTTACTAGTAGCTGCCAGTCCAGATTTGGTGCATTCGAACCAACATGATTGTCACCGTAAGAGAAGCCAATCCAAGTATGACTGTTGACCAGCGATTTCTTTCCACTAATGCCCAAAAACCAGCTCCGACTGGAACCATGATTGCAACAACCAAGTACGCGTAGAACTCGACGGTGTCAACTGCCGCTTCTGCTCCCCCGACAACCAACCAAGTTGTGTATCCAAACTGAATAAGCAAGCCAAGCAAGACAACTCCAAGTGACCCAACGGTCCAAACACTAGGTAGCCTGCCAAAAAGTCCTAGGGCCAAAGCAAACAGTCCGGCTGCTGCCGAAAACCACAGCTGCGATAAGTACAACACTTCAGTCATTTAGCTCCCCTTGAAAGACCACAACTGATTTTAAGTCAGAACCTGCAGCCTCCAGCACCGCCACCAACTTTCCTTCCGGTGAAATCCCCGCAATCAAAGGAGAGCTGGGACTTTCTCCCGAAATTCTTTTCCCGTGAATTAGATCTGTGACCTGCTGTTGGCTCAGCGAAATGGTTTCGAACAGTTCGCTGGCAGCTTCGGCTAACGGGATCAGCACGAGCTTCTCAAGCTCAGGAAGTGAATTCGCCTGTGACACGTCAAATTTTCCAACCTTGGTCCTTCGAAGAGCAGTTATGTGACCTCCCACCCCAAGGCCGATTCCAAGGTCTCTAGCCAGAGCCCTAATGTAGGTGCCGGACGAACAATCCACCTCAACTTCCAGATCAATGAAACCTTCTGAAGACCTTGAGGTTGAAATCAACTCAAAGCGATGAACTCTCACCTCACGACTTTTTAATTCAACTGCAGCGCCCTCCCGGACTAGGTCGTAGGCTCGTTTTCCTTCGACCTTTATGGCGCTTACTGCTGATGGCCGCTGCTGGATGACACCAGTGAGATTAGCAATCTGCTCGAGTATCAACTCTTCGGTCACGGAAGCAAGTGCATCGGGTGTTGCAGTTTCCAAAACATCAGACTGGGAGTCATCAGAGATGGTTGATACTCCGAGTCGAATGGTTGCCAAATAAGTTTTGTCTTCGCCAACTAAAAAAGTAAGGAACTTCGTTCCAGATTCAATACCTAAAACCAAAAGCCCAGTGGCGAGTGGGTCTAGGGTTCCGGCGTGGCCCACCTTTTTAGTACCCAAGGCCTTTCGGACTTTTGCAACAACATCATGGGAGGTGAAGTCGGAAGGTTTATCGATTAGAACCAGTCCCGAATGTGCCAAGGCTAGTCCTGGTCTTCGATTTGCTTTGGCTCTTTATAAGGGTTCGCATCCCCAGCCGGCTTTGCTACTGCAGCAATCCTTGCAACCTCAGCGTCTTTGGCCCGCGCTACCGCTAGCAAATCATTCATGTGAGCTGCGTTTTCTGGCAACTCGTCTGCGATGAACTCAAGAGTCGGGGTTAGGCGAATCGAAAGGTTGTGTCCCACTTCCCCTCGAATGCGTCCAGTGTTTTTCCTGATGATTTCGTTCGAGCGGGCTCGGTCTTCATCCGAGCCAAAGACTGTATAGAAAATCTGAGCGTGTTGCAGATCAGGAGTCACCTTAACTTCAGTGAGGGTCACAAATCCAAGGTCTGGGTCCTTGACAGCTTTTTCAAGCGCCTCGGCAACCAATACCTTAATTCGCTCCGCTAACTTCCTAGCTCTGGCAACATCAACCATCACTAAACTCTTGGCTTTTCGCGCATTTCGAAAGTTTGGATAATGTCTTCTAGTTCAAGCTCATTGAATCCACCAAGTCCAATTCCACACTCGAAGTCAGTTTTGACCTCGTTGGCGTCATCCTTAAATCTCTTCAAAGATTCAACCTTTAAGTTGTCGGCAATTACTGCCCCCGCGCGCAGGACACGAGCCATGGAGTTTCGCTTGATTGAGCCCGAGCGAACGATAGAACCAGCGATGGTCCCGACCTTTGAGGACTTGAATAGTTCGCGGACCTCTGCAGTACCAAGCTCGAATTCTTCGTACTCTGGCTTGAGCATGCCCTTAAGGGCCTTCTCGATATCCTCGAGAGCTGCATAGATAACCGAATAGAAGCGAATGTCTACGCCTTCTCGGTCAGCCCGGTCCTTGGCCTTGTTGTCTGGCTTGACGTTGAAACCAATGATGATTGCGTTGTCAACGGTTGCAAGGTTAACATCGGACTCGGTCACGGCACCAACACCGCGGTGGATGATTCTTAGCTGTACCGAATCGTCAACTTCGATCTTCAATAGTGAGTCTTCCAGCGCTTCGACAGCACCAGAAACGTCACCCTTGATAACCAAGTTGAGAGACTCAACCTTGCCCTCTTCGAGTGCCTTAGTGAAGTCTTCGAGGCTGACGCGTTTTCTTGTCTTAGCAAGTAGTGCGTTACGATCGGCTGCTTCGCGCTTCTCGGCAATTTGTCTTGCCTGACGTTCGTCATCGGTAACTACGAAAGTATCACCCGCGCGTGGCACGCTTTGAAGTCCAAGCACTTGAACCGGCCTTGAAGGAGTAGCGGACTCAACCGGATCACCGTCTTCGTTGAACATCGCTCGAACGCGACCGTGAGCACTTCCTGCGACAATCGAATCACCAACGTTCAAAGTTCCTGACTGGATTAGAACTGTTGCAACGGCGCCGCGGCCTCTATCTAGGTTTGCTTCGATGGCAACTCCGCGAGCATCCTTGTTTGGGTTTGCCCTCATGTCCAGTGCTGCATCAGCGGTCAGCAAAACGGCATCTAGTAGCTCGGTGATTCCCTGGCCCTTTAGTGCGGACACCGGAACAAACATCACATCGCCACCGTATTCTTCTGCAACCAAGTTGAATTCGGTCAACTGCTGCTTTACCTTGTCAGGGTTAGCGCCTTCTTTATCCATCTTGTTCACTGCAACAACAATTGGAACACCGGCTGACTGGGCGTGGTTTAGAGCCTCAATAGTTTGAGGCATCACGCCGTCATCTGCAGCAACCACCAGAATGGCAATGTCAGTGACCTGAGCACCTCGAGCACGCATAGCCGTGAACGCCTCGTGGCCCGGGGTGTCAATAAAAGTAATGGCACGATCTTGGCCGTCGTGAGTGGTGTGAACCTGGTAAGCACCGATGTGCTGAGTGATTCCGCCGGCCTCACCAGCCTGAACGTTGGCATTTCTGATCGAGTCCAAAAGAGCGGTCTTACCGTGGTCGACGTGACCCATAACAGTCACAACAGGTGGACGAGGCAGTAAGTCCTGCTCATCATCGTCGTAGTCGGTTGAGATATCTAAACCAAATCCCTCGAATAGCTCTCGCTCTTCGTCCTCGGGAGACACTACTTCGATCCTGTAGCCAAGTTCTTCTCCAAGAATCTGAAAAGTGTCCTCGTCCAATGAAGCAGTAGCGGTTGCCATCTGACCAAGTGCAAATAGCACAGTGATCAGCTGACCAGCATTGGCATCAATCTTGTCTGCGAAATCCTGAATCGAAGCACCACGTCGTAAACGAATGACTGTGGTTCCGTCGCCGCGTGGAACAACTGCTCCACCAAGACTCGGGATGCTTCTTTGTTCAAATTCTTCTCTCTTGGCGCGCTTAGACTTTCGAGCCCTGCTCTGTCCTCTTGCTCCGCCTTTTCCAAAAGCTCCAGCAGTTCCACCGCCAACACCGCGACCACGACCACCAGCAGGACCTTTCCCAGGGAATCCTCCAGGTGCTCCTCCACCAAAGCCAGGCTTTGCTCCGGCAAAACCTGGACGAGCTCCACCAGCACCGGCCGGTCTTGCTCCTGGTCTTGAAGCCCCGCCTTCAGGTCTTTCTCCAGGTCGTGGTGATCCAGGTCTTGGAGTTCCAGGACGAGCCATTCCCTGTGCTGCATTGAATGGATTGTTCCCAGGACGGGCCATCGGACGAGGAATGCCCATTCCTTGACTTGAAGCAAATGGATTGTTTCCAGGTCGTGGAACACCGGGAACAGAGGAAGTAGCCGGTGGGGTCTTTGGAGCATCGGTAATCGAGCTAGGTGCAAGGCGTGATGTCTTTTTCTTTGGCTCGGCTATTTCAACCGGCTCTGAAACTTCAGTGACGGATTCTGGCTCATCGGTAGTCTTCTTCGTCGCAGCTTTAGGCTTAGTGACTTTCTTGGGAGCTGCAGCGGGCTTAGCGTCGGGGAAGGCGGCTCGTAGTTTTTTTGCAATCGGCGGAGCGATTGTGGAGGATCCGCTCTTGACGTACTCGCCGAGCTCTTCAAGTTTGGCCAGAGCTACTTTGGTATCAATACCAAGTTCTTTGGCTACGTCGTAAACACGTGGTAGCGCCACTTACTTCTCCTGTCTGGGCCTTCCCAAACAGGGCAGGCCGTTAAAGCTGTTGGGTACTCATTTCGAGATACTCATTAGATTTC
>WLGB01000056.1 GCA_009703455.1 Actinomycetota bacterium
CCCTTCGACCTGTCTTCCCATGCCGTGCTCTTTGGCAGCTTTTCGAACAACAAAAGCATCTATGTTTATGCCCTTGGCTGCTGCCTGGTGCAAGATTGCCGTTGCAACCGGGTCCGCTCCCATGGTCAAACCGCCGACGCTATCAAAATCTTTTAGACCGGCATCATCTAGCAGTTGCAGCATGACCTGACCAATTAGAGGCGCTGCCTCATGGTGCAAAGTTGCCCTTCGAAGATCAACGTAGTAGTCGGCTTCAATTCCGCTTGAAAGTGTGACTTTTCCATGCACAACAGCTAGTTCCTTAATTAGTTCAATAAGGCGAGCTTTGGACGTGGCGGAATCGGTCATGCTTTAAGTTTAAGGAGTGAAGATAGCAAGCTGGAACGTGAACTCCGTTAGGACTCGTGTTGGAAGAGTAATTAGCTTCCTGGAGTCGAGTGGAACTGACGTTTTGGCTATGCAGGAGATTAAGTGCAAGCCAGACCAATTTCCCTATAAACCCTTTGAGGATGCTGGCTACCAGATCACCCTGCACGGTTTAAACCAGTGGAATGGTGTTGCTTTTGCAAGCAAAATCGAGGCTCAGGACGTTGAGATTGGCTTTACCGGAATGCCGGAATTCAAAGAAGTTCAAGAAGCCCGCGCCATAGGCGCGACCTTCAATGGGGTCAGGCTTTGGAGTCTCTATGTTCCAAACGGGCGAAGTTTGGACGACCCTCACTTTTCGTACAAGCTTGAATGGCTAGAACGCTTAGCTGCCATCACCTCGGAAACTTTGGAAAATGAGCCTGATCTTCCACTTGCCCTGATGGGGGATTTCAATATCGCACCATTAGATTCAGACGTTTGGGACATTAACTTTTTCGCTGGTTCGACTCACGTGACGCCACAAGAGCGTCAAGCCTTTGAGGCTTTTGGACAAATTGGTCTCACGGATGTTGTTAGGCCTTTGATTCCGGAGGGTTATACGTATTGGGACTACCAGCAGCTTCGATTCCCTCGCAACGAGGGAATGCGGATTGACTTTGTTCTAGGGTCTGAGGCTTTGGCCGAGAAAGTTAGTGGAGCCAGTATTGAGCGTGATGAGCGAAAAGGCGAAGGACCAAGCGATCACGTCCCTGTGGTTGTTGAACTTAACTGACAGATTCGCTAGTGGTAATTGTTAGCCCGTCAGAGACGCCGTCGTAATCCGCCTTCACAAAACTTCCGTCGTGAATGGAGCCGCCCAGAATTAGGTTCGCCAGCTTGTCGTCGATTTGCTGCTGCATCAACCTTCTAAGTGGTCTTGCTCCATATATTGGGTCGTAGCCTTTATCGGACAGCCAGGCTCTAGCAGCCGGGGTCACCGCTAGCTGAAGTCGCTTTTCCGCAAGACGCTCAGTTAGGCGATCGATGTTGAGCTCAACAATTTGACCGAGCTCAGCTCTATCCAGTGCCTGGAACACAACGATGTCATCTAGTCGATTTAGGAACTCGGGCTTGAAATGTGATCTAACCATTGTCAAAACTGCTTCGCGCTTTTGCGCTTCGTCGAGTTCTGGATCAATCAAAAATTGTGATCCGAGGTTTGAGGTGAGAATTAGGATAACGTTTCTAAAATCGACTGTTCGACCTTGACCGTCGGTGAGTCTTCCGTCGTCAAGCACCTGAAGCAAAACATCGAATACCTCAGGATGAGCTTTTTCAACCTCATCGAGCAAGATCACAGAGTATGGGCGGCGCCTGACAGCCTCGGTTAACTGTCCACCTTCTTCATAACCGACATATCCCGGAGGGGCCCCAAGCAAACGAGAAACTGAGTGTTTTTCACCGTACTCGGACATGTCGATTCGAACCATCGACTTCTCATCATCAAACAGGAACGCCGCTAGCGACTTAGCTAGTTCGGTTTTACCAACACCGGTTGGACCCAGAAACATAAACGATCCGGTGGGTCGATCAGGATCTGAGATACCGGCCTTAGTCCGCCGAACGGCATCAGAAACAGCCTTCACCGCAGCTTTTTGGCCAATTAGTCTTCTCGCTAATTCGTTTTCAAGGTTTAGTAACTTTGCACTTTCCCCAGCAAGGAGTCGCCCGGTCGGAATCCCGGTCCAGGCAGAAACAACGGAGGCGATGTCCTCTTCAGTCACGTGATCATTGACCATTCGTTTCTTATCGCGGTCTCCAGCAGTTTCTTCGGCAGTGAGCTGCTTTTCAAGGGTTGGGATCTCTCCATATAGAAGTCTTGAGGCTTTCTCGAGGTTTCCTTCGCGCTGAGCCTTGTCGGATTCAATTCTTAAACCGTCTAACTGGGTTTTTAGGTCACCTATTTTGTTTAGTTCCTGGCGTTCTTTTTCCCACCTGGTCGTGAGATCTTTGAGTGCTTCGCTTTTTTCCCTTAGATCTTCGCGCAGTTTCTCAAGGCGCTCTTTTGAAGCAGCGTCTTTCTCCTTTTGCAGAGCAAGCTCTTCGAGCTTTAGGCGGTCCACGTTTCGACGAAGTTCGTCGATTTCAACTGGGGCTGAGTCAATTTCCATGCGAAGCCTTGAGGCTGCCTCATCGATTAGGTCGATTGCCTTATCGGGCAATTGTCTTCCAGTGATGTATCGGTTGGATAGAGTTGCAGCTGCCACCAAGGCGCTATCTGCAATAGCGACCTTGTGATGTGCTTCATATCTTTCTTTTAGTCCGCGCAAAATGGCAACAGTGTCAACAACACTTGGTTCACCAACAAAAACCTGCTGGAACCTGCGCTCAAGGGCCGCATCTTTTTCAATTCTTTCACGATACTCATCCAAGGTTGTTGCACCAATAAGTCTGAGCTCACCTCGGGCCAGCATTGGCTTTAGCATGTTCGATGCATCCATCGAGCCATCGCCTGCTCCGGCACCGACTAAATTGTGCAGCTCGTCTATAAAAGTAATTATTTGTCCTTCAGAGGCGGTGATTTCAGCAAGCACAGCCTTTAAGCGTTCTTCAAATTCACCGCGGTACTTAGCGCCAGCAACAAGTGCAGCTAAGTCGAGTGAGATTAGCTGCTTGCCCTTGAGACTTTCTGGAACATCCCCGGCAACAATTCTTTGCGCGAGACCCTCAACCACAGCCGTCTTTCCAACGCCTGGTTCACCGATTAATACCGGATTGTTCTTGGTCCTTCGGGAGAGGACTTGGCTTACCCTTCGGATCTCGGCATCTCGTCCAATGACTGGATCGAGTTTTCCGGATTTTGCGATCTCTGTTAGGTCTACACCAAATTTCTCGAGCGCTGATCTTTGGTCTTGTTCTTCTGGGTTCACCGTGCCCTCCACAAAACTACTTGGGTGGATCTTGTTGGTCGTTTTCCTGCTGCAAGGGATTCAACACCTTGGTCACCGGCTGCGAAAACTCTTGCCCCCGGCCTATTGAGTAACTCGTTTGCGAGGGTTTGCTCGAGGTCGCGCACTCTTTGTCTAAGTTCAGAATTGCTGTTTTCTAATTCCAGAATTCTCTTGATGCCCTCAAGAGACACTCCTGCTGAAGAAAGCTCAGCTATTTCTTTGAGCTGAGCCACATTTCGCATGGTGTATCGACGGGACTGACCGAGAGTTCTGCTCGGAGATACTAAGCCCAATCGGTCGTATTGCCTGAGGGTCTGGGGGTGCATCAGGGCAAGCTCTGCGGCAACTGATATCACAAACAGCGGGGTGTTTTCGTCAAACTTGTCCATCATTTGCCCCCTTGCCTTTACAACAATCCGGCTCTTGCGAGCAGTTCTGCTCTTGGATCATCCAGCGGCATAACCTCTTGGAAATCTTGAAGTGCTTTCTTGGCTTTTTCAGAAAGGTGCGAAGGAACTGCCACCTCGATTGTTGCCAGCAGGTCGCCCCTGGCATTGCCGGCCTGAACTCCGCGTCCTTGGATGCGCAGGACTCGGCCGTTTGGACAGCCTGGAGTGATTTTGAGTTTTACCGGTTCTCCCCCAAGAGTTGGAACCAAAATGTTTGCTCCAAGGGCGGCTTCGGTGAAAGTCACAGGAACTGTGACCCTCAGGTTTGAGCCGTCACGACTAAATACTGGGTGAGGCTTTACCCTTACGGTGACAATTAGATCTCCCGACGGTCCCCCGTTGGGAGAGGGTCGTCCTTTGCCGCGCAGTTTAATTCTTTGACCATCTTGAACGCCGGCTGGAATCTTCACGTTCAACGGTTCCATGCCCTGCAGGGAAAGTTTTATTGTGGCGCCCTTAATCGAATCGATGAAATCTAGTGAGGTTCTTGCGGTTAGATCCACGCCGGCAGCTGGCCCAAAATCAAACCCTCCACCGAACCCACCTGGGAATCCGCCTCGCCCACCGCCACCAAACAAGTTAGAAAAGACATCTTCGAACCCACCGCCTTGGCCTTGGCCGCCGGCTGTGAAGCGAGCTCCGCCACCCATGGCTCGAACCGCGTCATATTCTTTTCTTTGTTCGGTGTCCGACAAAACTGAGAACGCTTCGCTAATTTCTTTGAACTTGGCTTCTGCTTTTGCGTCGCCCGGGTTTGAATCTGGATGAAATTGGCGCGCCAGTTTGCGGTAAGCCTTTTTGATTTCAGCTTCTTGGGTGTCCTTGGCTACGCCAAGGATCTTATAGAAGTCCTTGTCGAGCCAATCTTGCGATGCCATGGTTTAGCTTTCTTCTGGAACAGACACCGAGACCATCGCTGGGCGAATGAGTCGATCTTCCAGCTGGTAGCCAGCCTCAATCACTTCATTGATGGTTGCTTCAGTTACGTCTTTGCTTGGGGTTTGAGTCAGGGCGTTGTGAAGTTCAGGATTGAACTTCTCTCCTTTTTCTCCGAAGCGCTTCAGGCCAAACTTTTCTCCAGCTAAGCGTAGTTTGCCAACCACAGCCGCGAAGGGGGTTCCTTCGAGGTCGCCGTGTGTTTCAGCGCGCTCTAAATCATCAAGGGCTGGGAGGAAGGAGCGCAAAACCTCGGCAATTGCAGAGTTCCTAGATTGGTCACGATCGCGCTCTACCCGGGTTTTGTAATTCACAAATTCCGCCTGCAGGCGTTGCAAATCAGCCAGTAGCTCGGCTTCTTTACTTAGTGGCCCAGTTTCTTCCACCAGGTCAGCTAATTCTTGATCCAGAGCGTCCGGTTCTGACGCTTCGTCAACATTGGAGTCAGCAGCCGGTTGATCCGGCTGCTGCTCAATGTCTTCTGGGGATGTGTTTTCCTCAGCCATTACTTCTTCTCTTCAGCTGGCTCTTCGTCAACAACTTCTGCGTCAACTACATCTTCGGTTGAAGATGCTGCATCGGCTGGAGTTTCTTCGGAAGCACTCGCGTAGATTGCTTCACCGAGTTTTTGTGAAGAGGTAGATAGCTTTTCACTTGCCGCCTTGATGGCGTCAACATCTTCGCCAGCAATTGCAGTCTTTAGTGCATCCACGTCGGCTTGAACACCTGTCTTCACATCTTCTGGAAGCTTCTCATCGTTGTCTTTGATTAGCTTTTCAGTTTGGTAAACCATTTGCTCAGCAGTGTTCTTGGTCTCTTGCTCTTCACGGCGCTTCTTGTCTTCAGAGGCGTGCTCTTCGGCTTCGCGAACCATGCGCTCGATGTCTTCCTTCGGTAAAGATGATCCTCCGGTGATTGTCATCGACTGCTCTTTCGCAGTTCCCTTGTCCTTAGCAGAAACGTGAACGATTCCGTTGGCGTCAATATCAAATGTCACTTCGATCTGTGGGATACCTCTTGGAGCAGGTGCGATACCGGTTAGCTCGAAGTTTCCAAGTGATTTATTGTCCTTGGTGAACTCACGCTCTCCCTGGTAAACCTGAATCGACACCGAAGGCTGATTGTCATCAGCGGTTGTGAAGGTCTCGCTTCTCTTGGTTGGGATAGCGGTGTTTCGCTCAATCAACTTGGTCATGATGCCACCTTTGGTTTCGATTCCAAGAGACAGCGGCGTCACGTCGATAAGAAGAACGTCCTTGCGCTCACCCTTTAGAACACCCGCCTGAAGTGATGCACCAACGGCGACAACTTCGTCCGGATTTACGCCTTTATTGGGCTCTTTTCCTCCGGTTAGCTGCTTGACCAGTTCGGTCACAGCCGGCATACGAGTTGATCCACCAACCAGCACAACGTGCGCAATGTCGGCTACCTTCACTCCGGCTTCCTTGATGACGTCGTTGAACGGCTTCTTGGTGCGCTCTAGTAGGTCAGCGGTTAGCTGCTCGAATTGTGCACGGGTGATTGTCTCGTCAAGGTTTGCAGGACCATTCTCAGTCAACGACAGGTAGGGAAGCTGAATGTTTGCAGTTGTTGACTGGGACAGTTCCTTTTTGGCCTGCTCGGAAGCTTCCTTCAGACGCTGAAGCGCGATCTTGTCTTTGGAAACGTCGACACCGGTTGTCTCTTTGAACTTCTTGACCAGGTGATCGACAACTCTCTGGTCCCAGTCGTCTCCACCCAGGCGGTTATCACCGGAGGTTGAACGAACTTGAATTGTTGAGAAGTCATCGTCTTTTCCAACCTCAAGAAGTGAAACGTCAAATGTTCCACCACCTAAGTCAAATACCAAGATCAGTTCGTCTTGCTTACCTTTGTCTAATCCGTAGGCCAAGGCGGCAGCTGTTGGCTCGTTGATGATACGTAGGACGGTTAGTCCTGCGATCTCACCGGCATCTTTTGTTGCCTGACGCTCGGCGTCATTGAAGTATGCAGGCACTGTGATGACTGCATCGGTGACTGATTCACCCAGGTAAGTTTCTGCGTCGCGCTTTAGCTTTGCCAAGATACGAGCTGAGATCTCCTGTGGGGTGTAATTCTTGTCGTCCACCTTGAAGGTCCAATCGGTGCCCATGTGGCGCTTGACCGAGGCAATGGTTCGGTCAACGTTTGTAACGG
>WLGB01000057.1 GCA_009703455.1 Actinomycetota bacterium
ACTTTGCCAAAGAGCTTGAGGAATTAGGTTTTGAGGTTTATTACAAAAAAGCTGCTGATACTCCAACTGGCCTAAAGGCCATCATGAAAGAAAAAGGCATAAAGCAGCTAGTTTGCGCTGAACCCTCGAGCTTTGTTCAATATCGCCAGCTCAAAGAGCTAGGTGCGGAGTTCATAGAGAATGACTTTTTTCTAACTTCCAGAGCGCTTTTTAGTTCTTGGGCCGAGACTCAAAAAACCTTTGTGATGGAAAACTTCTATCGCAAACAACGGGTTCGTCTGGGAATCTTGGTCGAGGACGGTAAACCCGAAGGCGGAGCCTGGAACTTTGATGAAGATAACCGTCTTCCGCCTCCAAAAAACTACAGCTGGGATGAGTATCCCAACACAACTGCTGAGGAAATAGACAAACAAGTTGCCGCCGAGCTTGGCATGGAGCCTTCTAGCTACTGGGAAACCACCAGGGCCGGGGCATTAAAAAGGCTAAAGCTATTTGTTGAAAAACACCTTGCCGAGTTTGGTCCCTACGAGGATGCCGTGACAACCGAAAGCTGGAGTCTGCACCATTCGGTTATTAGTCCTTATATCAATAACGGACTGCTTCACCCGAGTGAAGTAATTGACGCCGTTGTTGCCAAGTACAAAAAAGGTGACATTCCAATCAACTCGGCCGAAGGATTTATCCGCCAGATCATTGGCTGGCGAGAATACATAAACGGAATGTATTGGTTTTTAGGCGAGGACTATCGAGAAAAGAATTCGCTGGCTGCTAACCGGAAGCTGCTTCCGCTGTTTGTTGAACCAGCAAAGACTCGGATGAACTGTGTGGCTAGCGAAGTTGAGGCAGTCCATTCCAGAGGTTGGACTCACCACATTCCTAGATTGATGATCTTGAGTAACCTTGCGCTACTTACCGGTACCAACCCTCAGGAGTTCTTGGATTGGATGAGGGAGCAGTTTGTTGATGCCTCGGAGTGGGTAATGGTTCCAAACGTTATCGGTATGGGCGTCCATGCCGATGGCGGAAAGATGATGACCAAGCCGTATGCGGCAGGCGGTGCCTACATTTCCCGAATGACAAATTATTGCAAGGGCTGCGCATACAACCCCAAGGAAAGAACTGGGGATACCGCTTGCCCTTTCACAACTTTGTATTGGGATTTCCTTGATAGAAATTCAGCTGCTTTTGCAAAAAACCACCGAATGTTTCAACAAAACAATGGCTTGAAAAGACTTTCCGATCTTCCAGAGGTTAGAAAGCGTGCCAAAGAGGTGCTTACCGGCCTAGAAAAGGGCGAAATCTAGGCAAACTCGAAGCAATATGGCGCTTTCAAATCTAAGGTATGAAATAGATTTGAACCCATGTGGGTTTTGTTGCTGGTTTCTGTTGCGGGCTTTTTAGCGCAACTTGTTGATGGTGCCATGGGGATGGCCTTTGGTATCACCTCAACCACACTTCTAATCTTTCTGGCTTATAACCCAGCCGCAGCCTCGGCAATTGTTCACCTGGTTGAAATTGTCACTTCTTCAATTTCGGGTGCTTCCCACATCCGATTCGGTAACGTCGACTGGCACGCGCTTGTGAAAGTTGCAGTTCCAGGAGCCGTTGGCGCATTTATTGGAGCGGTGCTTTTATCAAACGTTGACCTTTCGGCCGCAAGACCTTGGACCGCGAGCGTTCTATTTGTTCTAGGAGCACTGGTTCTTTATCGCTTCACTAGGACAACTATTTTGGGCAAGAAAAGACGCGCCAGAGCCAGGTGGCTTGCCCCGCTGGGACTTGTTGGTGGGTTCATCGATGCAACCGGAGGCGGAGGCTGGGGGCCAGTGGTCACTACTTCATTGACCGCATCGAACGCACTCGAGCCTCGAAAAGCCATTGGAACAACAAACACTGCAGAGTTTTTGATTGCGCTGGCTGCCAGCATTGGATTCCTAATTGGAATCGGTGCTGAGCAAATCCCTTGGGACGCAGTTCTTGCTCTAGGAATTGGTGGAGCTCTTGCCGCACCAATCGCCGCTTGGCTAGTTAGCAAAGCGCCTCAGCGCCTACTTGGAATATTAGTTGGAAACTTGATCATTGCTTTGAATGTTCGCCAGCTAAATATTTCCCTTGAGGTGCCAGAACCCTTTGCTATTGCAGGTTACGTCTTAGCCGCCGCACTGTTTATTGGAACAGTGATTTACGGGGTCAGGCTTCTAAAGACAGATCGCGTTCCAAAAACCGACTAACCGAGGGCTTGGGCTAGATCAGCTAGCAAATCATTAGGGTTTTCAATTCCCACTGACAATCTAACTATCTCGCCACCGACTTCAATTGGGCTTCCGGCAGCCGAGGCGTGAGTCATCTCTGCTGGGTGGTTTATTAGAGACTCAACACCGCCGAGGCTCTCCGCCAAAGTAAAGAGCTTGGTCTTCGAGCAAAAGTTCTTGGCTGCTTTTTCGGTTGCAAAACGCAGGCTAACGATTCCGCCAAATCCAGACATTTGCTTTTTGGCAAGTTCGTGACCTGGGTGTGAAGGAAGTCCTGGGTAATAAACCTGCTCAACTGAGGCTTGTGCATCCAGAAACTCTGCAACTTGTTGAGCGTTCGAGCAGTGCTTATCCATTCGAACTGCCAAAGTTTTTATTGAACGGTGGGTGAGCCAGCAATCAAACGGGCTAGATACTGCACCTGCTGCAAACTGAATGAATCTGATTTTTTCGTGAAGTTCGGGATCGTTTACAACAACTGCACCACCAAGGATGTCGCTGTGTCCACCGAGAAACTTGGTGGTTGAGTGAGTGACAATGTCAGCTCCAAATTCAAGAGGACGCTGCAGGTAAGGGGTAGCAAAAGTATTATCAACAACAGTCAAAACCCCATGCTCTTTGGCAATTTTTGAAATGTGTGCGATGTCAAAGATTGCAAGCATTGGGTTGCTTGGAGTTTCAACCCAGATCAGTTTGGTTTTTCCAGGCTTGATTGCAGCTCGAAGCGCCTCATCATTGGAAAGATCTACAACCTCCGAGTCGATTCCAGCTGCGCGGTGAATGCGGTTTAGCAACCTAAAAGTTCCTCCATAAAGGTCTGAGCCTAGAATCACGTGATCACCTGGAGCGCACGTTGCTCGAACTACCGCATCTTCGCCTGCTAAGCCAGAGGAAAAGCTAAGGCCGAACTTGCCACCTTCTAGGTTTGCTAGAGCTTCTTGAAGAGCAGTCCTGGTTGGGTTGGCAGCCCGGTTGTATTCAAAACCATCGCGCAGTCCGCCAACGCCATCTTGTTTGTGGGTTGAAGACATATAGATTGGCGGAATAACGGCGCCGTTATTGGCATCTGGGTCCTGAGAGACGTGGATTGCGCGGGTTTCAAATTCGGACATACTTTTTTCCCTTTTTCTTGTGAGTCTTAGATTAGTTGGCTTTGAGAAGTTTAGAGCTGGCTGCTATCCACAATGGCTTCAACTTCTCCGTTGTGTAAAAGCAGCAAGAAATCGTTAGTTTGAAGCAGTTTCTTGGCAGTTTCGACGCTTTGCCTAGATCCAACCAGAGCAGGCTTTGGACCCAGGATTTCCTTGATGGTTGCGTTGGCCGGAGCTTTATCAAGTTTGTCAAGAGAGATCGAGCCAATAACGTGTCCGATTCGAACCGGTGGCTGCTTGACCAGAACTGGCAATGACATCAGCCCAGAGTCTTCGATGGACTGCCTTGCGCTAACCAGCGAATCGTTTTCAAGGACAAAGGCAATGCCTGAAGCGTCGGATTTCACAGTTTCCGAAATCTTTCCAGTTGAGTCATCGCTTAGGAATCCGTGGGATTTCATCCAGTCATCGTTAAACACTTTGGCTAGGTAGCCTCGTCCGCCATCAGGCAAGATGACAACAACTAGTGCATCGGCTGGTAAGTCTTTGGCAACTTGCAATGCCGCCGCCGCAGCCATTCCGCAGCTTGGGCCAACTAGCAAACCTTCTTCTCTTGCAAGGCGCCTTGTCATTTCGAAGCTGTCCGCATCTGTGATTGGAATTATTTGGTCCACGACATCGGCGTTGTATGCCCCTGGCAAAAAGTCATCGCCACGTCCAACACCTTCAACCAGGTACGGCAAGCTGTTGGTCTCGGTCTTGGAATAGATTGATCCTTTTGGATCACAGCCAATGATTTGGACTTTTCCACCACTTACTTCTTTGAGGTACTTACCGGTTCCAGAAATCGTGCCACCAGTTCCAACACCGATGACTACGTGCGTGACCTGACCGTCAGTTGCCTCCCAGATTTCTGGACCGGTAGATGCGTAGTGAGATGCTGGGCCGTTCAAGTTTGAGTACTGGTCAGGCTTAAACCCGCCAGGAATTTCTTTGGCTAGGCGGTCACTCACCGAATAGTAAGAGCGAGGATCTTCGTGTGCTACCGCCGTTGGGCAAACCACAATTTCAGCACCGTAAGCAATCAAAGTGTTGCGCTTATCCTCGGAAACCTTGTCCGGAAGAGTGAATATGCAGCGGTAGCCGCGTTTCTGGGCAACAAGTGCCAGACCGACACCGGTGTTTCCAGAAGTTGGCTCCACGATGGTGCCACCTGGCTTCAAAAGACCCTCAGCCTCGGCTGCGTCAATTAGTTTTTCAGCAATTCGATCCTTGATAGACCCGCCCGGGTTGAAGTATTCCACCTTGGCCAAAACCGTTGCCTTGATTCCCGAGGTGACTGAATTTAGCTTTATAAGAGGTGTGTTTCCTATGAGCTCAGAGACGTGGTTTACGAACTTCATACCCTAAAGCCTAGACACAGTAGGCAAGCTAGCAAAACCCGCGCCCTAGATAGGCGGATTTTCCCAAGGTAGCCAGTTATCCTTACAACACCAATGCCTGAGAAAAAGACCCTGTTAGAAGTGCCAACTCCCGAGCTAATTGACCGGGAGTTTGTTTACGACGTTTTTTCCCACGACGAGTTCGCGGAGCTTCGGACCGTTGTGACAATGTCCAACCACCAGCTACTTTGGCAGCTAACTGCCTTAGGTTTTACTCAGGGCAGGCAGTTCAGCAAGGGAAAGACCCGATTCCAACGACTCCGACTAGACCGATTCGAATACGTAGCGTTTTTGGCCAAACAGAAAATGCAAGAGCACGGTCTTTCGTCGCCCTGGGAGTTCATTTTTGATTCTGCCAAGCAACGAGCTGGACTTTGCAACTACACCGACTACCAAATTTCACTTTCTAAATACATCGTCGAGTATCACAACCTTGATCAATCTGAGCAGGTGATTCTCCATGAGATTGCTCACGCTCTTGCCGGCAAATCCGCCGGTCACGGACCGAACTGGAAGAAGGTTGCTAAATCAATTGGCTACCGTGGAGAAAAATTCACCGGCAAAGAAATAGCCGAGCAAACCGCAAGGTGGATAGGCGAGTGTAAAAATGGACACCGCCACTACCGCTTCAAAAGCCCGAAGGCTCAACTTGCCTGCGGGTACTGTGGCAAAGGTTTTAGCCGAAGGTATCTAATTTCTTGGAGCGAGCGAGCTGCTTAGCCAAGCTGGCTGTAGTTAATCAGCAGCAGGCTAATTAGCGCTCCGCCTAAAAAGTTCAACCAGATAAATTTTCGCCAACCCCGGTTAGCTCTTTCGCAGTCTTCATCGGTGATGTTCAAATACGGCGCGATAATGACCAGGTATGGAATGGCAGCAAGGGAGGCAACCATTCCGTGGGGACCTGCGTTCATGACCGAGATACCGGCCAAAAAGTAAAGTAGAAAAGCGAATCTCACAGTGTTTCTAGCACCGATTGCGGTAGCTACCGATTTGATGCCGGCTTCGCGGTCTGCCCGAACATCTTGAACTGCGCCGAAGGCATGGCTTGCCATGCCCCAGCCTAAAAAGGCCAAAATAATAGAAATCAGCTTGAACTCAAAGAGGTCTACTCCAGATAGTGCCAGGGCAAATATCATGGGGCCGATGAAGTGCATAGCTGAAGTGAAACTATCCAGAAACGGTATTTCTTTGAATCTAAGTCTTGGAACGCTATAAGCAAGCACTGCAAAAATCGTCACCAGTAGCCAAAAATCCGCTATGTCTGAACCGACAACAAGCAGGTAAATCACAAACCCAATACTTAGAGCAAGCGAGGCCCAGATTGTTAGCTTGTGAAACTTTGGATCTAGAAGAGCTCCTTCAATACCGCCTTTGCGGGGGTTTATAAGATCACTTTCATAGTCAAAGACATCGTTGATGCCATACATCAAAAGGTTGTAGGGAATTAGGAAAAAGAAAGTCCCGATGATAAGCGGAGCATCAATGACTCCATTGACAAACCAATAGGCAGCAAAAAATGGAAAGGCTGTGTTCACCCAGGAAATCGGTCTTGATGACCAAAAAAGGGATACCAAAGACTTCACTCGGTACTCCTATCATTGCCAGCAGGAGAGCCCTTTTTAGACTGCCTGCTTCCAAGCCACCACCAGGAAAGTGGAATCAAAACGGCTGCTACCAGTGTGTAGGCAAAATCTTCAATCGGAGCAAAGCCAATAAAAGCCCCCGATAAAGTGTCTGGGTTGTAGGCCACGATGCCGCTGCCAACAATGAAGTTATCAAAGATGGCAGTCATGATTACTAGAGCCGATACGGTCCAGCAAAGCTTTCGCCACCTAACTAGGTATCTAAAAAAATACAGCAGCAATCCCAATGGAAGTAAGAACAGCAAGTTC
>WLGB01000058.1 GCA_009703455.1 Actinomycetota bacterium
CTAGCCCCAACTCTCGCTGCCCTTCGAACCGGAAAGATCTTGGCGCTAGCCAACAAAGAGTCGCTGATTGTTGGAGGGGAGCTTGTAACGAGCCTTGCTAGCCCCGGCCAGATCGTTCCAGTTGACTCGGAACACTCAGCTATTGCACAGTGCCTTCGATCCGGTTCAAAACAAGAAGTCAAGAAACTTATCCTCACTGCCTCTGGGGGACCGTTTAGAGGATTCACTCAAGACCAGCTTGCAAGAGTGACTCCGGCTGAGGCCTTGGCGCATCCCACTTGGGTGATGGGAAAAGTTGTCACCACCAACTCGGCCTCGCTGGTGAACAAAGGCCTTGAGTTGATAGAAGCGCACTTATTGTTTGACATTCCATTCGAGAGCATTGAGGTAACTGTTCACCCGCAGTCTGTAATCCATTCGATGGTCGAGTTTGTCGACGGGTCGGTCATTGCACAGGCCTCGCCGCCGGATATGAAGCTTCCAATTGCACTGGGTCTTTCTTGGCCAGACCGGTTGGATTCGGTTTCAAATCCGGTGGACTGGACTAAGTCTCACGACTGGCACTTCGAACCGCTTGATGAATCTGTTTTCCAGGCGGTTCGCCTGGCAAGACAAGTCGGCAAAGCGGGCAAGAGTTATCCAGCTGTATACAACGCTGCGAATGAGCAGGCCGTGATGGCATTTCATCAAGGTGCCATCAGCTTTGACCAGATCACAGACCTTATCGAACGAGCAGTTGATGCTCATCAACCAGATACAGAATTGACGCTCGCATCCGTTTTGGAAGCAGAAAAATGGGCCAGAGATCGAACGGACGCTCAAATTGCTAAGGCCTGCTAGTTTCCCCAGAATCGAAACCTGCACCACTTATTCACTCAGCGGTTGAAGTAGGTTTGTAGTAGTGATGGAAACTCTTTTATATCTGGCCGGCATTTTGTTTATTGTGCTGGGAATTGCTGTATCTATTGGAATTCATGAGATTGGTCACCTCTTACCGGCCAAACTCTTTGGGGTAAAAGTCACCAAGTACATGATTGGATTTGGACCCACGCTGTATTCCAAGAAGGTCGGAGAGACCGAATACGGCCTTAAGGCATTTCCACTTGGCGGATATATAGCAATGCTCGGGATGTACCCAGCTGCCAAAAAACCCGATACGGGAACTGGATTTTTCAAAGACATGATTTCTCAGGCTCGCTCCGCTCACTCAGAGTCGGAAACAGCGGCTGATGCAAAACGCAAGTTCTACCAACTGCCAGTGGCAAAGCGCATGATCATCATGCTGGGTGGTCCATTTATGAACTTAATTCTTGGTGTGCTTCTTACCACCGTCGCGCTTTCAGGATTCGGCGTCTACCAAAGCTCTTTAAAAATCGAAGCAGTCTCGGTTTGTTTAGACAATGACAGCAACACATGTTCAGTGGCCGAGCAAACACCGGCTCACATCGCGGGCCTCAAAGCAGGCGATGAAGTAGTTTCGGTCGGTGGAAAAATTGCCACCGACTGGAACCAGATTCGAGAGCTACTGACAAATACTCCAACCGCCGAATTTGAAGTCCTTCGCGACGGGGCACGAATTACTGTTTCAGTAACTGCCGTTATTCAACAGCGCCCACAGTTTGATTCCCTAGGGTCCCCCATTCTTGATGAAGAGGGAGAAGTTGTTTATGCACCAGCTCCATTTCTTGGAGTGTTTTTGGCCCCTGAGCGCAAGGCAATTCCGCTGGCAAACTCTTTAGAAGCATCCGGCCAAAGCATTGCCCAAATTGGTCAGCTTATTTTGCGTCTTCCGCAGGAAGTCGTTGAAGTGACGGCGGTCACTTTTGGCGGAGGGGAGCGAGACGCCAATGGCCCAATCTCCATCGTTGGAATTGGTCAGGTCGCGGGAGAAGTTGCAGCCTCGGATGACGCAAGCCTGGTTGATAAAGTGGCCACCGGAATCCAAATTCTTGGATCGCTGAATTTTGCCTTGTTTGTGTTCAATATGATTCCGCTACTACCGCTTGATGGTGGGCATGTGGCAGGGGGCATTTACGAGTCAATCAAGCGCGGATTGTTTAGAGCTTTGGGTAAAAAAGACCCGGGACCTGCAGATACTGCTTTACTTATGCCTTTGACCTGGTTTGTGTTTATTGCCCTGCTGGCAGTTTCAGCACTGCTGATTACCGCTGATTTAGTCAATCCCGTGTCCTTGTTTGGCTAGTGCGACGGCAACGATTGATTTATTACTTATGCTTTATAAAGATGCGTTAGGAATGCAAGGAGCATTGTGCCAGCCGTAAATCTAGGACTTCCAAAAGGTCCACCTCCAGTCCTTAGCCCAAGACGAAAGACCCGTCAGATTATGGTGGGCAAGGTTGCAGTAGGTGGAGACGCACCAATTTCAGTGCAGTCCATGACCACCACTCCGACCACAGACATAAACGGCACACTTCAGCAAATCGCTGAGTTGACCGCCACCGGTTGCGATATCGTTCGCGTTGCTTGCCCATCTCAGGACGATGCTGATGTTTTACACATCATCGCTAAGAAATCACAGATTCCCGTCATCGCTGACATTCACTTTCAGTCCAGATATGTGTTCCAGGCCATCGACGCAGGTTGTGGCGCGGTCCGCGTCAACCCTGGAAATATTCGCCAATTCGATGGTCACGTTGGCGAGATTGCTTCAGCTGCCAAGGCCGCTGGAGTTTCAATTCGTATTGGCGTAAACGCAGGATCTCTAGATCCGAGACTTATGGAAAAGTACGGGAAAGCTACCCCTGAAGCTTTGGTTGAATCGGCTGTTTGGGAAGCAAGTTTGTTCGAGGAGCACGATTTCCACGACTTCAAAATCTCTGTGAAGCACAACGACCCTGTTGTTATGGTTCGTGCCTATGAACTTTTGTCTGAGAGAGGGGATTGGCCACTTCATCTTGGAGTTACAGAAGCGGGCCCTTCGTTCCAGGGAACTATCAAATCTTCTGTTGCCTTCGGTGCACTTTTATCCAAGGGAATCGGTGACACCATCAGAGTTTCACTTTCCGCACCTCCAGCAGAGGAAGTCAAAGTTGGCTCCCAGATATTGGAATCATTGAACCTTCGACCCAGAAAACTAGAAATCGTGAGCTGCCCAAGCTGTGGCCGTGCCCAGGTTGACGTTTACAAGCTAGCCAACGACGTGACAGCAGGACTTGAGAAGCTCACAGTGCCTCTTCGAGTTGCCGTAATGGGCTGTGTTGTAAATGGTCCGGGCGAGGCTCGCGAAGCAGATCTTGGTGTTGCTTCTGGTAACGGCAAGGGCCAGATCTTCGTAAAAGGCGAGGTCATCAAGACCGTGCCCGAAAGCGAGATTGTGGCTACTTTGATCGAAGAGGCCAACCGCTTAGCCGCCGAGATGGACCCAGCACTGGTTGGGTCACCTCAGGTCGTAGTCAAAGACAAGTAGTTGCTCTGGGCGGTAACATTGAGCCCATGCCTATCCGCCTGAGCCAATTATTTCTTCGCACGCTCCGTGAAGACCCCTCCGACGCCGATGTTCAAGGCCACAGGCTTTTGCTTCGCGCTGGATACATTCGAAGAGCTGCTCCTGGCATTTATACCTGGCTTCCACTTGGCCTATTGGTAAAAGCAAAAATTGAAAAAATTGTTCGCGAAGAAATGGCTAACGCCGGATCTCAGGAAGTTTTCTTTCCGGCATTATTGCCAAGGGAGCCTTACGAAGTTACCGGCCGCTGGACCGAATATGGGGATAATTTGTTTCGGCTTCAGGACCGCAAAAAAGCCGATTATCTTCTGGCCCCGACTCACGAAGAGGTTTTCACCCTTCTGGTAAAGGACATGTACTCCAGCTACAAAGACCTTCCGCTTTCGCTCTATCAAATTCAAAACAAATACCGTGATGAGGCAAGACCTCGTGCTGGCCTTTTACGCGGTCGCGAGTTTGTCATGAAGGACGCATACAGTTTCGACATAAACGACGAAGGGTTAGAAGTTTCTTACCAAGCCCAGCGCGCTGCTTATGAGCGAATCTTTACACGCCTCGGAGTCGACTACGTAATCGTTAAAGCTGACGCCGGTGCGATGGGCGGCTCAAAGTCTGAAGAGTTTTTGTCACCATCTCCAATTGGCGAAGATACTTTCGTTCGTTCAGCTGGTGGCTACGCTGCCAACGTTGAAGCTGTTGCAACTGTAGTTCCCGCCGAAGTTCCGATTGACTCTCAGCCTGCCGCAGAGATTCACGATTCGCCAAACACTCCAACAATCAAAACTCTGGTTGATCTTGCTAACGCAAAGGTGAAAAAATCAGACGGAAGTGCCTGGAGCGCAGCAGACACTTTGAAAAACGTGGTGTTGGCGCTAACTTCCCCAGAAGGAAAGCGTTCCTTGGTGATTGTTGGTATTCCAGGTGATCGCGAAGTTGATGAAAAGCGCGCTGAGGCCGCATTTTCGCCAAGTGAGGTATCTCAAGCAACTGACGAAGATTTTGCAAAGTACCCTGCATTGGTAAAGGGCTACATCGGTCCAACTAAAGACAGCAAGCAATTTCTTGGAGAAAGAGCACCAGCTGGAATCAAGTACCTGCTCGACCCGAGGATAGTATCCGGAACCAGCTGGGTCACCGGCGCCAACGTGGATCAGAAGCACGTGTTTCATTTAGTGGCCGGACGTGATTTTTCTGCTGATGGCTCAGCCGATATTGCTGAAGTTCGAGCAGGAGATCAAGCTCCGGATGGCTCGGGTCCGCTCGAGCTTGCTCGCGGAATCGAAATCGGTCACGTTTTCCAACTTGGAAGAAAATACGCCGAGGCACTGGACCTAAAGGTTTTAGATGAAAACGGCAAGCTTGTAACGGTGACGATGGGCTCGTACGGAATCGGTGTGACTCGCCTGGTGGCGGTTCTAGCGGAGGCAAACAACGACGACAAGGGTTTGATTTGGCCTGAAGCTGTTGCACCGGCTGACGTTCATGTTGTCGCAGCCGGCAAAGACGAATCAGTTTTTGCCGCAGCCGAGAAGTTGGCTGAAGAAATTGAGGCCACCGGCAGAATCGTGTTGTTAGACGATCGTTCCAAGGTGTCTCCTGGAGTTAAGTTTTCGGACGCTGAGCTGTTGGGTATCCCGAAGGTTTTGATTGTTGGTAAAGGCTTGGAAGCCGGTGAGGTTGAGCTCTGGAATCGCAGGAGTGGGGAAAGGCGTTCTATCAAGCTAGACTCAGCTTTGTCTGAAATTTAATTAGCGCCTGGAGGTGTCGCCCGTGGATATCGACCTGAGCGTACTTAGAGGCCTGGAGCGCGAAAAAGAGATTCCTTTTAAGGAACTTGTAGAAATCATTGAAGCTGCCATTTTGGCCGCTTATCACCGAAGCATCGGCAATACCGATAATGCGCGCGCGGTTTTAGATCAAAAAACCGGACATGTGCAGATTTTTGCAACCAGTCTTGATGATGAGGGAAATGAGACCGGCGAGGTTGAGTCAACTCCAGACGGCTTTGGAAGAATTGCCGCCAGCGCGGCCAAGCAAGTCATTGCCTCGAGGCTTCGCGACATTAGTGACGAGGGTTTGTTTGGAGAATTCAAGGGCAAGGACGGCGACATCGTTGCTGGAACGATCCAGCAAGGGCAGCGCTCCTACATGGTTTATGTGGATCTAGGTTCAATTGAGGCCATAATGCCTCCAGAAGAGCAAGTTCCTGGCGAGGACTACGCCCACGGCAAGCGCATCCGCGTTTATGTCACCAACGTTTCCAAGGGGACAAGAGGCCCTCAGGTCACGGTTTCTAGAACTCACCCTGGGCTTGTTAGAAAGCTATTTGCATTGGAAGTTCCTGAAATTGCCGATGGTGTGGTTGAAATTGTCTCAGTTGCCAGAGAAGCCGGGCACCGCACCAAGATCGCCGTTCGCGCCAACGATCCCGCTGTGAACGCCAAAGGTTCTTGCATCGGAGAGCTGGGCCAGCGCGTCCGCGCCGTGCAGAATGAACTAAACGACGAGAAAATCGACATCGTTGATTTTTCGGAGGATTTGCCTCAGTTTGTGGCCAATGCACTATCCCCCGCTAAGGTCTCGGATGCCTTTGTTATAAACGCTGAGGAGCGACAGGTTCGGGTTTTGGTGCCTGATTTCCAGCTATCGCTGGCAATTGGTAAAGAAGGGCAAAACGCCCGCCTGGCAGCCAAACTTACTGGCGCCAAGATTGACATACAGCCAGACAGCATTCTGGAAGACAACTAGGGCGTTTTGGCTATTTGGGTCTAGACTGGTTAATGTTGGCTTTATCGCCACAGACCCTTTGGTCAAAATGGATTCTTACCTCTTTGTGTAGGTTTGGGTCCTAACAAAAAAAAGAAACAGGCAGAAAAGATGTTGGAAATCTAATGAGTATCTCGAAATGAGTACCCAACAGCTTTAACGGCCTGCCCTGTTTGGGAAGGCCCAGACAGGAGAAGTAAGTGGCGCTACCACGTGTTTACGACGTAGCCAAAGAACTTGGTATTGATACCAA
>WLGB01000059.1 GCA_009703455.1 Actinomycetota bacterium
AGTTTCTCGCGGTGCATGAGAGCACGTGTCCATGCATATATTGAAGCAATCGGGTTTGTTGAAGTTTTCTTACCTGCCTGATGCTCTCGGTAGTGCCGAGTCACTGTTCCGTGAGCTGCCTCGGCCAAAGCTGTCTTGCCATCAGGGGTGGTTAGCACTGAAGTCATTAGCCCCAGTGAACCAAAGCCCTGGGCTACAGTGTCAGACTGAACGTCCCCGTCGTAGTTTTTACAGGCCCAAACATATCCGCCTTCCCATTTCAAACAAGCAGCAACCATGTCATCTATCAGGCGGTGTTCGTAAGTTATCCCTGCTGCTTTAAATCTGTCAGCGTACTCAGCGTCGAAAACTTCTTGGAAGGCGTCCTTGAACGCTCCGTCGTACGCCTTCAAGATGGTGTTTTTAGTCGAAAGATAGACCGGGTAGTTCCTGGCTAGACCGTAGTTGAAGGATGCTCTTGCAAAGTCACGAATAGATTCCATGTAGTTATACATACCCATGGCCACCCCGCCGGCTGCTGGGTAGTCGGCAATAGTCCAAGTCTGAGGTTCACCGGATTCTGGCGTGTAGGTCATTGTGACTGTGCCTTTGCCAGGAATCTTAATGTCAGTTGCTTTGTACTGGTCCCCGTGGGCGTGACGGCCGATAACAATCGGCTTCGTCCAGCCAGGTACTAGACGCGGGATATTGGAAATGATAATTGGCTCGCGAAAGACCACTCCATCGAGGATGTTTCGGATAGTCCCGTTAGGGGATTTCCACATCTTTTTCAGTCCAAACTCCAAAACTCGGGCCTCGTCTGGAGTGATGGTTGCACACTTGACTCCAACGCCGTGCAGCTTGATCGCTTGAGCTGCATCGATGGTGACCTGATCGTCGGTTGCATCACGATTTTGCACTGATAGGTCAAAATACTCGAGTTCAACATCCAAAAAAGGCAAGATCAAAGAGTCCTTGATGTTCTGCCAGATAATTCGAGTCATCTCATCGCCGTCAAGCTCTACTACTTTGCCGACAACCTTGATTTTTTCCATGTCTTCGTCTTCCTTTTTTTATTCCTGCAAGCCTCGTCTAGACTACTAAAGATATACTTGGTCCCAAGTGGCCGTTTACACCAACGAATCCAGCCAGGCTTTGTGCATCTTGGAAAATTTTCCAGTGCCAGAAATTAAGTGTGCAGGAGAATCATCCTCGATAATCCTTCCGTGCTCCATTACTAGGACTCGATCTGCGATTGCCACTGTCGAGAGACGGTGGGCAATGATTAGCGCCGTTCGGTTAGAAAGCAGTGTCTTTAGTCCGTGCTGCACTAGTCGCTCGGAGGGTACATCAAGGGAACTTGTCGCCTCATCCAGAATCAATACCGCCGGGTCCGCAATAAATGCTCTGGCAAAGGAGATTAGCTGGCGCTGACCAGAACTTACTCGGCCCCCGCGCTTATTGACATCGGTTGAATACCCATCTGGCAAACTCATTATGAAATCGTGTGCACCCACAGCCTTCGCGGCTTGCTCGATTTCATCAGAAGTCGCATTTGGCTTTCCAAAAGCGATGTTATCGGCCACCGATCCAGAGAACAAATAAGCCTCTTGGGTAACCATCACTACCGCTCTGCGAAGATCTTTGCTGGAGATATTTGTAAGGTCTATTCCGTCAAGCGTGATGTTACCATTGGTTGGATCATAGAATCTGGAAATTAGTTTTGCGATAGTGGATTTTCCTGCACCGGTAGTTCCGACAAGTGCAATGGTCTGCCCAGCTGGAATTTCTAAATCCAGCTTTGGGATAACCTCCACACCATTGGAATAGTGGAAGGAAACACCATCAAATTTGACAATGCCTTTGGCGCTAGTAAAAGAATCGGGCGATAGAGCCTCCTGAACCGAGGGCTGCTCCTCTAGAACACCCGAAATTTTCTCCAACGCGGAATTTGCCGACTGGTAAGAGTTGTAGAACATAGCAAGATCTTCCATTGGGTCGTAGAACCTCCGCGCATACAAAATTGCAGCGGTCAGAACTCCGATTCCCAGCGAGCCTTCCAGCACTCGTATTCCACCGGAGAGCAAAATAGCCGCAACCGTAATGTTCCCAATCACAATTAACGCCGGGTCATAGATGCCGAATAATTGGATGACTTTGGCGTTGATGTGTCGGTAGTCCTCTACTAGAACGGCGTAGGTTTCTTGATTGCGTTTTTCCTTTCGGAAGGCCTTGACTGCCCGAATTCCGGTCATAGTCTCAACAAAGTGAACAATTAGCTTGGCGGAGGTCACTCTTGATTCGCGGAACATGAGTTTGGAATTGACCTGGAACCAGCGAGTGATTAGAAATAGCGGTATCCAACTAACAACTAGAAGCCAGAAACTCGCCGGATCCAATATCACCAATGCGGATGCAGTAAACAACATGAAGAGAATCCCGGCAATCATCTCATTGCCACCGGTGTCTAGGAGCTCCTTGATGGCGTCTAGGTCGCTGGTTTGCCGGGCAATTACTCGACCGGAGGTGTACTTCTCATGAAACTCAAGGGACAATCTTTGGGTGTGAGTGAATATCCGTTGCCGCAAGTCCAAAAGAACATCCTGATTGATTTTGGCGGCAAACCTCAGGAACCAACTAATAAGCGAGGCAGTGGCAACTGCCGCAAACAAGTAACCACCAACCACTAAGAAAAGTGGTGTGGTGTCTTGTTTCAAAGCGGCCGGTAGCGCCCAGTCGATGGCAAGTGCAATAAGTGCGGGGCCTGCCACCCGAAGAGCTTGCGACAACACAACAATCACAAGACTGAGCACCAATCGCCCGCGAACCGGGTAGATCAGTGAGAAAAGCAACCTTCTAGAGCGAAGCTTGACAGACTTTGACTCTTGTTTGTTGAGTTCAATCTTGTCCTCGCCGGCCACGCCTTGCATACTCAACTTTGCACCTCAATCGGTTTGCCCGCTGCATCAAGGGAGGAAATCACATATCGATAGTGCTCGCTGGTGGCCAGCAGATCGGAATGTTTACCAACGGCAACAATCCTGCCATCTTGCATTAGAGCAACTCTGTCTGCCAGTTGCACCGTGGAAGGGCGATGAGCGACAATCAAAGCGGTGGTGCTCTTTAGAACTTTTCTCAGTGCTTGTTCAACTAGGGATTCAGTGGCCACATCTAGTGCTGAGAGCGGGTCATCTAATACCAAAATGGCTGGTTTAGCAGCCACTGCCCTTGCTAACGCCAGTCTTTGACGCTGGCCTCCCGAGAGCGAAAGTCCCTCTTCGCCTATTTTTGTATCCAAGCCTTCGGGCAATTCATAAACGAACTGGGCCTGCGCAACGGCGATAGCTTCCTCTAATTCCTCTTCGGTAGATTGCTCTCGTCCAAGAAGAATGTTGTCCTTTACTGAGGCAGAAAACAAAGTCGCGTCCTCAAAAGCCATTGCGACGTGGCAACGAAGTTCGGTCCGGGATAGCTCCCTAATGTCGACACCGTCTATTTCAATAGCTCCGGATGTGACGTCGTACAGTCTTGAAGTCAACGCAGTCAGTGTGGTTTTTCCACATCCGGTAATTCCGATTAGCGCTACTGATTCCCCAGGGGAAAGCACCAAATCAACCCCGTCAATCAAATCTGGTTGGGATTTAGGCGCATCTATATATCTGAAGTGAACATCCTTGAACTCCAACTTCCCCTGTGGGTTCTTGATGGTCTTTGGCTGGATTGGGTCTTCGATCCTAACTGGTTCATCGATTACCTCAAAGAATCGCTGAACGGCAGTTTTCGCATCAAGACTCATGGACAAAAGGAATCCGATGGATTCGGTAGGCCAGCGGAGAACGGTTGCGGTGGCGAAAAAGGCGACTAACCCTCCTACAGTTAAGGAACCATCAGCGACCAGAAAAACTCCAACCAACATCGAAAGCGCTATCGCGGACTCGGGAATCAATAACAAGTAAACCCAAATGTTTGCAATTAGGCCTGCTTTTTTTAATTCTGTTGCTCTCAGGCCCTTTGCCTCTTTGGCAAACTTTCCAGCCGCGTGGTCCCCACGACCGAACGCCTTGAGCACCCTGATGCCGTGTACGGATTCTTCAACAGAAGTTGCTAGATCACCAGCCTGGTCCTGAGACAGTCTTGCTATAGATCCATACTTAGCCTCGAAGCGATATCCCTGAATCCATATCAGAATTGAAATCAGGAAGAAAATAAGCCCGAGTAACCAATGGAATGTGAACAAAATCACTAGCCCTGCAACGATTGTCAATGCATTGGCAACTAGCAGCACCACTCCAAACGAGAGCCAGCGCCGTATCAAGCTCAAGTCTTGAGTTGCGCGGGAAAGTAGCTGACCAGAGGGCCAACGGTCATGAAAACTGATGGGCAGATCCTGTAACTTCGCGTATAGCGTGCTTCTTAGGCTTGCTTCGACAAATGTTCCTGGAGTTAGAACAAGCCAACGCCTAAGCAAAACCATGGCTGCTTCCAAGATTCCCATAACAAGCACCAAGGCCACCGAGAAGTAAAGTGCGTCTAGAGTCCCAACCGACTCCAAATCGTTGATTAGGTGAAGTAACACCTGCGGGATTGCCAATGCGAACCCGTGAGCTAAAACTGCTGCGAGGATTCCCAGAGAAATTCTAGGTAGGGCTTTTTTGGCGTAGGGGAAAATCCTCAGCAGTGTTGCCAAAGTCGTTTCCTTTTTCATAATTCCTCTAAATAACAGCAAGCTTTTTAGGCAGCCTCTTAGGCTACCACCACCCAGACTGAGCCGGCCTACTCGGTACTAGTGTCTAATGGTAGAAATGGCGCTCGGATGTGAAATACATAGTCGCCCCAGCCTCGTTGGCAGCCGCAATCACGTCTTCGTCGCGCACGGACCCACCTGGCTGAACAATTGCCTTGATGCCGGCCCGAAGCAAAACCTCAAGTCCATCGGCAAATGGGAAGAAGGCATCACTGGCTGCCACGGTGCCGCGCACTCTGGCACCAGCTCTGGTAACGGCCAGTTCGCAAGAGTCAACTCGGTTTACTTGGCCCATACCAATTCCCACCGAAGCGCCATCTTTTGCTAGGAGTATGGCGTTTGACTTAACCGAACGAACTGCTCGCCAAGCAAATTCCATATCCGCGAGAGTTCGAGGATCGGCCTTAACTCCTGCAACAAGCTTCCAGTTTTTAAAAGAGAATTTCCGGAAACTGTCGATTTCTTGAACCAATAGACCCCCGGAGACCTGCTTTATCTCGTGCTTTTCTCTCGCATAGTTGGGGGGCAACTGAAGCACCCTTAAGTTCTTCTTAGTTAGTAAAAGTTGCAGGGCCTCGATGTCATAGCCCGGAGCAACAATTACCTCGGTGAATATGTCGGCAACCTGCTTAGCCATTTCAAGTGTTACGGTTCGGTTTGCTGCGATTACTCCACCGTAGGCCGAGACAGAATCGCAGAAGTGTGCCTTAGCGTGAGCATCGGCGATTGGATCGGCTGCCCCGGCCGAGCCAATGGCAATTCCGCAAGGATTAGCGTGTTTGACAATGGCAACAGCTGGTTCATTGAAGTCGTAGGCAGCGCGCAGCGCTGCGTCAGCATCAACGAAGTTATTAAAAGACATTTCTTTACCACCGAACTGCTTGGCCTGAGCAATGCCTTGCGTGGCCTCGAGCCCTTGCGTTTCGTAAAGCGCTGCGGCCTGGTGAGAGTTTTCGCCGTAGCGAAGAACTGCGGCCAGCGAAGCTTTTATATCCAAGCTAGTTGCAAAACCTGGGTTCTTGCTAGCGTCATAGTCAGTTCTGCCGGCATCGGTTTTCCAGGCCTGGTCTAGAGAGTTTGCCATCCAATTAGAAACGGCTGTGTCGTACTTAGCGGTGTGAGAAAAAGCCTCCAGCGCTAATTCCTTTCGCTGGCTCAGCTTTGTGCCTCCTGTAGCAACTGCACTAATAATTTCGGAGTACTTACTCGGGTCAACCACCACTGCAACATTGGCGTGGTTTTTAGCAGAGGCTCGAACCATTGCCGGTCCCCCAATGTCTATTTGATCGATAGCCGCCTCTCCAGTCGCTCCCTTGGAAATTGCCTCCACAAACGGGTATAGGTTCACTACTACAAGCTGAAACGGCTCAACCCCGAGTTCCTTAAGCTGG
>WLGB01000006.1 GCA_009703455.1 Actinomycetota bacterium
CAGCCGAGATTGACCGCGCAATTAGGTTTATGGATGCCTGCGGTTCTGATTTTGAAGCGCTAAAGGCAACTGAGTTCTACGTCTCTCACGAAGCGTTGTTGTTTGATTATGAACGTCCGATGACTCGAATCGATTCCAGAACTGGCAACCCCTATGCCACCAGCGGGCACTTCTTGTGGGTGGGGGAGCGCACCAGAAAGATTGACGGCGCACACATTGACTTCATGTCTAGAATCAGAAACCCAATTGGTGTAAAACTTGGACCTAGCACCCAAGTGTCTGACGTAATGGACTTAATCGAAAAGCTAGACCCTAACCGCGAGCCAGGCCGCCTTACCTTCATTACACGCATGGGTGCTAGTCAGATTAGAGACACTCTTCCAAACCTCGTTGAGGCCGTGCAAGCAAGTGACGCAAAGCCACTTTGGATAACCGATCCGATGCACGGCAACGGCATCACGACCAAAAATGGTTACAAGTCACGAAGATTCGATGATGTTATGAATGAGGTTGCCGGGTTCTTCGAGGTGCACCGTGCCGCTGGATCTTTTCCAGGTGGAATTCACATAGAACTAACCGGTGATGATGTAGCTGAGTGCTTAGGTGGATCCGAGATGATTGACGAGAAGACTCTTGAGTCTCGCTACGAATCACTGTGTGACCCAAGACTCAACCACATGCAGTCACTTGAGCTTGCGTTTTTAGTCTCTGAGTCTTTAGCCAAGCGCTAGCGGGAAATAATGGTGACGCTGTCTCCAACGCGAAGTTGAGTTCCGGCGGCAGGGGACTGTCTTTTAACTTTGGCAATTCCAAAGTTGCTAGATAACTGATTGGTGTCAACTACCACCCGAAGCCCGATACTTTCTAAAACAGTCTTGGCCGCGGCAATTGTTTCACCGATAATATTTGGCATTTCGATTATCTCTGGGCCTTTGGAAATTTCCAGCACTGCATTTCCGCCTTCTGGAAGCGGTGTTTGGTCAATCACCAAAGCCACCGCTAAGCCTTGGGCAATTTCGTTATCGAAAACTTCTGATTCTTTCAGCGTCAGACTTAATCCAGCCAGCAGCAATCTTGCTTCGTCTGCCGGCAATCCGGCGACTTCAGGAAGTGGACCAAGAGACACCAAAATGTCGATGGTGCTTCCCTGATTCAGTATTGAGCCGACCTCTGCAGAAAGCCCGACAACCTGCCCCTTGGGATTTGGTCCAAAGTACTGTTTCAATTCACCCGGGGTAAAGCCGGCTTCGGTCAATAGTGAAGCAACCTCCTGCGTTCCAAGCCCGGCTACTTCAGGGACTGTTATTTGCTTAGGTCCGAGTGAAATAAAGACTGTGACGGTTGAGTTTTTGAAGACCCTAGCACCGGCTTGCGGATCGGTTCTTGTGACAAACCCGGCTTTTGTGTCTGCACTATTTTCTTCTGCCTGCTCAACTGCCACACCAAGAGGCAAAAGTGCCTCTATTGCAGCCTCGAGCGACCTACCGCTTAGGTCGGGAATGGCCGCCAAGCCTCCCGGGCCAGATGAGAACCACCAGCCAGAACCGGCGCCACCAAAAAGAGCAAACAGTGTCGCTAGAATCAGCCAAAACCTTGAGCGCTTATTGGATCTCCTAAGTCTTTGAGCATTGTTTGATTCGAGTCCTGTTGACTGGGGCGGCGTCGTCTCTAGAACTTCGGTAGCGCCGGCAGCTGGAACGAAATCGCTGTCGAAATTTATCCGTGCCGTCTTATCTATGTCCTGAAGGGAAGTTGTGAGACCTCGTTCAAGGTCTTTTCGAGCTCTGGCAATAACAGGAAGCAGAGTAGCTGCGGAAGCCGGCCGGTCGGCAGGGTTTCTCGCGGTTGCCCAAAGTACTATCTCATCCAAAAGTTCCGGGACTTTTGGGTTCACAGTAGAAGGTGCGGGAATGTTGTCATTGGCATGCTGGTAGGCGACCTGGACGGCCTGTTCACCTCGGTAGGGCTGAGATCCCGTAAGCATTTCGAAAATCATCACACCCAGGGAATAAACATCACTTCTAGCGTCTGCTTGACCTCTAAGAACTAGTTCAGGGGACAGATACGCAACCGTTCCAACAACTGACCCAGTTTGAGTGTGCTGTGAAATAGCCCTTGCCAGACCAAAATCACCTAGCTTGACATTTCCACCATCGGACAGAAAAACATTCTCTGGTTTTAAATCACGATGCAAAATTCCAGCCAAGTGTGCGGCCGCAAGACCTGAGGTCAACGGTTCAATGATTTCGAGCGCTTTATTTGGCTCTAGTGCTCCGAAGTCGTTCAGGGCATCTCGCAGAGTTATACCTGGAACATATTCCATAACCAAGAAAATCACTTCGCCGTCTGTTCCTTGGTCGAACACATTGACTAGATTCGAGTGCGAAAGCTTGGCTGCCACCTTGGCTTCCCTTCGAAACTTCTCGACGAAGGATTTGTCCTTGGCTAGGTGCGGATGGATAACTTTTAGTGCAACTTCTCTTTCAAGTACGTTGTCGTGCGCGAGGTAGACGCTCGCCATCCCACCAGATGCCACTAAAGACTTCACCAAATAGCGGGAGGCTATCACTTGTCCAGAAAGATTAGCCATTTGTCCTGCTCGCCTCGAGTAGGTCAAACCAACTCCAAGCTGACAGCTCCCATTTTTGATAGGCCGCTGGGAATGCCGAAATTTGTACCGCTTGGGCAGCTTGAGCAAGCGTCATAGTGGCCCAGTTTCTGATATCTAACAAGCCTCGAACTTTTTTATAGTTGGGACCGGTTGGTCCACCAAAAAACGCACGAGCGGAATATTCCGGGTCCATTATCTGCTCAGCGGTTCCCCAACCTTGGCTTGGACGTTGCTGGAAAAGCCCAACTGAATCTCGATCCCCGAAGTCTATGTTCCGCAGGCTGGATTCTTGCATTGCAGTTGCAAGTGCGATTACAATTCCGTAATCACTAACGCCGAGATCTTTGCCAACCCGATGAATAATCTCTGCATTCACGGTCATCTCGGCAGTCAATTTGGTGATAGTCGGACAGTTTGGAATTTGGTGAACGCCTGGGATAGTAAGGCGTTGACCGACATAAATGGTGCTGGACCAACTCAGGCCATTAGCGCTTAAAACTGACTGTGCGGTGACCCCGTAAACTGCCGCAATTTTGATGATGGTTTCCCCGGCCGAAACAGTGTGGAAGCCATGGACGCTGCACTGCTCGGTTGGACGCATCGGGTTTAGGGAAGATAGGCCATCACCCAAGGTGCTAGCTGATGGGATCGGATTCGAAATTACCTGACCCACTGGACTGGGCGCATTTGGCATCGGTTTGAGACTGAGAATTTGACCGACGTAGATGATTGCGCTTTTCGACAAGCCGTTGAATGTTCTTAGCGCTGAAACACTCAACGAGAAGCGTTTGCCAATACTCTCAAGTGAATCACCAGCAGACACCCGATAGCTTTCGGGGGAGTTTTGTGCCGGAACTGGACTTGCAAGAACTTTGCCAACTCTTAGCACTTGACCCGGATAAATGATTGTGGAGGAAGCAATTCGGTTTATTGCAGTAAGTTCCCCAAGGGTCAAGTCATGCTTTTTGGCAATGGCCGATAATGTGTCCCCGGACTTAACCCGGTAGCTCTCCACCAAAGTTTTTTTAGGAGTGACACCAGCGAGCTTCAGTTGTTGGCCAACCCTAATCAGCGAAGAAGGACCCAAATTGTTTAGCCTCGTGATTTTTGCCACCGACAGCCCAAAACGTTTAGCGATTTGGGTCACGGTGTCACCGGATTTGACCCGGTAGTTTGAAACTCGTTTGCTCTTGCCAAGCTCTGGTACTACGCTGGTGACTTCGGTATTGCTCGAGGTTGGCACCAGCGCTTCAGAATCGGTGTTTTTTTGGACTTCGGAGCTGGGGCTTGCGGTTGCAGGCAGGTCGGCAAACCCAGGAGCGGTTAGGGCCAGGGGCACGGAAAGTAACGCCAACTTCTTTGGCAATTTTGATTTTTCAGAACGATCCATGGGCACTAATAAGCTTCACACAGCAATAATGCTTATTCCCTGAAGCCCGCTGGGTGTGGCAGGCTTATAGTGTGAACAAATCCACCGATGGCGTTACCAACTGGCTTACCATTTTGGAGGCCGCAGAGCTTTTGAACATACCCAAGGGCAAAGTGAACCGCCTGCTCGAGGAGCACACCCTTGTGGCCGTCAAGCGCGATGGGCATCTCATGATCCCAGCCGAACTGATAGTGGCTGGTGAGCCACTGCCACCGCTTCGAGGGACCATCATCATGTTGCAAGACTCCGGATACAGCATCGAGGAGTCAATTGACTGGCTCTACACCCATTCTGATGTTCTTGGCCAGACTCCGCTGCAGTCTCTTATCGAGGGCAAAAAGGCTCCTGTTCGACGCCTAGCCCAGATGTTGGATATTTAGATTTTCGCGATCCTAGGCCTGACGGTGGATGACTTTTTCTGCCATCGATTTCAGATGTGCCATCGCCTGCGGTTCCAAATCGATTCGATTTAGAGCGGCCATTGCCTGGTCAGCTAGTTCGGTGATGGTTCTTTCGACTTTTTCCAACGATCCAGAACCAATGATGGTCTGCTGCAAAAAACCGACTTGTTCGTTAGTTAGCTCTCGCGAGGAAAGCATTTCGTCGAACAACTTGCCAACAGAGTTTGAAAGGGAGGCTCGGGTATATCCGACTAGAACAGTACGTTTACCTTCCCGAAGGTCATCGCCTGCAGGCTTTCCTGTGACGGCCGGGTCCCCAAACACCCCAAGCACATCATCACGCAACTGGAAGGCCATCCCCAGCGGCACCCCAAAAGCAGAAAGCTGGCGCAGCTGGTCAGGGTCTGCTCCAGCAAAAGCGGCACCGATAAGCAACGGAGCCTCAATTGAATACTTGGCGCTTTTGTACAAAATCACATTATTTGCTCGACCAACTGCATCTTCTACTGGCCTGGTAATTGCCGCGTTCTCTTCGACGATGTCTAGGTATTGACCGGCCATCACTTCCACTCGCATTCGAGAGAACTCGTCGCGGCATGCGGCTGAGACATCAACGCTTGGGGCATTCAGTAAAGCAGTTCCAAAAATCTCGCTACTCCAACCAAGCATGAGATCGCCTACCAAAACCGATCCAGCAACCCCGAAGCGCTCGTCCGAGCCAGCCCATCGGGAGGAGGAGTGCAAAGCTTCGAATCTTTTGTGAACTGCAGGTTGACCTCGTCTGGTATCAGACTGATCAAGCAGATCATCGTGCACTAGGGCCGCAGCATGGAACATCTCAAGCGAAGCCGCAATTCCAACCATCGCCTCGGCCGAAAGAGATTTCTGCGCTGATGACTGAATAGGTGACAATGGCAAGTGTCCAACCCAGGACCAATAACAAAACAGGGCTCGAAACCGCTTTCCGCCTTGAAGTAGCGATTGGGTGTAGTCCACAAGCGGACCTAAATCATCTGAAATGGCAGCAAAATCATTGCGTTGAAGGGAACAAAACTCATCCAGGTGCTCTTGTACGAGCTTGAGCAGGTTTTCCGATTCATTCACAGCAATAGCCTAACTAGCGATAGCGGGTTAGACTGATTACAAAGCAACCTAAGTCAAGTACTTGGAGGAAATCATGGGTCTATCAGAGCGTGAGCAAAAGCTTCTTGAGGAGCTTGAGCGCGGACTTATCGAAAGCGATAGTGGTTTCGCAGCCAAAGTCGAGCGGGTTGGAAATCCTGCTAGCAAGCTAATCGCTGGCATTTTGCTATCGATAATCGGTCTTGGGGTGCTTGTGACCGGAGTGTTCATCCAGTTTGCTGCAATTGGAGTATTGGGTTTTTTGGTAATGCTAGCGGGACTAGTGGTGGCAACCTCAAACCTGCAGCTTCCTCAAATGCCATCGGGGCCTAAAAATTCAGGATCTGGCCCGCAGGGGTCTGGCCGGAACTTTTTTGAAGATCGTTGGGATAAGCGCCAGGGCGGCCAATAGCCCCCAGAAACTTGGAAAAGACCCCCAATAGGGGGTCTTTTTTAGTTACTGAATCAACACACCCAGTGGAGAATTTTTGCCATAAATTTGACTAAAGTGGGTAAAAGTGGGGTATAGTGGAGAAAATCGGCGCAGCTGCCAATTTCACGGGGAAGGGGAATTTGATGCTGCTAGGCACGCACGCCCCCAAACTGGACGAAAAGGGGCGAGTAATTCTTCCGGCGAAGTTCCGTGAAGAACTATCTGCAGGAGTAGTTCTAACTCGAGGCCAAGACCGTTGTCTGTACGTGTTTTCCAACAAAGAGTTCGAATCGGTAAACGAGACCATTCGTCAGGCCCCAATCACAAGCAAACAGGCACGTGACTACCTAAGGATCTTTCTTTCCGGAGCATCTGATGAAATTCCTGACAAACAAGGCCGCGTGACTATTCCGCCGGCACTTCGAACCTATGCAGACCTAGGTAAAGAACTTGTTGTCATTGGCGTTGGCTCTAGAGCCGAAATTTGGGACTCCGCTGCTTGGAGCGAGTATTTGACCAAGCAAGAAAATAGCTTCTCAGAAATTTCTGAGGAGGTGGTTCCAGGTCTTTTCTAACCTCGGTGACCTGATTCTTGTTTGACAATCTTCCCCGATGTCAAAAAAGGTCAGGTCGCCAAGGGACCTGCACACCCAATGAATGCAAACAGCAAAGATTTTCTTCACGAACCGGTAATGCTAGCGCGCACACTAGAGCTCCTGGCCCCCGCTTTGCAAGGTCAATCCGCAATCATGGTCGATTGCACTCTCGGGCTCGGTGGACACTCCGAAGCATTTTTACAACGCTTTGAAAACTTGACCTTGATTGGGATTGACCGTGACCAAACTGCTTTGTCCATGGCCACCGAGCGTCTTTCTAGATTCGGTGACCGGGTCAAATTCTTTCACGGAACTTACGACCAAATCGAGCTAGCACTTGAGAACAACGGCTCCTCGCAAGCCGATGCCATCTTGATGGATTTAGGCGTTAGCTCAATGCAAATCGACAGCAAGGATCGAGGATTCGCCTACAGCTTTGATGCCCCGCTAGACATGCGAATGGACCTTCAATCGGGAACCAGCGCAGCGGGTCTAATTGCCACTGCAACTGAAGCTGAACTTACCCGCATTTTTAAGGCGTACGGGGAGGAACGTTTTGCCTCCAAGATTGCTGCCGAGCTGGTGGCTCGTCGCAAGGACACCGCGATTGTTTCTTCCAAACAACTGGCTTTGGTGGTTAGTGATGTCGTGCCATTTATTTCCGGCAAGAGTTCCGGGCACCCGGCAAAGCGGGTTTTTCAAGCCCTTCGGATCGCGGTGAACGAAGAGCTGGAGATCCTTGAGAGAGCCATGCCTGCCGCTATTGATGCACTGGCTCTTGGCGGAAGACTTCTGGTCTTGGCTTATCACTCGCTTGAGGACCGGATTGTGAAGCAGGCGATTGTTGAAGCGTCAAGTTCTTCAGCACCGGTTGAGCTCCCATTTGAGCTTCCAGAGCACGCGCCGGTTCTAAAACTGGTTGTGAAGGGTGCCGAAAAGGCCAGTCTCGAAGAAATTGCCAGAAACCCCAGGTCTGCTTCGGTGCGACTAAGGGCCGCGCAAAAGATTAGGCAAGTAGCATGAAGCGTTTTGAACGGACCAGAGCGCGCGGGCCATTGGTGATGATTGTGGTTATGGGGTTTTTGGCCATTTCTATTCTTCACCTACTTTTGACCATTGCCACGTCGCAGTCGGTCTATGAGCTATCTGATCTAAAACAAGAAAAGCGCGAACTTGACACCACCTCGCAGATTCTTGCCGAAGAAGTGGCTTCGCTTTCATCACAGCAGAACCTATTGATCACAGCAACAAAGCTCGGAATGGTCGCCAACTCAAATCCGGTTTTTCTCAGACTTGACGATCACAAGGTTTTGGGGAAGCCGAAACCAGCCCTTGGTTCAAGCAGTCAATCCCATAATCTGGTTGCAAATTCAGCGATGATTAAGATTGCTCCGCCCAAGAAAAAGGCCTCGCCAGCCAGTGCCAGCGAACCTTTGAAGCTTCCGGTAGCAAGTGCTTCTGAAGTGCCCATAGCAAGCGGTATCCCCGCTTCACCGACAAGGTAATCCGCGAAAGGTTTGCGAATGAATCACGCGGGGCCAGTTAGCGCAAGGCGAATTCGACTCTTGGTGACAATTTCTGTGATTTTGGTTGCGGTTTTTGCGATTCGGCTAATTGACTTCCAAATTGTCCGAGCTGAATCAATCAACGAAGTCTCTTATGAAAAGCGCGCCGTTGCCAGAACGGTGCCAGCCGTTCGAGGGGACATTTTGGACGCCAACGGAAACGTCTTAGCCACCACTGTCTACCGCTACGACATCAATGCCGCACCTGCCATTGTCAAACCGGTTGAGCGCCAAATCGACGGCATTTCTCAGGTTGTGAGCGTGGAGTCAGTTGCGAGCGAACTTGCCAGATTATTGGACATTAAAGTAGCCAAACTGCTCCCGAAGCTGATTGGAACCTCTCACTACGTAAATCTCAAAAAGCGTGTTGATGCTGAGACCCACCGACAAATTGTTGAACTTGGCATCCCCTGGATTTTTGCCGATGCTCACCATGACCGTTTGTACCCAAATGGCGCCGTTGCAGGAAACCTAACTGGCTTTGTTGGATCCGATGGCGCAGCCCTTGCTGGAATTGAACGTCAGTTCAACGCCTGCCTAGCGGGAGTCGATGGGAAAGAAACTTTTGAAAAAGGAGTGGATGGAATTAAGATTCCTTCCAGCACTGTGGTGATTCAGGAAGCAAGAGCCGGTCGCAATGTTGTCTTAACAATTGATTCTGATCTGCAGTATCAGGCTCAACAGGTGCTAGCTAGCGAAGTCAAAAAACTCGATGCTGACTGGGCTGCCGCGGTCGTCATAGAGGTCAAGACCGGAAAAATTGTCCTTGCTGCTGAAGCCCCAACCGTTGACCCAAACAACCCCGGGAAGTCCAAGCCGGAAGATCGCGGAGCCAGGGTGTTCCAGTTTGCCTACGAGCCAGGTTCAACCTTTAAGGCCGTCACAGCAGCTACCGCCATTGACACTGGGTACGCAACAGTGAACACTCAGGTGCGGGCACCATCTTCGTTAAAGGTATTTGATCATGTTATTAACGATAGCTATTCTCACCCTCCAACAAACTGGACACTTACGGGGGTTCTGCGCTTTTCGTCTAACGTTGGAACTATCAAGTTTGCTGAGAAAGTTCCAGCCAAGGTTAGGTATGAATACATGCAAGGCTTTGGCTTCGGAAAACCTACCGAGGTCGGTTTCGAAGGTGAGACCGAGGGAGTGCTCAACAATTACAAGGACTGGGATGGTGTGACCAACTTCACGACGATGTTTGGCCAGGCGCTATCAGTTTCTCCGGTTCAGATGGCCTCCGCCTATCAGACACTTGCAAATGAAGGTGTTCGGCTAAATCCAGTCCTGGTGGCAGGCTGCGAAGATGAAGAGGGAAACCGAACCGCTGTTCCCAAATCAACTGCCACGCAGGTAGTGTCCGCAGCGACCGCAAACGATGTGATGCACGTGCTTGAAAAAGTAGTCGAACAAGGAAGTATTGGAAGGTCTACCGCTGTCTCGGGCTATCGTTCGGCCGGTAAGACTGGAACAGCGGAGATTAAAGAAGGTAGCGGATACGGTCAGTATTACGCGGCATCGTTTTTTGGAATGGCTCCGGTTGATAACCCACGGTATGCAATGGGCGTGATGATATACAAGCCAAAGAGAGTCTGGACTAATTCGATGGCATCAGCTGCGGGCTACCAAAAAATACTTTCCCAGGTGCTTCTTGCGAACCGCGTGCCTCCTTCAACCGGCAAGTCACCAGATCTTCCAACCGAATGGAAATAGTTGGTAGAGCAATCGATTCCTCCAATTCTCAGGCCCGAAAATCCAAATCGGGTCCAGCTAAGCGCCCTCGCAGCCGAGCTATCCGTCGAATTTAGTCAGTTCCATTCGGATGTGGTTCTAACTGGCGTATCAATGAACACCGGTGATATTCGACCAGGGGACATCTTTTTTGCGATGCCGGGTTACAAAACTCATGGAGCACATTTTGCACAATTAGCTACCTCCGAGGGAGCCGTTGCAATTGCAACCGACTCCGCAGGACTCGAAATCCTTGGAAACCCCACTGTTCCGACCATTGTCGTAGAAAATCCAAGGCTTCGCCTAGGTGAAGCCGCAAGGTTCGTCTATGGAAACGTAAGGTCTGACATGCCTCGGATGTACGGGGTCACTGGCACCAACGGGAAAACTTCAACTGTGCACTTTTTATCTGCCATCTTTAGGCAAATTGGTGAAGTTCCAGGGATGAGCTCGAGCGTAGAAAGACACATAGCCAACGATGTCATAATTTCAAGACTCACCTCTCCAGAGGCCCCTGAATCACACGCACTAATCGCTCGAATGCGTGAGAACAAGGTCAGTGATGTTGGCTGGGAGGTATCAGCCCAAGCACTGAGGCAACATCGAGTAGACGGAATATTCTTTGACGTGGTGGCCTTTACCAATCTGAGCCACGATCATTTCGATGAGTTCGACTCATATGATGAGTACCTAGCTTCAAAGATGCCGCTTTTTCAAAAAGTCCGCGCCGGTAAGGGAGTTGTGTGTTTAGACACCGAATTCGGGCAACCGTTTTTGGAAGCCAGTGAGGTGCCATGCGTGACAGTGACTTTGCGTCAGGATGTCGAATCTGACTGGAAGGTAGTTGTAACCCAAGAAGGCATAGGGCTTACTGCTTTTGATTTACTAGGCCCTAACGGCGAAAAGATTTCCTCATCCGTGCCAATTATTGGTGACTACATGGCATCCAACGCAGGCGTGGCAATTCTCATGGCAATTCAGGCCGGGCACGACTGGAAGAAATTAGCCAGTGGATTAAAAGACGGCATCGACGCCCCAATTGCAGGGCGGGGAGACAATGTGGCTCCAGTTGGAGCGCCAAGTGTGTACGTTGATTTTGGTCACACTCCGGATTCAATTGAGATGACAATCAAAGCTGCGCGCAATGTTACCGAGGGCAAACTGGTAATAGTTGTCGGCCTAGATGGTGACCGAGACAAAATTAAGCGCCCAATGATTGGCGCGATTTGCGCAAGACTTGGCGACGCAGTGATTGTGACTGATCACAACCCGAGGTTCGAAGATCCAGCGATAATCCGTCAAATGATTTACGACGGAGCGATCGCCGAACGTCCAGACCATGACATTAGAAACCTTGAAGGCCCCGAGCGCGCGATTCGAATTGCGGTATCGATGGTTGGAAAAGGCGACACTATTGTCTGGTTTGGGCCAGGGCATCAGGAGCATCGAGACATCATGGGTGTTAGAACCAAGTATTCAGGTCGAGAACAAGCCCGCGCCGCCCTTGCCGAAGCGGGCTGGAAATGATCTCAATAACTGCAGCGGAACTCGCTGAGATTTTTGGATCAAAAGTAATAGGGGATTCAAAATCACTTGTTTCAGCAGGCACTGAGACAGATTCAAGACTTATTGCTCCAGGTGGCTTATTTTTTGCCAAGCCCGGTGAGCTAAATGACGGCCACGATTTCGTAGCCGATGCAAAAGCTCACGGGGCAACAGTTGCAATCGTTGAACGCCAAGTGGATTGTGACATAGCGCAAATTGTTGTTTCGGACACAGTTCAAGCTCTCGGGACTTTAGCTGGTTGGTTGATAACAGAGCTGAAAAACAGGGGCAATCTCAAGGTAATAGGAATTACAGGCTCTAACGGCAAGACAACAACAAAAAACATGTTGCGGGAAATTCTTTCAAAAATTGGCAACACTATTGCCCCGATTGAATCGTTCAACAATAAAGTGGGAGCTCCAATCTCGATACTGAGGGCTGATTTGGAAACCAAATACTTGGTAGTGGAGATGGGAGCCGAAGGTATTGGAAGTATTTCTTACCTTGCCAAAATGGCCAAGCCCGATATCGGGGTTATTTTGAAGGTTGGCATGGCTCACGCAGGAGAATTCGGCGGTATAGAAAATACCGCAAAGATTAAGGGTGAGCTTGCTGAATCCCTGGGTGAAAACGGCAAACTAGTTCTAAATGCTGACGATGCTTTGGTGTCTGCTATGAAAAATCGCACTAAGGCCGAGGTGTCTTGGTTTGGAACTCAACCAGAGTCAGATTTTTCTGCCTCTGAGGTTACGGTTTCGAAACTTGGAACGGCCTTTGTTTTGAAATGGCCAGACGGTGAAAAAACGCCAGTGCAGCTCCGTATTCTAGGAGAGCACCACGTCATGAACGCGCTGGCAGCAGCTAGTGTTTCAAGATTGCTAGGAGCTAGCAAGGCTCAGATTGTTCACTCGCTAGAGAGTATGGAATTGGCCGAGCGTTGGCGCATGCAGCGCGCAGTTAGGTCTGATGGTGTCACAGTCATAAATGACGCCTATAACGCAAGCCCGGACTCTATGAGGGCGGCACTGCAGACTCTTGCCCAACTTGGTCGGATGGGTTCACGCACAATCGCCGTTCTTGGGGAAATGGCAGAACTTGGTGAGTACTCCAGGTACGAGCATGACTCAATTGGACGGTTGGTAGTTCGTCTAAACATTGATCAACTTGTTGTGGTCGGAGAAGGTGCCAAATTAATTCACATGGGAGCTAGCCAAGAAGGATCTTGGGACGGCGAATCACAGTTTTTCTCCTCGATTGCCGAGACTTTGGCCTACCTGCGTGGGATACTCACTGATGGCGATACTGTCTTGGTCAAATCATCCAAGTCGGCAAATCTGAGGTTTCTGGGAGACGAACTGATGTTGGAGGCGGAATGAGAGCGCTGCTTTTGGCCGGGGCTGTGTCCATGGCCTTCACGCTGTTTCTAACTCCAATTTTTATTTGGCTCTTTAGAAAATGGAACTGGGGTCAGTTCATCAGGGATGACGGTCCAGAGTCTCACCACACTAAGCGAGGCACCCCCACGATGGGTGGCCTGGTCATTATCCTGGCTGCAGTTACCGGATACTTCAGTGGAAAACTTTTCAACGGCGAAACTCCGTCCGTTTCAGCCTTGCTAGTGATACTTGCAATGGTTGGACTTGGAATTGTTGGATTCGTAGACGACTTCATAAAAACTCAGAAGCAGCGTTCTTTGGGACTTGGTGGTTGGGCAAAAATTTCCGGCCAGGCAGTGGTTGCTTTGCTGTTTGCTGGGTTTGCTTTCGGTAATCCAAATGCACTCGGTGTAACGCCGGCTTCGACCCAAATCTCCGTTATTCGAGACATCGGAATTGACTTGATGATGTTTGGAACTGTGGTTGGTTCGGTTCTGGTTGTGCTTTGGATATTCCTACTTATCTCTGCAACTTCAAACGGTGTAAACATAGCCGATGGGCTCGATGGTTTGGCTATTGGGTCGAGCATCATGGCCATCGGTGCTTACGCTGTAATCGGATTTTGGCAGTTTAACCAGCTATGCGGGACCGCTGTTGAGAATTTGAGTCGCTGCTACGAGGTTAGGGATCCGTTGGATCTAGCGGTCATTGCAGCTGCAATTACCGGAGCTGGTATTGGTTTTTTATGGTGGAACACTTCGCCCGCGCAGATCATTATGGGCGACACTGGCGCAATGGGCCTCGGCGGAGCGCTGGCTGCGTTAGCAATCCTGTCAAGAACTGAAGTTTTGCTGTTACTAATCGGGGGAATATTCGTCATAGTGACAGGCTCAGTGATTCTGCAAAGGGCTTATTTCAAAATTACAAAGGGAAAGAGAATTTTCCTGATGAGTCCGCTGCATCACCATTTCGAACTCAAAGGCTGGGCCGAAATAACAGTGGTGGTCCGCTTCTGGATCATCGCCGGTCTGTCTGTTTTAGCTGGAATCGGGCTGTTCTATCTTGAGTGGATATATGGATAGTCATGGGGCTGCGTTTCCGGAACTGAACAGCTGGAGCTCAGACTGGAAGAGTATAAAAGTTGCAGTAGTTGGTTTAGGTAAGACCGGTTTTTCGGTTGCAGATACCCTCAAGGAACTCGGGTCTGAGCTGCTTGTGGTGGCGGAATCTGGCGAGATTGAAATTCTCGACATTCTGGAAGTTCTAGGAATTGAGTTCCTTGTTGACCCTGATTCAGAAAAGCTCTCAGCAGCCGTTGCTGGCTACCAGCCAGACCTGCTGATTGTTTCCCCAGGGGTGGCTCCAACTTCGCAGCTAGTGCGGCAAGCGCTTCTCGAAGGTATTCCAATCTGGACTGACGTTGATTTGGCATGGCGCCTGCGGGATCGTTTTATTCCGAATCAGGAATGGATCTGCATAACCGGAACCAACGGCAAAACGACCACTGCGGAAATCACCGAGTCAATGTTGCTTGCCTCCGGAGTTAGGGCGGTTGCCTGCGGCAACATCGGAAAACCGATCCTGGATTGCATCCGCGACCCTGCGGAATTTGAAGTCTTGGTAGTTGAACTCTCATCTTTCCAGCTTCATTATTTGGAAAGCATCGAACCGTTCAGCTCGGTGGTTCTTAACATCGCCAACGACCACTTGGACTGGCATGGAGGATTTGAGCCCTACCGGGCAGCAAAGGGCAGAATATACTCAAAAACCAAAGTTGCCTGCGTTTACAACCTAGAAGATCCGGTCACGGAGCAATTAGTAGAGGCAGCCGAGGTCCAAGATGGTGCTCGGGCAGTTGGTTTTGGGCTAGGGACACCTGCTCGAAGCAATGTTGGATACGTTGAGGATTTACTAGTTGATAGAGCTTTCCTCGAAGAGCGAGCCGACAAAGCTCTCGAGATTGCAAGTCTTCAGGACCTATCAAGCTTTGGAGTTTTGACCCCCCATCTTCTTAGCAATATTGCGGCAGCTACCGCATTGGCTAGAAGCTATGGAGTCCCTCCAGCGGCCTGTAGGAAGGCACTTAGAGAGTTCGAAATTTCTCCCCATCGAATTCAGCTAATTGCCGAAGTCACCGGCGTTAGATACATCAACGACTCGAAGGCCACCAACGCTCACGCAGCTGCCGCATCGCTGAGGTCATTTGAGTCGGTGGTTTGGATATTGGGTGGATTACTCAAGGGCGCAGACATCTCTGATTTGATTGGCCAATTTGCTCCCAGACTGCGTGGGGCCGTCGTTATCGGAGTCGACCGTGTTGCAATTAAGCAAGCTTTTGCCGAGCTGGCACCTTCGGTGCCAGTAATTGAAATCGAGGGGAGTGGTGAAGTGATGAGTCAAGCTGTATCGTCTGCTGCCTCACTTGCTAGTCCCGGTGACGTGGTGCTGCTAGCTCCGGCAGCCGCCTCAATGGATCAGTTCAAAAACTATCAAGACCGTGGAGAAAGCTTTGCCAAAGCTGTTCACAACTTATCTGTCGGTGAAAAATGACGCGTACTCCTTTGACTAAAAAAGCAAAGCCTGGCAAGACTCCCCGCGGAAACATCTTTAGAAACTTTGTCTACTGGCTGCAGGATAACTTCCGCGCCGAGTCCATCTACTTTTATCGCCTCGCTGGGCTTACCGGTTTCCTGGTGGTTTTTGGTCTGGTAATGGTTTTGTCATCTTCTTCGATTGACTCTCTAGTTGCGAACCGAGACGCTTACTACATTTTCTCGCGACAAGTTCTCTATGCGGTTATTGGTCTTGGGGCAATGTTGTTTATTGCAAGCCTGCCGATGAGTTTTATCAGGAAGCAGGTGCGCGTTGTTCTTGTAGTTATCTTTGCTTTACAGTTCGCGGTTCCTTTCATCGGAATCTCAGTCAATGGCAATACCAACTGGATATCGATTGCTGGTTTCACTCTGCAGCCGTCGGAGTTTTTAAAACTGGCATTGATTATGTATATGGGTTGGTTTATTTCAAACCGTGAGTTTGAAATCAGCAATCCTCAGCGTGTTTTGTATCCACTGCTAGCAGTTGGTGGGGTGGCTATTGGGCTGGTAATGTTTGGTCGAGATCTTGGAACGGCTGTAATTTTCGGTTTTATCATCTTTGGAACGTTAGCTATGGCCGGAGCTCCTGGAAAAATCCTTGGGAGAATCGGACTTATTGGGATCGCTTTGGCAGCTCTGGCAACAGCTTCTAGCACCTCGCGCATGGCCCGCATTACAGCCTGGCTAAACCCTGGCTCAGCCTCATCTGAAGCCTTTAATTGGCAGTTTGAGCATGGTACCTGGGCTCTGGCGGCCGGTGGAGTGTTCGGAGCTGGACTTGGAAACTCAAAGATGAAGTGGTCCTGGATCCCCGAGGTTGAAAACGACTTTATCTTTGCCGTCATAGGTGAGGAACTTGGGCTTATTGGAGCTCTGGTGGTCATTGGATTGTTTGCGCTATTGATTGCGTCGCTGATTCGGGTCATGCTGCGGTCAGAGTCGACTTTTGCAAAGATTTCAACACTTGGAATTGTGGTTTGGATTCTTAGCCAGTCGGCCGTGAATGTGGCAGTTGTTCTGGGAATTTTGCCGGTGCTTGGTGTGCCGCTTCCTCTTATCTCCGCTGGTGGCTCCTCATTAATTGCAACTTTGGCGGGTATTGGATTAGTGCTTGCCTTCGAGAAGGACAATCACCGGCAATCTCTGAAAAGAGCACAGCGTTGACAAACTACCTGCTGACCGGTGGTGGAACCGCAGGTCACGTTAATCCGCTTTTGACTGTTGCGAAGGCTTTGAGAGCTCGAAAAAGTGATGACAATGTTTTGGCTCTAGGCACAGCCTCAGGACTCGAATCACGACTAGTTCCTGAGGCGGGCTTTGAGCTACTAATAATTGAAAAGCTCCCGTTTCCTCGAAGGCCTGGAATATGGGCACTTTTGTTTCCATTCAAGTTTTTTGCCGCTGTGGGCAAAGTGCGAAAGTACATCAAAGACCATTCAATCGATGTCGTGGTTGGGTTTGGCGGATACGTCAGTGCTCCGGCCTACCTTGCGGCATATCGGGAGAAGGTTCCTCTTGTGATACATGAAGGCAATGCACTACCAGGAATCGCAAACAAATTCGGAAATCGCTTTGCCAGTGCTGCCGGCAAAGCGTTTCGATCAGCAGATATGATTCCCAGCGAGTTTGTAGGAATGCCACTTCGAAAGCAAATAGTTGCGCTGGCAGAATCTAAAGACTCAGTTTCGGCAAGGAAGCATTTTGGTTTGCGACCGGACCAGTTCACTTTGCTAGTCACCGGCGGTTCGTTGGGTGCCCGGAGCATTAATCAAACCGTAGAGCAATCAAGGCCAGTTCTTGCTGCCGCGGGTATACAGGTTCTTCACATAGTTGGTGGCGCAAGCGAGTTTGAGGAAGTTTCTGAGGATCAGTATCGGCGCGTTCGGTATGTAGACCAAATGGAGCTCGCCATCGCCGCTAGCGATTTTGCAGTTTCTAGATCTGGGGCGGCTACGGTTTCGGAGTTCGCAGCCATTGGTCTTCCCGCCTTGTACATTCCCTACCCAGTAGGCAACGGAGAGCAAAAATTCAACCTTCAAGACCTATTAGCTGCAGGAGCCGGGGTGACAGTGACCGATGCTGGGTTCACCCCGGACTATGTTCGTTCAACGCTTATTCCAATGCTCTCCAACAGCGAGCGTCTCAAAGCAATGTCCGAATCCGCCCGCCAAGTTGGGGTACTGGATGGCACAGAGCGCTTGATTGCATTGATTGACGAGGTACTCTCAAGAAGATGATTAAGCCTGATTTTTCTCAGCCGGTGCCTACCCAGCTTGGAGTAGTGCATTTCATTGGTATTGGTGGTTCCGGGATGAGCGGAATAGCAAGACTACTGATTGGTATGGGTCACAAAGTCACCGGTAGCGACCTCCGGGACAGCTCAAACATCAAGGCACTTCGCCAGCTCGGTGCTGAAATATCTATCGGCCACGACAAAGCCCACCTTGGTAATCCTGACACTGTTGTTGTGACCAGTGCCCTGTGGCCGACAAACCCCGAATACCTTCTTGCGTTAGAAAAAGGAATACCGATAATTCATCGGTCCCAAGCTCTTGCACACCTGGCTTCTAAGAAACGGCTAATCGCTGTGGCTGGCGCTCATGGAAAAACAACTTCAACAGGAATGATTATCACTGCGCTTACTGCAATGGACCAAGATCCAAGTTTTGTAAACGGTGGAGTGATTAATTCTGTTGGCGCAAGCAGTAAATCCGGCTCCGGTGAGCTTTTCATAATTGAGGCAGACGAATCAGACGGCTCATTTCTCCAGTACGAAACTGCAATCAGTTTGATAACTAACGTCGATCCAGATCATTTGGACCATTACGGAAGCATCGAAGCCTTTCATGCCGTATTTGCCCAGTTTGCCAATAAGTCGAAGGAGTTTGTTGCCATAAGCTCCGATGACGAGGGAGCTAGCGAGGTCTCGAAACTGATTTCTCGTCCGATGATTAGTTTTGGCGAGGCGGCAACAGCGGACATTCGAATTGAAAACATTGCTGAAAATGCGGAAGTTTCATTCGATTTGGTTTACAAAGATTTAGTTACCCATAGCAAATTGCTACTGGCGGGAAAGCACAACGCATTAAACGCTGCTGGAGCCGTTGCAATCCTTGTTGGTTTAGGGTTTGATTTTGAGGACTCACTTCGCGAGGTTGCTAAGTTTCAAGGAACCGAGCGACGTTTTGAGTTGCACGGAAAAGTGCGCGGGGTTAGTGTCTACGATGACTTCGCACATCACCCCACGGAAGTTGCTGCTGCCCTAAATGGCGCTAGAGCAGTGGTTGGAGTCGGAAAACTAATCACAGTGTTTCAGCCCCACCTTTTTTCAAGGACCAGACTCTTTGCCAAGGAGTTTGCCGAGGTCCTGGCTGCAAGCGATGAAGTCGTCCTGCTTGATATTTATGCCGCGCGCGAGGACCCTGAACCAGGAGTCACCAGCGAGCTTATTTTTGACAAGTTCGTCGACAAGTCTCGCATTCACTATGCCCCTAGCTGGGATCAGGCCCCGTCAGTAGCAGCAGCACTAGCGACCGAAGGTGATTTCATAATCACGATGGGATGCGGCGACGTATACCGAATGGTTCCAGAGCTACTCGAATCCTTACAATCCCACTAGCTAATGAAGCGCCCACTTTCAAAGAAGCTTCCGGCAGAAAAACTGCAACGGCAACGTCTGAACACTCTAGCGAGGGCTCCCAGGAGACTCACACAGCGCGAACTTGAAAACTCTTTAGTAGGACAAATGTTGTCCTCTAGGCGGGCCAGAAGAATAGCTGCCTCACTGACTGCAGTAGCCATTTTGATTCTGTTGGGAATTGTTGGTGTTGCAACTTTCTCCCCACTCCTTGCAATCAAAGAGATTTATGTTTCCGGTACCGACCGCATTAAGCCTGAGCAGATATCGAAGGCGCTTCAGGGTCACATCGGCACTCCGCTGCCTATGCTAAGTGAACAAGAAATAGCAGCGTCTCTGGAGAGCTTTGAATTGATTGAGAGCTTCTCGGCAACTGCCGCGCCGCCAAATGGATTGCAGATTCGAATATCGGAACGCCAGGCAATTTGCATTGTTGCCAGCGAGGGGCAGCGCTGGCTATTTGATCCTGCCGGCGTCAAAATAGCGAAGGCAACGACGGCTGATCTACTGCCGGAGATCTCCATTAGTGAGAACCCGCTCAATTCCCAGCGTTTTCGCAACGCAATGGATGTTTTAATGGCTCTTCCTGAGGACCTACTTGACCAGGTGGAATATATTGAAGCAAAGTCAAAGGACGATGTGGAGATGAGCCTTCGGTCATCTAGTAATCAAAGAATTATCTGGGGTGACAGTTCCGATTCGGCACTCAAATCCAACGTCCTACAGGCCTTGATGAGAAATCACCGTAAATCGCAGTCGGTGACTTTTGATGTTTCCTCTCCGAATGTCCCGGTTGTTCGTTTTGACAAGTTTTAGACACGCCAGTCCATGTTGCGCCATATACGGCCCTACTTGGCCTATTTTTTTGGCGCGGATAACAAACCACCGTTGAGCTTAAGGCTAAACCTTAGCTTGAGGGTTTCGCTATTCGCAGTGAATAGAAGTAAGTTCACGGCCACGAATTTGAAGGAGCATCATGGGGCTAAACCGGAACTACCTAGCTGTAATAAAGGTAGTCGGCGTTGGCGGCGGGGGAGTCAACGCTCTTAACCGCATGATTGAGGCAGGCCTAAGAGGGGTTGAGTTCGTCGCGATTAACACCGATGCCCAGGCTCTTTTGATGAGTGAGGCTCACGTAAAGCTAGACATCGGTCGCGAGCTAACTCGCGGACTGGGAGCTGGGGCTGACCCTGAGATTGGCAAGCGTGCTGCTGAAGATCACGAAGAGGAAATGGAAGCGGCTCTTCGCGGATCTGACATGGTGTTTGTAACTGCTGGCGAGGGTGGAGGTACCGGTACCGGAGCCGCCCCAATCGTTGCTCGAGTAGCTAAAAGAGTCGGTGCCCTCACAGTTGGTGTCGTCACAACGCCTTTTGGATTTGAAGGTAAGCGAAGAATGCAGCAGGCCGAGCGCGGGGTCGAAGCACTAAGAGCCGAAGTTGACACTCTGATTGTTGTTCCTAATCAGCGTCTTCTAGAGATTGCTAATAAGTCAGTTTCTGTGGTTGAGGCTTTTGAGACCGCTGACGACGTACTGCGCGCTGGCGTTCAGGGTATTACTGATTTGATCACGACCCCTGGCTTGATAAACCTTGACTTTGCTGACGTAAAGTCGGTTATGCAAGGTGCAGGCTCAGCTCTCATGGGAATCGGTACCGCCAAGGGCGAGGACAGAGCTATACGCGCGGCCGAAATGGCTGTTTCATCGCCGCTTCTAGAGTCAAGCATTGATGGCGCGCACGGAGTACTGCTTCTAGTCCAAGGTGCTTCAGATCTTGGCCTTCACGAAATTGACGCGGCAGCCCGACTAGTGCAAGAGGCAGTTAGCCCTGAGGCAAACATTATTTATGGAACTACCATTGACGACACCTTGGGCGATGAGGTGCGAATTACTGTTATTGCCGCTGGCTTTGATGGAGGTCAGCCAAAAACCAGGAAGTCTCCACGCACTGTTTTTGCGGAAGTCGCAGAGTCACAGCCGCTAGCAACGCCCATTCCCGAGAAAGTTGGTGAGTCGGTCTCATTTTTTGATACACCAGCTATCGAACCGGAACCAGTTTCGGTTAAGAGTTTTGCCATGGAGTACGTTGAGAAAATAGACATCGAGATTGATCCGTCGCCGACTTTGCCCAGACAGCCCCAGACAGCCGATGGCACATTCGGTGACGATTTAGACATCCCTGAATTCCTCAGAGGTTAATTGACTGAGCTTGGACTGCGCTACCAAGCAATCGTTGATCGGATAGCGACTGCTGCCACGAGTCATAACCGAGCCGTAGACGACCTCACAGTTGTCGTTGTGACCAAAAATAACCCGCATCAGCTCGTGCTTGATCTGCTTAACTTGGGGTCTCGGGATTTTGGTGAAAATCGAGACCAGGAAGCAGCCCCCAAAGCGAAGCAGATTGCTCTTGAGTCAGATAAGAGCTTCAATTGGCATTTTATTGGGCAACTGCAGACCAATAAGGTCAAGTCAGTGCTGGAATATGCCCACTTCTTGCACTCCCTGGACCGTTCATCACTCTTGGATGAGCTAAAAAAGCGAACCATTGACCGAGAAGTGCCTCTGAGGGTTTTTGTGCAGGTGAATCTCACCGATGATCCCGAACGCGGAGGAGTTGCAGCGTCAGATTTGATGGCATTTTCCGAACGGGTGCTTGACAGTCCCGGGCTAGAGCTTGTCGGTTTGATGGGGGTCGGTGGTCTAGCGGTGGCCCCGGAGGGCGAGTTTGAGAAACTCGCCATTTTGTCTCAAGAGATTCAGAAATTGGCGCCTTCGGCAGCTGGGCTATCGATGGGCATGTCAGGGGACTTCGAGACAGCCATCGCCTATGGCGCGACACACTTGCGAATAGGTACCGCAATAACGGGGAATCGACCCAACTAGTCATATTCTTAGAGAAGTTATAGCCCCAGGAGGAACTAATGGCCGGAATACTTCAGCGCAGCATGGAATTTCTCGGATTTGCCGAGGAGTCCAATGACTTGCCTACCCGTGCAGAGTCAACGGCAACCACCGCTCGCCCTGCTCGAGTAATGAGCCCGCGCCCACGCCGCGGGTCAAACGATGTAGCGGAGATTTTCACAATCGAACCCAAATCCTATGAAGAAGCGCCGATGGTCGCTGCTCATTATCGAGTCGGCATCCCCGTAATTGTAAACATGGGTGAAATGAGTGAAGTCGAATCTCGTCGCATGCTTGATTTTATGTTGGGCCTAAAAGAAGGTCTTGAAGGACACATGCGTCGAGTGACGCCTAAAGTGTTCTTGTTGACACCTACCCACGTCGCAGTCAATGAAGAGCAGTCAGCACAAGAGCCAAGTGAGGTTGACGAGCTTCTAGTTCGTCCATAACTTTCACTATGGGTCCTCTCGCGCTTATCGCATACTGGGCGCTTCAGATTTACTTCTACGCGCTTATAGGTCGACTTATTCTGGATTTGATGATGTCGGTAAACCCCGCTTTCCGACCCAAGGGAGTCCTGCTACCGGTCGCGGAAATCATCTTCACTCTCACCGATCCGCCACTTCGTTTCCTCAGGCGTTTCATCAAGCCGGTTCGAATGGGTTCAATTTCGCTTGATTTTGCCTGGACTGTATTGGTGCTGGGCGTAGTATTTGTAAGGGGTTTGGTTCAAGGGCTCTGATGGCGACTATTTGCCTGATGCGTTAGGCTTGTACGAGCACTGCCTAATCTGGCCAATCCAAAGAGGAAGACAGTAATGCCACTAACTCCAGAAGATGTAGTCAACAAGAGATTTCAGCCCACCAAATTTCGTGAGGGCTACGACCAAGACGAAGTCGATGACTTTCTCGATGAAATTGTTGTTGAATTTAGAAGGCTTTATCAGGAGAACGAGGACTTGCGCAGAAGGCTGCTAGCAGCCGATGGTCGTATTGCAGAACTCCAGCGAAGTGGAGCAGGGCTACCTTCCCAGCTGGCTTCGGCCCCTCCGGTTGCCCCGCCAACGGCATTCCCACAAGCAGTTACGGACCTTTCTAGCCTCGACTCCTCGAACACCAACAACCTGCTCCAGCTCGCCCGTAAGCTACACGACGAGCACGTGCGAGAGGGAATGCTAAAGCGAGACGAACTCATTGCAGAAGGTCACGCTACTGCAGCCCGTGTGGTCCGCGAAGCAGAAGCATTGCAGCGTTCTGACATGAATCGCCTGGAACAAGAAAAGGCAGTTATTGAGCACCGAATCCAAGAACTTCGAAGCTTTGAACGAGAGTACCGTCTGCGCTTGAAGGCCTACATAGAATCACAGCTAAACGAGCTTGACACCGCTGGCGTCGCTCCAGTCCAGCGGGCACCGAGTTTCCCCACTGGACTCAGCGGGTAGCAGAAGGTCTTGATCAAGTCAAAGCCAGGATTTATTCGTTGGCTGTATCTGGTTGTTTCACTTTTCCTAATTGGACTAGATCAATTCACTAAGAACCTTGCCATCGCCACCCTCAAGCTTGGCGTTGACTATCCAGTAATTGGCGAGATCTTGTCATGGCGGCTGGTGTACAACGACTCCGCGGCCTTTTCTCTCGGCTTCGGCTACACCTGGATTCTGGCGATAACTTCTTCGATAGCGATGCTGGCGACAATTTGGTTTGCCAGACGCATAACATCAGTGTCTTGGTCAATTATGGCCGGGATTTTTTTGGCAGGTGTTGTTGGAAACCTAGTTGATCGACTCATTAGAGAACCCGGCTTTGGCAAAGGCCATGTGATTGATTTCATTCAGATTCCCTTTAATTTTCCGGTTTTTAATCTCGCCGATATATTCATCGTATCCATGGCAATTCTGAGTGTTCTTCGGGTCCTTCGCGGAGAGAACATCGGAGGAGTTGAACCCAGGACAAAATGAGCCAGTCCTTTGAAATAGATGCATCTCTGGTTGGCGAACGCGTTGACACGGCGATTGCAAGACTCCTAGGAATTTCTCGCTCGGCCGCTGCAGAGGTTTGCGAAACGGGTGGGGCAAGGATTGCCAATAAGACGCTTGGTAAATCTGATCGGTTGAGTGCGGGAGATCTTCTAGTTATTGACCCACCTAAGGCTGAGCAGCCGCTGGAGGTTGCTCCCACCCCGGTAGATTCGCTCAAAATTATTTACCAAGACGATGATCTGATTGTGATAGACAAGCCTGCCGGCGTAGTTGCTCATCCAACGGTTGGCTTTGAGGGCCCTACAGTTGCTGGCGCTTTGCTCGCTAGAGGAATTCAGCTTTCTACCTCCGGCGCTCAGGAGCGCCAGGGCATAGTCCAGAGACTTGACGTTGGAACCAGCGGTTTGATGATGCTTGCAAAATCGGAGCTTGCTTACTCACGGCTAAAGCAGGCCTTTCGCGACCGAACCATTGACAAGATTTATCACGCGATTATCCAAGGCCACCCTGACCCTCTAGAAGGAACCTTTGATGCTCCGATCGCAAGGCATCCCAAAGCCGAATTCAAATTTGCGGTTATCGAAGGTGGGAAACCATCGGTGACCCACTACAAAACTCTTGAGCTTTTCCCAGCCGTTGCACTTTGCGAAGTGAATTTGGAAACCGGAAGAACTCATCAGATTAGGGTTCACTTTTCGGCTTTTAGGCATCCCTTGCTCGGCGACACAATGTATGGAGCGGACCCAAAGCTTGCGAAAAAGCTTGGCATTGAGAGGCAGTGGCTTCACGCCAAAGAGCTTGGTTTTTTGCACCCTATTTCCGGTGAGCAAATGCACTTTGCATCCGAATACCCATCGGACTTGGCCGCAGTGCTTGAGAAGCTCCGAGCCTAGAAGCCCGTAGGCTAAAGACTCAAACAAACCCGCGCTAGTTTTAGAAGGCCAAATTGCCAGCAAAAGACTCCTTTGTGCACCTGCATGTGCACAGCGAGTACTCAATGCTCGATGGCGCCGCAAGGATAAAACCCCTTATTGAAGAAACAGCTCGAATGGGAATGCCAGCAATTGCTATTACCGATCATGGAAATAATTTTGGGGCCTACGATTTCTATCAGACAGCGAAGGCCAATGGAGTCAAGCCAATAATTGGCATAGAGGCTTATCTTGCTCCAGGAACGTCACGAACTGAGCGCACCCGAGTCAAGTGGGGAAGTGGCGGCGAAGACGACGTGTCAGGTGGCGGAGCATTTACTCATTTGACGATGTTTGCTGAGACCACCGAAGGAATGTACAACCTTTTCAAGATGTCCTCAAAGGCCTGGCTGGACGGGTTTTACTTCAAGCCCCGAATGGACCGCGAGCTACTTCAGGAATATGCCAAAGGAATTATTGCAACAACTGGTTGCGCCTCGGGCGAGGTGCAGACCCTTATAAGACTCGGTCAGTATGACAAAGCCCTCGAGGCAGCCGCTTTTTATAGGGATCTTTTCGGCAAAGATAATTACTTCGTTGAGATCATGGACCACGGAATCGACATCGAGCGCCGAGCCATGCCAGACCTTCTTAAACTGGCCAAAGAACTTTCACTGCCACTAGTTGCAACCAATGACCTTCACTACACCCATGCCACAGACGCCACCAGCCATGAGGCGCTTCTTTGCGTGCAATCGGGCACTAACTTACTGGACCCGAATCGGTTCAAGTTTGATGGCCACGAGTATTATCTAAAATCCCCGGAACAGATGCGCGAGCTGTTTCGAGATCACCCGGAATCTTGCGACAACACACTTCTAATTGCTGAGCGCTGCAACGTTGAATTCGTCAAGCGCGACCTGATGCCCAAGTTCCCTCTTCCGGAAGGAGAAACTGAGGCCAGTTGGTTTGCCAAAGAAGTCGACAAGGGAATGAGGCGTCGCTATGGCGAGGTAGTTCCTGAGCGTCAAGCCAATCAAGCCAAGTATGAAGTTACCGTTATTGCGCAGATGGGGTTCCCTGGCTACTTCTTAGTAGTTGCCGACTTTATAGCCTGGGCTAGGCAACAGGGTATTCGTGTGGGACCTGGCCGTGGCTCCGCGGCGGGATCGATTGTTGCTTACGCTCTAGGAATTACCGAACTTGACCCGATTGTGCACGGACTGATTTTTGAGAGATTCCTGAATCCTGACCGCGTTTCCCCGCCGGATATAGATGTGGACTTCGACGACCGCAGAAGAGGCGAGGTCATTCGCTACGTAAGTCAAAAATACGGTGAAGACAGGGTTGCGCAGATTGTGACCTTCGGAACAATCAAAGCAAAGCAAGCGCTTAAGGACTCAGCCAGAGTGTTGGGAATGCCTTATGCGGCAGGGGAGAAGCTGACTAAGTTGATGCCTCCGATGGTGTTGGGACGAGACGTGTCTCTTGGGGAGCTAGTTGAAAAACCCAAAGATAAGCAGGCGGAACAAAACTCTAGATACAAAGAAGCAGCGGAGTTTCGGGAGGCGCTTGAAAACGATTCAGACTCGGCAAAGATTTTTGAGCTGGCTCGCGGACTAGAGAGTCTGAAGCGCCAGTGGGGCGTGCATGCGGCCGGCGTGATTATGTCTGCCGAACCATTGCTAGAGGTGATACCCATCATGCGTCGGGAAGATGATGGCGCGGTGATTACCCAGTTTGACCAGCCGCCTTGCGAAAAACTCGGCTTGCTGAAAATGGACTTTTTGGGTCTTAGAAATTTGACTGTGCTTGATGACGCGTTGCTGAATATAGAAAAAAACCGCGGAGTAAGTGTGGTGCTCGAAGAGCTGGATCTAAATTCGGACTCTAACACGTTTGCACTGTTATCCCGAGGGGAGACGCTGGGCGTATTCCAGCTCGATGGCGCCCAGATGCGCTCACTACTTCGAATGCTAAAGCCGAGCGAGTTCGAGCACATCTCGGCTGTAATTGCTTTGTACCGTCCAGGGCCAATGGGTGAAAAATCTCACACTAACTACGCTCTTCGTAAAAACGATTTGCAAAAGTCCGAACCAATTCATCCGGAATTGGCGCAAACCCTGGCAGAGATTCTCGATCCAACCTATGGGTTAATCGTCTACCAGGAGCAGGTTATGGCGGTAGCACAAAAGGTCGCTGGATTCTCACTTGCTCAGGCTGATCTACTCCGTCGTGCCATGGGTAAGAAAGACAAGAAGGAGCTAGATCGCTCCTACAAAGACTTCAGCGAGGGTATGGCGAGGCAGGGCTACTCAGAACCTGCCATCGAAACTCTCTGGAAGACCCTTTTGCCCTTCGCGGACTATGCGTTCAACAAGGCGCACTCAGCTGGCTACGGGGTATTGAGCTACTGGACCGCCTACCTAAAGGCAAATTTTCCCGCAGAGTACATGGCCGCACTATTAACCTCCGTGGGTGACTCGAAAGACAAGCTGGCCATTTATCTAAATGAGTGTCGACGAATGGAAATTCAGGTCCTAGCGCCGGACGTAAACCAATCGATTGGTCCCTTTAGTGCGGTGGGTGACACTATTCGGTTTGGCCTTGGTGCGATTCGAAACGTTGGAAACAACGTGGTGGAGGGCATCATCGCAGCAAGAAGAGAGAAGCCTTTTGAATCTTTTAGTGATTTTCTTAGGCGAGTGCCGCAGCAAGTTTGCTCCAAACGGACCATCGAATCGCTGATTAAAGCCGGCGCATTCGATTCTCTTGGTCACACCAGGCGCTCACTGATAGAAATTCACGAGGAGGCAGTTGATGCCCAGTCAGTGATCAAGAAAAATGAATCAACCGGTCAAGTTGATTTGTTTGGCGATCTTTTTGCGGAATCAGACTTCCAGCTTGTAGTTCCTAATCGTCCGGAATGGCCAAAGGCGGAAAAACTTGCACACGAGCGAGAAATGCTCGGACTGTACGTCTCTGACCATCCATTAGCTGGCAGACAGCACCAGTTGGCACAGTTCGCTGATTTTACAATTGGGGATCTTTTGACCAGCGAGGAGATTCGTGACGGCGAGACAGTCACAATCGCCGGACTGATTTCTAACGTCACCCACCGCGTCGCAAGAGCTTCTGGTAACCCTTACGCGAACGTGATAATCGAGGACTTTGAGGGGGAAATCTCTGTAATGTTTATGGGCAAGACCTATAAAGAATATTCGGAGGCCTTGGTTAATGACGAAGTCGTTCTGATTCGTGGCCGCATTAACTCTCGCGATGATAGTTTCGCGATTTCAGCCTTTTCAATGGACACCATTTCTCTTGGGGCTGAGTCAGCAAGTGGAGGACCACTTCGATTGCAACTTGAAGAGGCCGACGCTACTAGGTCGATTTTGGAAAACTTGGATTTAACCTTAAAGGCTCATCCGGGCAAGGAAGAAGTTCATTTGTCTTTTATCGACGAGATAAATCCTCGAAGTTTTAAGTTGCAGCCAACTGTTAAAATATCCGACGATCTAATCGGGGAACTGAAAGCGTTGCTTGGCGCCAAGTGCCTTATTCAGAGCGCTTCATCGGCTGGAGTGAAGTAGGAGCGCTGGGTGTACAACAGAGCCTTGTCTTCGTTGCCCAACTTTCCAGAAACCACCTCGGTGATAAACACTGCATTTTGTTCGACGTGATGGTACTCACGCACCTTCACGAACAGTACTGCCGTCACATCCTTGAAAACTGGAATACCGAACTCAGATAGCTCCCAATCAGAGTCCAAAAAGCGCTCGGTGTGATCAGCTGCCAACTTTTTGGCAAGTTCTATGTTGTTGGCGCCCAAAGTATGAATTGCTAAATGACTGGTAGTCGACAAAGTTGCCCAGGAAGACGAACCACGAGACACATTAAAAGTGACCAGGGCGGGATTAGAGCCAAGTGAAGTCACCGATGTAGCCGTGAACCCAACAGGGCTGCCGTCCTGGGCTTTGGCTGTGATTATGGCTACCCCTGAAGCGTGCCTTCTAAAGGCACCCTTTAAGGCATCGCTGGGGTCATAGTTAAGGTATTGATCAGGCATCGATAACAATATTAGCTAAGGCGCAGGGCAGCCCCATACATTTGGTCTTTAGTTTGAAGTGCTTTTGCTTTCGCTAGATAGTAAGGCAATTGATGGTCCCACGCCTAAAATTGAGTTAACTAGGAAAGAGTCTTGATGCATTGTCCGTTTTGCCGGAATACCGACTCCAGAGTCACTGACTCCAGAACCAGCGAGGATGGCTCAGCCATAAGGAGGCGTCGTCAGTGTCCCGAATGCGGAAAGCGCTTTACAACCTCAGAGACGGCTTCGCTTACTGTAATAAAAAGAAGTGGCGTGACCGAACCTTTCAGCCGGGAAAAAATTGTCAGTGGTGTGGGAAAAGCCTGCCAGGGTAGACCGGTTTCGGATGGCGACTTGGCAGTTCTTGCCCAGCAGGTGGAAGAGATTATCCGGTCTTCCGGAGCTGCCCAAGTCGAAGCACACGAGATTGGTCTAGCGATTTTAGAGCCGCTTCGCGAGTTGGACGAAGTGGCGTTTATGAGATTTGCAAGCGTTTACCAGGGTTGGGAATCTCTAGAGGACTTTGAATCAGCCATCGGAGCTTTGCGAGCCAGCAGTAACATTCCTGCCGAAGACAAACAGGCTTAGATCATTGAAGTTGCTTCCTCGGCGATCCCTCAGAATTCCAAATTGGTGATGAGCTGAATTGCTGTATCGAATCTTTTTTAATCTAGCGTTTTCTAGATTCAAGCCAGAGTCAGCCCACCACTTGGGCATTTTTTTGATAAAGGTTTTAGGTCTTACAGGAATAGCGAGACTTATCCGAGTTGGAGTAAGGACTAAACCAGTTGAAGCGTTTGGTTTGCGTTTCGAAGGCCCTTTTGGAATGGCTGCCGGTTTTGACAAAGATGCGGTGGTCGTCAAAGAACTGGGTGATCTTGGTTTCTCACACGTCGAAGTTGGGACTGTCACGCGTCATGCTCAGGAAGGAAATCCGAAGCCGCGCTTGTTTAGACTCAAGAAAGACCTAGCTCTTATAAATCGAATGGGTTTTAATAACCAAGGAGCAGATGCAGTTGCCGCTAGACTCGCGAAGCTACGTGCTAGTGGCGAGCCACTTCCGATTGTTGGGGTGAATATTGGAAAAAGCAAGATAACACCTTTGGAAGAAGCAGCAACGGACTATGCCTATAGCGCGGCCAAGCTTGCTCCAGTGGCCGATTATCTAGCAGTGAATGTGTCTTCACCTAACACCTCAGGGCTCAGGTCGCTTCAAGCTATTGATCAACTTGAGCCCTTGCTGGTGGCTGTTCTAACCGCCTCGGGGAACAAACCGGTTTTTGTGAAAATAGCTCCGGATCTCACGGATGAGGACTTAGTAGCCGTTGCAAAGTTGGCAATCAAACTTTCTCTAGCCGGTGTCATAGCTACAAACACCACCATTTCCAGAGATCATCTGAAAACAGACATGGATGTCGTGGCAAAGATTGGTGCTGGCGGGTTGTCTGGACCTGTGCTTCGCACCAGGTCTCTAGAGGCGCTTGCAATTTTAAGAGAGAACTTGCCGCCAGAAATTGCGATTATCTCCGTCGGAGGAGTCTTTACTTCGGCAGACGTAAAAGAACGATTGGACCTTGGTGCTTCGTTAGTCCAGGGTTACACCGGCTTTGTGTATGAAGGTCCGTTATGGGCTCGGAAAATTATGCGCGGTTTAGCCGCCAACTAAGCAAAGCTGAAAGCGGCTGAGTTACACCAGCCGCGACGGAGGGCTCTTCGTTTCATCAGGGTCAGAGACAATAAATGAATTCAAAACTTGGTCAATTTTTTTCATCGTCTCGATTGGGATTTCTACCCCAACTGCCTTGACGTTGTCCACAACTTGCTCGGGCTTGGAGGCACCAATAATTGCACTTGAAATGTTGAGATTCTGAAGCACCCAAGCTAACCCAAACTGAGCCAACGTTAAATCCAATTCCTTGGCAAGAGGAGCCAACTGTTGAACAGCCAGAAGCACGTCGTCCTTCATGAAGTCGCCCATCCGTGCGGCAACTTCTGGGTCACTTGCTCTTGAACCAGGAGGAGCCTTTGCATCTGGCGTGTATTTGCCCGTTAGCACTCCCTGCGCCAACGGAGACCAGGCAATCTGTGTCATTCCGCTGGCAACTGAGGTAGGAATTACCTTTTTCTCTATCACGCGCCAGAGCATCGAGTATTGGGGCTGGTTCGAAATAAGTTGGAAATTTAGTTCCTTGGCGAGCTTTGCTCCAGCTTCAATTTGTTCCGCTGTCCATTCCGAGACTCCAATATAAAGAGCCTTACCGGCCCTAACTATGTCTGCAAACGCCTGCATGGTTTCTTCCAGCGGAGTTTCATAGTCGAAACGATGCGCCTGGTAAAGATCGATATATTCAGTTCCGATTCTTTTCAGAGAACCATGAATCGAGTCCATAATGTGCTTGCGGGAGAGTCCGTGATCATTTGGTCTTTTGTCCGCAACCGGCCAGTAAACCTTTGTAAAAATCTCAATTCCCTCGCGACGCTCAGACTTTAGTGCCTCACCCAGTACTGACTCGGCTGCTTGGTTAGCGTAAGCGTCAGCTGTATCAAATGAAGTAATTCCGACTTCTAAAGCCGCTTTTACCGTGCGAATTGCTACCTCGTCGTCTACTTGACTGGCGTGAGTGAGCCAGTTGCCGTAAGTAAGTTCACTTACCTTAAAACCACTTTGACCGAGATAGCGATGCTTCATTTTCTGATTCCTTCTTGTTGAAAATTAAAAGGTCTTGTTGCCACGCTTGACCTGCGGTTTTGGCAGCCTCATACCTCTCATCTGGATAGAACGCATAGCTGCGTACCACCGAAGACCTTTTTCAGCCTTATCGCCAAAGCGCTCTTCTGATAGACGCTGAGTCTTTTTTCCGATCAGGAAGCCGTCTAGGCCAACTAAAACAAATAGACCCCACATGGTGATTAGGGTTCCTAGTTGAATGTATAAATCAATTACTGCGTCTTCTGTTCTCACTGAGGAGACAATGATGACAAGAAAGAGCGCTGGAAGGACAAGCTCGCCGGCAGTAAATCTAGAGTCGACTACATCTCTTGCAAGTCGTCGCTGTGGACCGCGGTCTCGGGAAGTTAGGTAGCGATCCTCGCCATTTGCTAATCCTTCGCGGGCTTTCAGGCGCTCGGCTTGCAGTGCTCGCTTCGCGGCTCGCTTTGCCTCAGGTGAGCGATTTCCAACAACTGGCTTTTTGCGAAGTTGCTCCTGCTGCTTTCTAGCCGGAGTCGGCTTGCCTTTTCCTGCCTTCGAAGCTGGTGAGGTGGGTGCTGGATCTTGAGCCATGGAGGTCCTTCGTTTTGTTGTTGCTTTGGGCTTAAGATTACCCTCATGGAATTGAAACCCCAGACCATTTCGAAAGCTCAGCTAGACAAAGCCCGCGAAGCGGTAGCAAAGATCTTTCCTGAGACTCTCGATAGCCTTCAAGAACTCGTCCGAATTCCAGGCATAGCCTGGGAGGCTTTTGATCAAGACCAACTCGAGCAAAGCGCCAGTGCGGTCAAGGCTCTTTTTGAGAACACCGGAGTATTTGACTCTGTGGATATTCTGAGATCCCGGTATGAGCAAGACAAGGTTGGTGCTCCAGCTATTGTTGCCACGCGAAAGGCCAAGAACTCACGCCCGACTGTATTGCTTTACGCCCACCATGACGTTCAACCCCCAGGGGATGAATCAGCTTGGAGCTCAGCTGCATTCAAGCCTGAAATCAGAAGTGGCCGGCTTTACGGTCGAGGTGCGGCAGATGACAAAGCCGGCATCATGGCGCACGTAGCTTCGATAAAGCTCTTGTCTGAGCTTGTTGGGTCAGACTTTGATCTGGGCCTCGCGGTGTTCATTGAAGGTGAAGAGGAAGCGGGTTCGCCATCATTTTCCACCTTCTTGGAAGAACATCAGTCAAAACTTCAAAGCGAAGTAATTGTCGTGGCAGACTCGGGCAACTGGAGTACAGCTGTGCCTGCGATCACGACAACGCTTCGTGGCATGGTTTCGCTGGAGTTCGAGGTGAAGACCTTAGACCACGCGGTCCACAGTGGTATGTACGGGGGAGCAGTGCCAGATGCCATGCTGGCGCTAGTCAAGATCCTAGGTTCGATGTGGGATGAGGATGGCTCGGTCTCCATTTCCGGGCTCATTTCGGAAGAGAATGGTGATTTGGAGTTCACTGAAGACCAGTTAAGGGCTGATTCAGGCCTTCTGTCCTCCACTTCAACCATTGGGACTGGTCCGATTCTTCCTAGAATCTGGACCAAGCCAGCCCTTACTCTAATTGGCCTGGATTACCCCTCCGTGGCGCTGTCTTCAAACACTCTGGTGCCAAGCGTTCGGGCCAAGCTAAGCCTTCGAATTGCGCCCGGGGAGGACCCTGAACAGGCCCTACAGGCTCTGAAGAGCCACATTTTGAACCACAACCAAGTTGGAGCGGAAATCAGCTTCGGGCCTGTTGAGCTCGGCAAACCATTTAACTTGGGGGAGTCTGGGTGGGCCAAATCACTTGCCGAACAGGCCTTGGGTCTGGCCTATGGGGAAAAGTCAGTCGATATTGGTATCGGAGGATCGATTCCTTTCATAGCTGAGCTTGAAAGAGTTTTCCCAAGTGCTCAGGTTCTAGTCACTGGCGTTGAAGATCCAGATTCGAGAGCTCACTCTCCAAATGAGAGTCTTCACCTCGAGACCTTCCAAAACGCGATTTTAGCCCAAACCTTGTTTTTGATAAGTGGGAATCAGATTACGCTCTAGCCGGTTTAGTTTTGTAGACTAGACACATCGATCGTTTCTCTAGGGAGCAACATGGAACAGACACTAAGCCACAAAGTCAGCCTCACCAACACCGCAAAGGACAAGGTTCGCACTCTGCTGACAGCAGAAGGACGCGACGACTTGAGACTTCGTGTTTCGGTTCAGCCAGGCGGTTGCTCCGGACTTATCTACCAGCTATTTTTTGACGAGGTTCTTGAAGAATCTGACGCGGTTGCTGATTTCGACGGCGTCCAGGTCGTGGTTGACAAGATGAGCGTTCCTTACCTAGAAGGTGCTTCTATCGACTTTGAAGACACCATTCAGAAGCAGGGATTCACAATTGACAACCCCAACGCTGCAGGATCTTGCGCGTGTGGAGACTCTTTCAACTAATTCAGTTTTAGGCTTCGCAATCAATCAAACCCGCTGTTTTCTAGGTGTTTTGGCGTCCCCTGCTGATTTTCCTCGCTTAGACTAAAGACGTCACTGTTTACATGCCGAAGGGTCAGTTTTTCAATTGAGAAGTCGATTTAAGTGGGGCCTAGCCCCAGTAGCCTTAGCCGTCGTTCTATTGCTGACCGGCTGCACCGACCAGGTCGCCAGAGGGTTTCTGCCGGGCGAATGGGGAATCACGAACCACACTGACCGAGTAACAGGTCTTTGGACCACAGCGTGGATCGTGCTGTGGCTTGTTGGCCTTATGGCGTGGGGCCTTATGGCGTGGGCCATTGTGGTTTACCGCAGGCGCAAGGGCGAAACTGGAATTCCTGCCCAGCTGAGATATAACAACCCGATTGAGGTCTTGTTTACAGTCGTCCCGCTGATTCTCGTAATCGGGTTTTTCGCTTTCACGGCTCGCGACATGGCAGCCATTGAGCAGCCTACCGAGAATCCAGATGTCACTATTCAAGTTATTGCCAAGCAGTGGAGCTGGGACTTTAACTACGTTGATGCCGACGTTTACGAATCAGGAATCCAGGCCCAGTTTGCTGGCCAGGAGGGCGTTCCAGATACTCTTCCAGCGCTTTATCTTCCAGTGAACAAGACCGTTCAGATTAACTTGAGTGCGCGAGATGTAATTCACTCGTTCTGGGTGATCGATTTTTTGTACAAAAAAGATATGTTCCCTGGCAAAACGAACTCTATGTATTTCACACCTTTGAAAGAGGGCACCTATTCCGGGAAATGCGCTGAGCTTTGCGGTGAGTACCACTCGCTAATGCTATTCCAAGTGAAAGTTGTATCCCAAGCAGAGTACGACACTTACCTAGCTACTTTGGCTAGCAAGGGTCAGACCGGCCAGCTGGATACAACCTATGACCGAAACCAAAACCTTCCAGGCGACAACCCAGAGATTAGAGGATAGTCCAGATGGCCACGCTAACCGAAACTCGCCCTTATGGCGGATCTAACCTTCCCGGTGAGAGAAAAAAGACCAAGGGGCAAATTCTGGTTGATTGGCTGACCACCACCGACCACAAGAAAATCGGCTATCTGTATCTGATTACATCCTTCATTTACTTCCTGATTGCCGGAGTAATGGCCCTGGTTATTCGCGCCCAGCTAGCAGCACCCGGCCTTGATATTGTTCAGACTAAGGAACAGTACAACCAACTCTTCACCATGCACGGCACCATCATGCTCTTGATGTTTGCTACTCCGTTGTTTGCCGGTTTTGCAAACGTCCTCATGCCGGTTCAGATTGGGGCACCCGACGTAGCGTTCCCGCGATTGAACGCCATTGCTTATTGGTTCTACTTCTTCGGTTCCTTTATTGCGGTGTCTGGGTTCTTTACTCCCCAGGGAGCTGCATCGTTTGGTTGGTTTGCATATGCGCCGTTATCCAATACAACCTTTTCGCCGGGAATAGGCGGGGACTTGTGGGTCTTTGGACTTGCGCTAGCGGGTTTTGGAACCATTATGGGTGGAGTTAACTTCATCACCACGATTTTGACCATGCGTGCACCTGGAATGACCATGTTCCGGATGCCGATTTTCACCTGGAACACACTGGTCACTTCGATTCTGGTGATTATGTGTTTCCCACCTCTTGCGGCAGCGCTTTTTGCTCTCGGCGCCGATCGTCGTTTTGACGCTCACATATTTGATCCCGCCAACGGCGGAGCAATGTTGTGGCAGCACTTGTTCTGGTTCTTTGGCCACCCAGAGGTCTACATCATCGCACTTCCATTTTTCGGAATCGTGTCTGAGATATTCCCAGTGTTCAGCCGCAAGCCAGTGTTTGGTTACAAAACATTGGTCTATGCAACCATCGCCATCGCCGCCTTATCGATGACCGTTTGGGCTCACCACATGTACGTCACTGGATCAGTTCTGCTGCCGTTTTTTGCGTTTACCACGATGCTTATTGCTGTTCCCACTGGTGTGAAAATATTCAACTGGATTGGAACTATGTGGCGGGGCTCAATTACTTTTGAAACACCAATGCTTTGGAGCTTGGGCTTTTTGACAACTTTTGTTTTCGGAGGCCTAACCGGAGTAATTCTTGCGTCACCTGTTCTTGACTTCCATTTATCAGATAGCTACTTCGTAGTAGCTCATTTCCATTACGTAGTGTTTGGAACTGTAGTGTTTGCAATGTTTGCAGGCTTTTTCTTCTGGTGGCCAAAGATGACAGGAAAGATGCTTAATGAACGGCTGGGCTACATCCAGTTCTGGCTCACATTCTTCGGTTTCCATATCACATTCTTGATCCAGCATTGGCTCGGTGTGATTGGTATGCCTCGCCGCTACGCCACATACTTACCGGAGGATGGCTTTGGCTGGATGAACGCAGTTTCATCGGCGGGCTCAGTTCTGCTAGCACTGTCGATGATTCCGTTCCTTTGGAATGTGTACATCACTGCTCGTAGTGCTCCACGCGTGACCCTTGATGACCCATGGGGCTACGGCCGAAGTTTAGAGTGGGCCACTTCAACGCCTTTTCCTCGTCACAACTTCCATTCCATGCCTCGAATTCGCTCTGAGTCTCCGGCCTTCGATCTCCACTACCCCGATTACGCAGCTCCTGAAGCCAAAGCGTCGGCAAAGAGGTAAAACATGAGAGCAAATTACTTACTCTGGATCATTCTGACTGTGTTCTATGCCGTCGTGACCGCCGGTTATCACCTCTGGTGGTCTCTGACACATGATGGTTGGGAGCCAATCGGAACTTCGGCTTTAGCCATGCTTACCTTTATGAGTGCATTCCTGGCTTTCTATCTTTGGAAGACAGCTAATACACAGGGCGAGGTTCCTGAGGACCGACTAGATGCCAACATTGAAGACGGCGAATCTGAAATTGGTTTTTACTCGCCTTGGAGTTGGTGGCCTTTTTACCTCGGTCTAACAGCAGCTTTGGCATTTGCTTCCCTGGCCATCGGCTGGTGGGTCACGTTCATAGCTGTTCCTCTTGGAATCGTTGGAATCATTGGCTACGTATTCGAACACAGCCGCGGTCAGTTCGCGCACTAGTCCAGTCTTTGTAAAAAGAAGAGCCACAGAACAGCACACTTCTGGCAGGCTGAATTGAAGGCAATTAAATTGAAGTTGCTAGCCAAGAACATAGGAGAAAACCATGCCAGCCGATAAGAAGATCTCTTCTGGAGGACCCTGGGAGTCATCTGTGGGATATTCCAGAGCAACAGTTGCTGGGCCATTTATTCACGTGTCCGGATCAACCGCTACCGTCGATGGCAATGTTCAATGCGTAGGTGATGCTTATGGTCAAGCCCACCTCGCCTTCAAAGTTATTGAGAGAGCTCTTGCAGTGGGCGGCCACACGCTTTCTGATATTGTTCGCACCAGAATATACTTGGCTAACCCGGAAGATATGGATGCGGTAGGCAAGGCCCACGGGGAGCTGTTTTCTGACATTCGGCCTGCTGCGACAATGCTTGCAGGCATCAAGTTCATAAATCCCCAAATGCTAGTCGAAATAGAGGCGGATTCCTACAAGCCTATAAGCTCCTAAGTCCAAAAAAATCCCCCAACCATTTAGGTGAGGGGGATTTTGTTTTTGGCTTACTTGGTCAACTGCTCCTGATTGCTTGTTGCAATTGCAGGGGAGTGGTCGTGGGACTGAGCCTCAGTTAGCTCAGACTGTGTCACAGGTGCAATCCGGTCCTCGAAGTAAAGTCTTGAGAGTGCAGCGCGGACACGGCTTCCAACGGTAATCTTTCCCTTTTTGTTCGGGCGAACAACAGTTGGACGATAGTCCTTGAAGTCCACCAGTTTGTACATCTCAAATTTGTCCAGTGGCTCGTGCACCTCGATGTATTCACCATGGGGCAGACGAACAATACGTCCCGTCTCTCGGCCATGCAACACAATTTCCCTGTCCTTGCGCTGCAGTGACAGGCAAGTGCGCTTTGTTATGACGTAGGCTGCGAATGGTCCCACAATCAGCATGATTTGCATAACAGTAAGCACGTGGTTGAGAGACATTTTAAAGAAAGTCGCAATTAGGTCAGTAGATGCAGCCGCCCAGAGTACCCCGTAGAAAGTGACTCCGGCAGCCCCGATGCCAGTGCGGGTTGGAGCGTTCCTTGGTCGGTCCAGAACGTGGTGCTCTCTCTTGTCTGCAGTGACCCAAGCTTCAATAAACGGGTATGCCGCCACCAGAGCAAGAAACACCAAACTCCCAACTAATGGAATCAGGACACCCATTGGATAGGTGTGACCTAGGAATGCGATGTCCAAGTGGCTTGGAGCAAGTCTTAGAGCTCCATCTAGCCAGCCGATGTACCAGTCGGGCTGAGTTCCTGCCGAGACGGGGGAGGGGTCATATGGGCCGTAGTTCCAAATCGGGTTCACTGTGAAGGTTGCTGAGATCAGCATGACAACACCAAAGACGATGAAGAAAAATCCTCCAGCCTTAGCCACGTAAACGGGCATCAGTGGGTAGCCAACCACGTTCTCGTCTGTGCGGCCAGGGCCCGAGTAGTGCGTGTGCTTGTGAATAACAACCATAAACAAGTGAATGGCAATAAATATCAAGATAAGTGCTGGAACTAGCAGAATGTGTAGACCATAAAGTCTTGCAACAATTTCAGTTCCTGGGAACTCTCCACCGAACAAGCCGGAGGAGATGCTGGTACCTATGACTGGAATTCCCTTGATCATTCCATCAATAATTCGCAGTCCGTTTCCAGAGAGTAGATCATCTGGGAGTGAGTAGCCAGTGAATCCGGCAGCCATTCCAAGAACAAACAGCATAAAACCAACTAACCAGTTGATCTCACGAGGCTTGCGGAACGCTCCAGTGAAGAACACCCGGAGCATATGAAGTCCCGCTGCTGCCACGAATAAAAGAGCAGACCAGTGATGAGCCTGACGCATGAGCATTCCGCCACGTATCTCAAAGGATATATCCAGACTTGATGCGTATGCAATTGACATCTGAGTTCCCTTGAGCGGAACATAAGAGCCGTCATAAAAAACTTCAGTCATGGATGGCTGATAGAAGAAGGTCAAAAAAGTTCCAGAGATCAGTAGGATCACAAAGCTGTAGAGTGCAACCTCTCCAAGCATGAAGGACCAGTGGTCAGGGAAGACTTTACGGCCGAAGCTCTTTAGAATGCCTCCAATACCTACGCGTTCGTCAAGGTAATTCGCCGTTGCGGCCAGGGCTCCGCCTTGCTTTTTTTCGGTGACTACTGTGCTCATTTTTAACGCTCCCAAAAACTAGGGCCGACGGGTTCGAGGAAATCACTCTGGGCGATTAGGTATCCTTCCGCATCTACCGCGATTGGTAGTTGAGGCAGGGGACGAGATGCTGGACCGAAAACAACCCTGCAGTGCTCGGTGACGTCAAATGTTGACTGGTGGCAAGGGCAGAGCAAGTGGTGTGTGTGCTGTTCGTAGAGTGCCACAGGGCATCCAACGTGTGTACAAATCTTTGAGTAAGCGACGATCCCGTCGTAGGACCAGCCTTTGCGGTCTTCGGCTTCATTCAAGCTTTCTTGGTTTAGCCGAACCAACAAAACTGCAGCCTTTGCTTTTTCCTCGAGCTTGTGCTCATGCATCTCCGACAAGCCCTCAGGGATAACGTGGAATACCGATCCAAGGGTGACGTCTGATGCCTTGATTGGAACTCCGGTCGGGTCTTTAGTCAACCTGGTTCCAGCTTTCCACATCGTCTGCCGAAGCGAGTTGCCGACCTGAGGTCCCAAGTCTCCGAAAACGATGAGTGCAGGCAGTGGGAAAAGAGCAAGTGCTCCATACAAAGTTCTGCGGATCAGTTTTCTTCTGCTGAAACCTGACTCGGAGTCGGCAAGTTTGACAATCTCCACAGCCTTCGCGCGCACTTCCTCGCTTCCGCGCGTTTGATGACGAGCCTCGGTTACCTCGAAGTCAGGCATCAAGGTCTTGGCCCAGTGCACAGCACCGATTCCAATTCCAAGTAGTGAAAGTGTCATACCAAGGCCTAGGAAAAGATTGTTAGCTCTAACTGTTGCTAGGTCTTCGGTTATTGGGAAAGCCACGTAGGCCCAGAGGGCGAAGAAACTTCCTACAACTGATGCCAAAAATAGTGCGGCGACTTGACGCTCGGCGTTTTTGGCTTTGGCAGGGCTTTTATCAGTCATTCGGACGCGGTGAGGCTCAAGACCTGGGTCCTTAATCTTGTCCGGCGGAAGTACCGCCAAACCGGATTCGAAGTCGTGCTCGAAGCCTTCGGCTTCTGAGCCCTTCTCTAAGTCCTTACCTGCCAATTAGCTTTCTCCTTATTAGTTTGACTTGGCGCCGAGCCACACGGTGATGGCAATAATTAGTCCAAGACCAAAAATCCAAACAAACAAACCTTCGGCCACCGGCCCCAAACTTCCAAGTTCATACCCACCGGCGGACCCATTTTCATCAATGTAAGCCAGGTAAGTGATGATGTCCTGCTTGTCCTCTGGGGTGAGGTTCGCATCGTTGAAAACCGGCATGTTCTGCGGGCCGATAACCATGGCCTCGTAAATGTGCTTTGCACTGGAGCCTTCTAGAGAGGGGGCATACTTACCCTCGGTTAGCGCTCCACCAGCTCCAACTGCGTTGTGACACATGGCACAGTTGATTCTAAAAAGCTCGCCTCCATGGCTTGCATCGCCAGTGGCCTCCAAATACTGTGCTTCTGGAATCGCAGGCCCTGGAGCTAAGGAAGCCACGTAAGCTGCCATCAGAGAGATTTGATCTTCAGTGAACTGCACTTTTTTCTTTGGAAGTTGTGGTCCCGAACCTTGACCGGGCATACGTCCGGTTCCAACTTGGAAATCAACTGCAGCTGCTCCAACACCTATCAAACTAGGTCCTGCGGCAGTACTTTCGGCGTTTAGGCCATGGCAGCTTGCACAGTTAGCTAGGAAAAGTTTGCGGCCTTCAGAAATTTGCTCAGCGGTGTATTCCGGGGCAACGCTGGACTCAACTACGTTTGTCGCTACTGCGTAGCCACCGCCTGAAAATAGCAATCCAGCTGCAATCACGATGGTTGCAGCCAGCGGCTTACGACGCGAACCGTTAAAGCTTTTTCTCATATTCGCTTTCTTTACTTGAGTACGTAGATGATCAAGAACAGGCCGATCCAGACAACATCGACAAAATGCCAGTAGTAAGAAACCACAATCGCGCCGGTTGCCTCGTAGTGGCCAAACTTTTTAGCCGCAAATGTCCTGCCGATAATTAGTAAGAACGCAATAAGTCCACCGGTCACGTGAAGAGCGTGGAAGCCAGTCGTGATATAGAAAGCGCTGCCGTAGGAATTGCTACTTAGCGTGACCCCTTCTGATACCAACATCGCGTATTCATAGACCTGACCGGCAACAAAAATTGCTCCGAGGATGTAGCTCAAGAAGAACCACTCAACAAGGCCCCACTTCAGGGGGGAGCGCCCGGTGGCACGCGGTTGCATGCGCTCGGCGGCAAACACCCCGAACTGTGCCGTAAACGAAGAGGCCACCAATATCAGCGTGTTTACAAGGGCAAATGGCACATTCAAGATTGCTGTGTCATTAGCCCATATCTCGGGAGCATTGGCGCGGAGGCTGAAATACATTGCGAATAGGCCCGCAAAAAACATAACTTCACTGCCAAGCCAGACGATAGTTCCGACCGAGGTAGCACTCGGACGATTGATAACTACTGAGTTTTGGGCAACGGGCATCGAAGTCATGCATTAATGATAACCCGCGAATCCGCGCCAGCTAGGCAATTTGGCCAAGGTTCATACAAGTTTTCATCACTAAGCTGGATTTATGAATCCGCAATCAAGTTGGCCAAATATTCTTGGCAAACTTATCGCCAAACATGACTTGGATCGTTCGGAAGCCAATTGGGCATTGACCCAAATCATGTCAGGCGACGCCAGCGATGCTGAAATTGCTGCCTTCATGTTGGCACTGAGGTCCAAAGGTGAAACTGTTTCTGAGCTCGCCGGTTTAGTCGATGTGATGCTCAAGCAAGCAGTGGTTTTAGATACCGGCAATGACGCACTTGATATCGTCGGTACCGGTGGGGACTTGGTTGGCACCGTAAACGTGTCGAGTATGGCTTCAATTCTTGCCGCGGCGTCAGAAATTCCTGTCATGAAGCACGGTTCCAGATCGGCATCCGGAAAAACAGGATCCTCGGAGATGCTCGAAGTCCTGGGGGTCAAATTGGACCTCACACCCCAACGGGTTGCTGATGTGTTCCTCGAGACTGGAATCACTTTCTTTTTTGCTCCAGTTTTCCATCCGGCCATGAGGCACGTTGCACCGATTCGCAAACAGCTCGGGATTCCAACCACATTCAATTTCCTAGGTCCGCTAGCTAACCCAGCCCAGCCAATTGCAACCTCCCTGGGGGTCGCAAATCCTCTACTTGCGCCGCTGATGGCACAAGAATTGGCTGAAAGAGGCCGTTCTGGGCTGGTGTTTAGAGGGGATGATGGGCTCGACGAGCTAACCACGACCACCACAAGCACTGTTTGGCTGGTCACCCCAGAAGGAGTTCAGCAACAGAGCCTAAATCCGGCAGATTTTCACATCAACACGGTCTCGCAAGATGCCCTAATCGGTGGCGATGCCAAACAAAACGCTCAAGTGGCACGAGATTTATTCGCAGGCAAGACCTCTGATCAACTTGGTGCGGTCCGAGACATCGTAGTTTTGAACGCCGCAGGGGGAGTAGTGGCCTACCGGGCCGCTAAGAACCCGCAGTTAGCAGGTTCAAGCCTTAAAGCCCAGTTTGACTCCGCCATCGAGCTTGTCTCAAACGCGCTAGATTCTGGCGCTGCAGCGAGCAAACTCGAACAATGGATCACTGCCACGCAAAAGTAATAATCATCTCTCAAGGTGGGAAGTGGCTATAGAGACCGGATATTCATTACTTGACATAATGTACATTATCGGCGAACGGAGTAAAGCTAGCCCTGTTCAACCAGTAAGTCAGCAAGACCTGGCGGGCCATAACGCTCACCTGATTCAATAAGTGATTTAGGTTCCCACCAGCGCACCTCCAAAATGTCTCTATGTTCTTCTGTAGTCCAGAACGATCTATCAACTTCAATTTCTTCTTGAATTTGTAGTTTAAAAAAATGTGCAACGCCAGTTTCAAAATCTCCATTTGGCCAGGGTTGAACAAATTCCAACTCTGCTAGTTTTGGGCTAAATTGTGACGCTTCCACCTTGAGCCCAGTTTCCTCAAATAGCTCGCGGCTTGCAGCCAGCAACAGCTCCTCACCGGGCTCTATACCGCCACCAGGGCTCACCCAGCGAGGTTCTAAGCCACTTTCAGGGCTCCAGTGAGACAGCATCAACAAAAACCTTCCAGACTCTGCCTGAAGCAAAATTCTGGCTGTCTCACGGTGTCGAATAAGGCTCAAAACGCCTAGCCTTTAGGGATCTTGAAGAACTTTAGCGATAACTGCACCAAGTAGCCGATGCTAAGAGCAAAGATCACGGTACCCTCACGAACTTGGCCACCCATGAGCCATCCAATGGTTAGTACTGTGCCTTCGTAGCCAGACCTGACGAGCCAAAATGGCTTGTCGAGAGCGTTGGAAGTTCCCTGCATTAGGCCATCCCTTGGACCCGAGCCAAGCTGCGAGCTGATGTAGAGACCGGTAGCAATAGCTACCACCACTACTCCAATCACAAACATAACAAGCTGTTGCCAGTAGACCGTTAGGTCTGGAAGGAGAAGCAACC
>WLGB01000060.1 GCA_009703455.1 Actinomycetota bacterium
AAACTAAAAAACGAAGGCTTGATTCGTTCAATCGGAGTTTGTAATTTTCACACCCACCACATCGATGAAATTTTAAAAGTAGCTGAGCATAAGCCGGTTCTAAACCAAGTTGAACTCCACCCTTGGCTTAGCCAGGACAAATTGCTGGAATACGACAACAAACACTCAATCGTGACCCAGGCTTGGTCACCGCTAGCAAGAGGACAAATCCTAGAAAACGAGCCACTGGCAGCGATAGCTGCTACCCACGACAAGTCGGTGGCTCAGGTGGTACTCCGCTGGCACATCCAAAGGGGAGTAGCGGTTATTCCAAAATCTAACTCCAAGGATCGAATCATTGAGAACATGAATGTTTTTGACTTTGAGCTAACTAAAGAGGACATGGCCGTAATTAGTTCTTTGAATACCAATTACCGAACAGGCGTTGACCCAGAAGATCGCAACTAGTACTTAGTCGACCCAGTCGAGAGTTTTTGTGACTGCCTTTTTCCACTGTTTGATTTGATGCTGACGCTCGGTGTCGTCCATATTTGGAATCCAGCGCCTACCTTCTTTCCAACGGTCTCTTAGCTGGCCAAGATCAGACCAAAAACCAACCGCGAGTCCTGCCGCGTAAGCAGCGCCCAAGGCGGTGGTTTCTGTTACAACTGGACTGATAACCGGAACATTCAAGATATCTGCCTGGAACTGCATCAGGGTATTGTTTTGAATCATTCCGCCGTCGACCTTTAGCTCTGTCAGGGCTACCCCTGAGTCGGCGTTGAGGGCATCTAAGACCTCTAGGGTCTGGAAGGCAACCGCCTCCAGGGCCGCCCTAGCGATGTGTCCTTTATTGACGAACCTGGTGAGTCCAACCAGTGCTCCTCTGGCATCTGGTCTCCAATATGGCGCGAATAGACCGCTAAAGGCCGGAACGAAGTACGCACCACCGTTGTCCTTTACGGTTTTGGCCATGTCCTCTACTTCTGGGGCATTTTGGAAGAAATTCAGGTTGTCTCGAAGCCATTGAATCAAGGAGCCGGTGACGGCGATGGATCCCTCTAGGGCGTAAACCGGCTTGGCATCGCCTAGCTTGTAGGCCACTGTAGTCAGCAGTCCGTTCTTAGAAAGCACGATGTCTTCCCCGGTGTTGAAAATCAGGAAGTTTCCGGTTCCGTAGGTGTTTTTTGACTCACCCTTGCTGAAAGCCGCTTGTCCAAAAGTTGCGGCGTGCTGGTCGCCTAGGATTCCTGAGATTGGAACATCGCGAAGCAAGCTCGACTCACTCACAATTCCGTAAACCTCGGATGATGAGCAAATCTCAGGCAGTAGCTGGGTTGGAATTCCAAATGCGGCAGCTACTTCCTCATCCCACTTCAGAGTCCGAAGGTCCATGAGCATTGTTCGGCTGGCGTTAGTGACGTCGGTTTTGTGTACCCCACCTTCGATGCCGCCGGTGAAATTCCACAGCAACCAGGTGTCCATGGTCCCAAAAAGCAAATCGCCAGCAAGGGCTGCTTCCTTGGCGCCGGGGACGTTTTCCAGTATCCAAACAATTTTCGTTCCGGAGAAAAAAGTTGCAAGTGGCAGACCGGTTATTTCTCTAAAGCGATTGATTCCTCCGTCTTGGGCAAGCCGATCCACAATCGGCTGAGTTCTGGTGTCTTGCCAGACCAGGGCGTTGTAAACGGGAATTCCAGTGTGCTTGTTCCAGATCACGGTTGTTTCACGCTGGTTGGTAATACCAACAGCAGAAATCGAGTGACGAGTAATGTTTAGGCTTCCGAGAGCTTGACCCACTACCGCACGAGCGTTGTCCCAGATTTCCATGGCATCGTGCTCAACCCAACCGGCCTGGGACATGATCTGCTTGTGCTCAAGCTGGCCCGAGGAGATTGCCTCGCCAGCCTCGTTGAAAATAATTGCTCGAGTGCTGGTGGTTCCCTGGTCTACAGAGATGACAAACTTTTCCATGGTTGTTGCGCTAGCTTCCTTGATAGACGACTGTTCGCTCTCCAGAATAGCGTAGCTACGTGGGTTAGAAGTTAGACCCTCTGTCTAGAATCCATGCCCGATCGCCAGGTGGTGTAACCACCGGAGAGATTTTTAGCCTTGATTCCGTGACCAGCAAGAAGTTGGACTGCGGTGTGACCGCGTTGTCCAACCGCGCAGTGAACCACGATGTCTTTGCCCTCGATCTCAGAGATTCGGCCCCTTAGCTCGTTGACTGGAATTAGAACTGAACCTGGAATAGCTCCGGCTTCATTTTCAGAGTCGCTTCTAACATCAATAACGACCGTTCCAGAAGCTTGAAGGCTTTCAATTTCATGCCACTGAACTGTTTCAGTCCTACCGGTAAAGATGTTATCTCCGACATAACCTGCCTGGTTGATGGCGTCTTTGGCTGAACCAAAAGCTGGAGCGTAGGCAAGTTCTAGATTCATTAGGTCTTGGATGCTAAGCCCTGCATAGATGGCAGTTGAGAGGACATCGATTCTTTTATCGATGCCATCAATACCAACGCCTTGGGCTCCGAGAATTCTTCCCGATGGGCCATCAAAAAGCACCTTGAGTGAAACTCTTTCTGAACCAGGGAAATAACCAGCGTGCGAGCCTGGGTGCAAATGGATGATCTCCGCTTTGATTCCAAGTCTTTTCGCAAGACCCTCAGTCAATCCAGTTAGAGAAATCGCCATACCGAAGGCTCCGATGATGCCGGTTCCAATGGCTTTTTTGACCTCAACTTTTTCACCGGCGATTACGTCGGCCACCAGTCTTCCGTGGCGGTTAGCAAGGTTTGCGAGCCATATCTGCTGGCCATTTCCGGTGAATGTGCTGGTTTTTTCGGCAGCATCGCCTACTGCAAAAATGTTTGGGTCGGAAGTTCTTTGGTGGCTATCGACCCAGATGCCTCCTGATTCGCCAATGGTTAGTCCAGCGTCTATTGCCAGCTGATGATCCGGAACCACACCGGCAGCCGAGACAACAAAGTCGGCAGCGATTGTTTCTCCGGTTGAAAGCTTCACTTCGTGAGGTCCAATTTCAGTCACCGATACATTGAGTTTTAGATCAATGCCGTTATGAACAAGGTTAGCCTGGAAAGGCTCCACTATCTCTGGATCAAACTGCGGCAAAATCGTTTGAGCTACTTCAACCACGGTGGTCTTGACGCCTCGGTGTATTAGATTCTCAGCCAGCTCGATACCGATAAAGCCTCCGCCAATGATTACCGCGCTTTGGTGGTTGAAGCTATCCACTTGCTTTTTTATCTTCACAGCGTCTTGGACATCCCGAAGAACAAATGCTCTTTCGATTCCTGGAGTCGGAAGTGATCTTGGCTTGGCCCCCGTTGAAATAACTAAGCTGTCGTAGGACTCGTCGTAAGACGTACTTGTTTCGAGGTTCAAAACCGTCACCGTTTTAGCATCTTTGTTTATTTTGGTGACACGTGAGCGAACGCGCACATCTAGGTTGAAGCGGTCATTGAGAGCCTTTGGGGTTTGCAGCAGTAATTCAGATTCTTTCTTGATTACTTCTCCCACGTAGTAGGGGAGCCCACAGTTTGCGTAGGAAACATTTGGTCCTTGCTCAAAAATAATGATTTCAGCATCTTCTTGAAGTCTTCTGAGTCTGGTGGCAGCGGACATTCCGCCAGCTACTCCACCAATGATTACTGTTTTCATTTGTTCCTAGAGTTTTTAGTTGGGAGTGAGAAGGTGGGAAGTTTTTAGGCCAAAGACATAAAGGCTTTTTCGAGCTCTGCTCGATCGGCAGTACCTGCTGCATCATTGCCACACTGGGCCATGCCGGTGGCAATGATGGAAAAGCCTGCCTTGGTCAATGCCGAGTTGGCAGCGGAAAGCTGGGTCAATATCTCGGTGCAGTTTCTGCCCTCGTCGAGCATTTTTACCACTCCAGCAATCTGGCCCTGCGCTCTAACGAGGCGGTCTCTGGCTTTTTTGAGGTCCTGGGGTTCAATCTGCATGGCAGTTATCCTTTAGCTAGTTGCTGGCTGTTGCTTTTTACTATACCCTAGGGGGTATACGAAAGGAAACACCAAATTGACCAAACTTTTCAAACTTCTTGCAGCCAGCTTCGTTGCCGTATTCGCGGTGGCGGGACTAACCGGTTGCTCGAGCCAGGAGCCGATAGACATGAGCCAGTACGCAGCAGTTATTGACGTTAGAACCCCAGAGGAAACCAACGCTGGACACCTAGAAGGTGCACTGCTATTTGACATTCAAGGTGCTGCCTTTGCTGAACAGCTTGCAACCTTGGACCCAGCAGCCAACTACTTCATCTACTGCCGCTCAGGAAACCGCTCCGGTCAGGCAATCGAAAAGATGGTCTCAGCTGGTTTCACCGGTGAATTGGTAAATGGTGGTTCATTAGCTAACGCTGCCGACCAAACCGGTTTGAGCGTGGTTCAGTAGGTAGTCCTTCTTCAGCTGGGAGATACTGTCTTTATGGACAAAGCATTCTGGGATCAGAAGTACTCGGTTGACGAGTATGTCTACACCACAGAAGTAAACCGCTTTGTTAAAGAGCACTTATCGGACCTTCCGCCAGGCAAGATGATTGATCTTGCCGGGGGAGAAGGCCGCAACACCATCTTCTTCGCAGAAAGAGGCTGGCAGGTTGAAAACGTTGACCTATCAAGTGTTGGGCTAGAAAAGTGCCAGAAACTTGCCGCCGAGCGGAAAGTTTCTGACCTGGTCTTTACAACGAACGCCTCAGCACTCGATTTTGATTCCAAACTCGCTCCAGTTGATTTAGGGCTCTGTGCATACTTGCAGATTCCGCAGAATGACTTAGCTGTTGCACTTGGCCTCCTAGTTGCAGACATTAAACAGGGCGGGGTTTTCTTCGGAGTATGGCATGCGCTTGAAAATCTCAAAGATGGCTTCGGGGGGCCGCAGAACCCAGAGGTTTTGCCCTCTGAAGAATCAATGGCAGAGATCCTTGCTGAATTGCCCCTAAGTGTTCAATTCATCACCAATCGTGACGGTCAAGTCCAAACCAAGGAAGGGCTAAAGCCCTCAATCACTTTGACCGTGATGGCAATAAAACTTTAACATCAGGCTGAGCTCAACTGTTTTCCCGTGCCTAGACTGGAGAGCATGGCCAAAATAGAAAACTATTCTCGACCTCCAAGGCCGGGCTCTTCAGCCCAAGACAAATACTCTGCTCTGGATCTTGAGTGGCGAAGGATTGGCCTTGGAGTAATTGCATCCAAAGCATTGGTGGAAGCCAAGTTGTATAAAGTCTCTGATTTGCGCAAGATTTCTCTTGAGGAGCTAACTGCAATTCAGGGCATAGGTAAATCCTCTATTGCACGGCTGAAGCTAATCATGGAGGCCAAGAAGATCAGCTTTCGCTAGTGTTCGAAGGTCCTTGGCCCTAAGCCAGCAAGGCTCAAAGCCAGTAAAGTGGGCAATACATCTATACAGCGGGCTTGGGAGAAGCAATTGGCAAAGAGTGTGAAGCTTGGGGTTATCCCAGGCGATGGCATTGGGCCAGAGGTCACAGCTCATGCGGTTAGAGCCCTAGAACTTGCCGCACCAGATGTTACCTTTATACCTACCGAGTATGACTTTGGCGCAAAGCGCTATAACGCCACCGGGGAAGCGCTAACCGAAGCGGACCTTAAAGACCTAGCCAAGCAAGATGTGCTGTTGCTTGGAGCCATTGGGGATCCGAGTGTTCCTTCCGGAATCCTAGAGCGAGGATTCTTATTGAAGCTTCGCTTCGGCTTTGATCACTACGTGAATCTAAGACCTACCAAACTGCTTCCCGGAGTGGTATCGCCCCTTGCCAAACCTGGAGAGATTGACTTTGTTGTGGTTCGCGAGGGCACCGAAGGTCTTTATCTTGGCCAAGGTGAAGTGACCAATAAGGGCACACCCCAGGAAACTGCTACCGAGTATTCAATCAACACCGCCTCCGGTGTTGAAAGGATTGTTCGCTATGCCTTCGAGCTAGCTTCAACCCGCGCTCGCAAGAAGCTGACTTTGGTTCACAAGCACAATGTTCTGGTTAGGGCCGGAAGCATGTATCAGAACACTGTGAACAAAATTGCCAAGGAATT
>WLGB01000061.1 GCA_009703455.1 Actinomycetota bacterium
CTTTGCACCATAGGCTCCAAGCCATCCACCACGTCAAACTTTGAGACTTTAGTTGAATCAGTGGTTTCCCAGCAGCTATCTGTTAAGGCAGCCGACACCATCTATAGTCGCCTCATGGTCTTGGTCAAGAACGAACCAACACCGAGGAAAATTGCAAAGCTTTCAGAAATATCGATGCGAGAGTGTGGAATATCAGGAGCCAAGATAAAAGCCATCAAGGGCTTAGCTGAAGCTTCCATCTCGAAAACCATTGACTTTGAAAAACTACATCTTCTAGAACAAGACGAACACATCTCCACACAACTAAACAGCCTTTGGGGAATTGGACCATGGACAGTGGATATGTTCATGATGCAAAAACTTGGCAGGTTAGATATTTGGCCCACCGGAGATCTAGGAGTTCGAAGAGGTTGGGAAAGAATTTACGGTCTCAAAGAACAAATTGACCCAAAGGAACTGCACCTGAAAGGTGAAATCTTTAGGCCGTACCGAAGTGTGGTTGCCTGGTATTGTTGGCGGGCAGCTGACGGTTAGGACAACTTCTAGATATTTGTCTGCTGCATTTCGAGCCATGTGGCAAAAATCCAAAGTCAGTCAAGCAAAGAGCTAGCGATTGAAAAATTCACGGAGTCATTGGTCAAGTAGCATTTGGTCATGATATTGGAAACTGAGAGGTTGATTCTGCGGCCCATGGAGTGGACCGATTCATCGAACCTACTCGAGTACCACTCGAACTCAGCAATTGTCAGATATATTCCTTGGACGCAGCGTGACTCGGATGGTCTCCAAAAATACATGGAGAGAATCCTCAGTGAAAGCACTTCCCAACTAGTAAACGACAAGGACTACCTGATTTTGGTTTGGCAACTAAAAGAAACTGGAAAAGTAGTCGGGCAGTCAAATCTTGGCGTGAAGTCCAAAGAAAATAGAACCGCTGAAATTGGGTGGGTCACCCACCAAGATTTTCAACGGCAGGGTTTTGCATTTGAGGCTTCTTATGAGTTATTGCGTCACGCATTTCAGGATTTAAAGCTTCACCGAATCGTGGCTGAAATTGATACAAGAGCCACCACTTCAGCTGGACTAGCATCCAAGTTGGGTATGAGACTAGAAGGGGAGTTTAAAGAAGTTGAATTCTTTAAAGGTTTTTGGTGTGACATGTGGCGCTACGCAATTTTGGAATCGGAGTTTGAAAAAGGGATCAAATAGCTGGCACGGAGGCCTGTGCTTCCTGCTAAATAGCTAGGCACAAATATCTTAAGGTCTATTTTGACTTAGACTCAAAGCAATGAGCGGGCATGGCGGTGGGGGACCAATGGGTCGGTTCTCTACGGATCCAGACAAGATAAGAGCTAAAAATGCCGATGCTCCAAAGATTGAAAACTTACTAGGACGAACATTCGAACTTTTTGCACCATATCGAACCACTCTTATAACCACCGTGGTTCTGGTGCTAGTTGCTGCTGGATTTTCAGTAATTCCACCACTTCTCATTCAAGGTGCCTTTAACGAGGGCCTTTTTCCAGAAAGTGGCACACCCAATCTCGAGATTCTCTCGATGTTTGTTGTCACCATGATTGCTATTTGGCTATTCACCGCAGCCCTTGGCGTCTGGCAAACATTTTTAACTGCCAGCGTCGGCAACAAAGTCATGGGCTCATTAAGAGTTCGAATGTTTGCTCACCTTCAGTCAATGGAATTAGCGTTTTTTACTAGAACAAAAACTGGAGCAATCCAGTCCCGACTCCAAAATGACGTTGGTGGAGTTGCTGGGGTTTTGAGCAATACAATCAGCAGCCTGCTAGGTAGCAGTGTGACTGTTTTGGCTTCGATGGTTGCAATGTTTCTCTTGAGCTGGCGACTGACGTTGGTTGCCTTAATCATGCTTCCCCTCATGGTCATTCTCCAACGCAAAGTCGGCCAGGTCAGAGCCAAAATAGCTGGCAAGACTCAAGAGTCCTTAAGCCAGATGTCTTCGATTACTCAGGAATCCCTTGGGGTCAGCGGAATTTTGCTCGCCAAGAGTTTTGGGAGACAAAGTAGCGAGGTTTCACGCTATGAAACCGAGAACAAGAATCAGATTTCACTTCAGGTTAGACAGACAATGAGCGGTCAGGCATTTTTTGCAATGGTGCACGTATTTATGTCTTCAATTCCAGCGGTAATCTACCTCGTGGCCGGAGTCCTTATCTTGCAGCAGGATCCGATAACAATCGGCACCATAGTTGCCTTCACTACTGCTCAGTCCAGATTATTGTTCCCGATGATGAACCTGTTGCAGGTGAGCTTGGATCTGCAAACTTCTCAAGCGCTATTTGCCAGAATCTTTGAATACCTTGATCTTCGTCCAACAATCAAAAACCCTGAAAAACCCGTGCCTTTGGACTTAGAAAAGCTTGGCATTATCGAGTTCGAGGGAGTTAGTTTTTCTTATCCTGGAACTGATGCTGACTCCGAGCCGACCCTAAAATCTATTTCGTTCAAGGTGGAGCCTGGACAGTATGTGGCTCTGGTTGGCCCCTCAGGTTCTGGAAAGACAACTCTTAGCTACCTCATAGCCCGATTTTTTGACACAACAAAAGGCACCGTTAGATTTGCCGGTGTCGATGTCAAACAGCTGAATCAAGAGAAGCTAATCGACAAGATCGGAATCGTAAACCAAGAAACATATTTGTTCTACGACACCATCAGAGAAAATCTTGCCTATGCCAAGCCCGATGCCACTGACCAAGAAGTTGAGGCGGCCGCCAAGGCCGCCAACATCCACGATGTGATCATGTCTTTTCCCGATGGCTACGAAACCATGGTGGGAGAGCGTGGTTATCGACTTAGCGGAGGAGAGAAGCAAAGAATCGCAATTGCAAGAGTGCTTCTGAAAGACCCTCCGGTTCTGATCCTTGATGAGGCAACCAGTGCCATGGATACCAACTCTGAAAGAATAGTTCAGGCCACCTTGGATGCGGCAACCGCAAACAGAACCACTATTGCAATTGCTCACAGGCTCTCAACTGTTCTAAACGCCGATCTGATTCTGGTTTTAGACAAGGGCGAGATAGTTGAGCGCGGAACCCATCAAGAGCTTTTGGAACTGGGCGGCCTCTACCGAAAGCTGATTCAGTCTCAGAACACCTTCTCAGAAGCACCCGCTGAGTCTCAAAATTCTGCCAGTTAGAGCTTTTACTAAAGTACGCAAGCCGTTCGGGTCTAATTCAGCAATAGATTCTCAGCTATGCCCTGGCTTAGGTCACAGTGCCCTAGGCTGGGGCCACTCCAAGTTTTGGCTTGATAGTTGATCGGCTAGCAAAATGAAAATTGAGACCACCAAGGCATTCGCCCTAATAAATTCAAGCCATCCAATTCCTTGCTTAGCAGTGGCCAGTTTTGCGGGCCTCCTTAGCCTTGGTTCAGGCGACCCGTGGGGCCGCAGTCTGTTGATTTTTCTTGCAGTCTTGTTTCAGCAGGTATCGGTCGGTGTATCCAATGATTGGCTCGACTACAAAAAAGATGTGATTGCTGGCCGAAAAGACAAACCTTCCGTGAATGGTCTAGTAAAAGTGTCTGAGCTTAGGGCTGTGTCTTTAGTGGCTGCAGTCCTGGCCCAATCAGCAGCATTTCTGTTTGGTGGCACCGTCGCATTAGTCATGTTTGGAATGCTGGTAGCCGGCTGGGCTTACAACCTAGGTATGAAATCAAACTGGTCTTCGGTACTTCCCTACGCAATTGGGTTTGGCCTAATACCTATTTTTGTGGGCCTGGCAGCAGTGGAGACTTACTTAGCCCAACCCTGGGTAGTTTTGGTGGCCTCCCTTTTGGGGATCGCGGCGCACTTTGCAAATGTCTTGCCAGATATCGAGGCAGACAAACTCACCGGAGTAAACGCATTGCCACACATCCTGGGGCAAAAAGTTTCGGCAATAGTTATTGCCTCAACCGCACTACTTGCAACTTTGTTGGTTGTGACACAGTCAAAAAATCTTGACATGTCAATCGCCGTGATTGGTTTGGTTTCTAACTTTTTCATAGTTGGTGTGGCTACCGCCCTCTCTCTGAAGAAAGAACCACCCCGAGTTGTATTCTTGCTGCTGATTTTGGCCACGCTTGTGAACGTTGTTTTGCTTATGCTGTCGGCAGCAAGTTAGACGATGGTCAGTTCAACTAGAGCTATTTAGGGAATCTCAACGCCCAGTTGGCGCCTGATTTCTTCTCCAATGCGAATTACAGAAACAGTGTCTTGGTGACTTTGAAGAGGAGAGTCCAACAGGTTCTGTGCTACGTAGCTTGCGAAGTGGTTTACCTGATAGCAAAGCCCGGCATGTCCCTGAATTGAGCTGGTGTCTTGCCAGCTAGGACCATGAGAGTTGTAAAGAGCAGGTCTAAGTTCCAATGCGGATGGGATAAAGAAGGGTCCGTCCACCAAAACCACCCCAAGGGTTCCGGAAATAGCGGCGGTGGTTGGCAGGTGGGCCTTACCTGCCACATTTATGACCGCTCTAGCCCCGGATCCAAATTCCAATACAGCGGATGCAAAGGATTCTGAGACACCGTTGTGTAAAGTTCCGGTAGCGGATATCTTGACCGGATCACCCAGCAGCATCTGCACAAAAGATATTGGGTAAATTCCCATGTCCTGCATGATGCTGGATTGTCCTGGGATCCAGAGTCGCTCAATTGTTCTGTTGTCCTGGCCAAAATCAGCTTGGATGACTTCGATGTCACCGATTGCGCCACTTGAAACCAACTGGCGAATGATGCTGGCTTGCGGCAAATACCTTGACCACATGGCTTCCATGGCAAATACCTTGGCTTTTCGAGCCTCTTCGTAAATTAGCTCCGCATCAGCGGCCAGCAGAGCCGATGGCTTTTCGATTAGGACGTGCTTCGAAGCTCTGATTGCCAGAAGGGCATCTGGTTTGTGAGTGTGAGGCAAAGTTGCAATGTAGACGGCATCGATTTCTGGATCTTGAACCAACTGTTCGTAGCTTAGATAGGTTTTTTGGATTCCAAATCGGCTTGCAAATTTCTCACCCTTGCCAGGGGTTTTTGAGGCAACCGCGACAATTTGCTGCTTCGTGTTTTTTTGCAGGGTCTCGGCGAAGACTTCAGCGATATCTCCAGCCCCCAGAATTCCCCAACGAAGGGCTGGAACAGAATCTGCATCGAGAATTTCGGGCTCCGGAATGTCAGAGACATCAAAGAGTTTTGCAGCTTCTGCGAACATGGCCATAGCAAGATGGTAGTCCAAATGACCGAACCGGCTAAAACTTCGTGAGGCAAGCGCTCCTAGGGACAAAACCACGTTTAACTTCCCGCACCAACCCCCAAAGGCTCTAGCTTTTATTGGCTCCAAGTTTGAAAGACTCAGGCCTCTAGGTGACCGTATCCTTAGCCTTATGACTTCTTCAAAGGTTGAACTTCAAGATATTCAAATCACTCCTGAACTACGCGGAGTAATTGGCACACCGCCAAAAAGCGCTGGACCTGGGCCTTTCCCGTCGGTAGTGATGGTCCACGAGGTATTCGGTATTGATGCTGCGATGCGTGCTCAAATCACCCGGCTTGCTGAAGCCGGATACGTTGTTTTGATGCCGGATCTTTTCAGCAGGGGCGGGGCTCGCAAGTGCCTAACCACAACCTTCAAAGCTTTGACTAAGGGCGAGGGACAAGCGTTTGTAGATGTTGAATCAGCAAAAGCCAATCTTTTAGCAAGAGCTGATACCACAGACAAAGTCGGCGTTATTGGTTTTTGCATGGGGGGTGGCTTTGCTCTTTTGCTTGCTAGCCGCGGATTCGATGCCTCAGCTGTGAACTACGGAATGCTTCCTAAAGATTTAGACGCTGCCCTTGAAGGAGCTTGTCCAATCATTGGTAGCTTCGGTGCCAAGGACATGCAGCTATCCAAAGCAACAACCAAGCTGGAGCTTGCTCTTTCGAAGAAGAATATCGTGCACGACCTGAAGGAGTACCCAGAAGCCGGCCACGCTTTCATGAACCCCCACCAGGCAGGTGGTCCAGTGTTTGGCACTTTGCTACGAATTA
>WLGB01000062.1 GCA_009703455.1 Actinomycetota bacterium
GACAGAGTTCCCTGCCGCATCAATTACCGAAATATTCAAGAGATCTCTTGCTCCTCTGGTAGCTAAGTTTGCAAAGTTCTCCAAGCCAAAACCATCGCCAACGCGGAAAGATTCGATAACAACTAACAATATCGGCATCACAAGTAGGCCTACGACAACGAAGGAGGTGACAAGGGTTGCCGGCAAGTCACGAACGTCAACCCTCGGCTTACTAGAACCCTCATAGATCTGCTCAAGGCCAACCGTTCCCTTCGCGAGGGATGAACCAATGAGGAAGGCAGCTGCAGTGATGAGCGTTTGAACCAAAACCAGAGCAGCTGCCCCTTGAAGGTCCAGAAACTGAGTGGCTGCAAAGTAGATGGCAGTTTCGATTGTTTGAACCTGTCCGCCACCCAAAACCAGAACGATGCCAAAGCTGGTGGCAGAAAACAAAAACACCAGGGCAGCGGCCGAGAAAAGAGCTGGGCGAAGCTGAGGGAGAGAGATTGCAACTAGGGTCCTAAGTCTTCCGGCACCATCTAACTCAGCCGCCTCTTCTATCTCTGAATCCAAGGTCGCCCAGACACCGCCAATCGTCCTAACGGCAATTGAGTAATTCACGAATACGTGGGCTGCGATGATCCAGTAGACCGGGTCAGACAAAAAAGTAAACCCAAGCTCTATCCAGAAGTCGTGGACATTTCGAAAGACCGTGAAGCCAACTGCCACCACAATGCTTGGAAGCACAAACGGAACGGTAATTAGGGCACGAACTGCCAGCTGACCCCGGAACGACTTCCTGTATAGAAGGTATGCCCCAGGGATAGCAATCAACAATGTGAGAACTGTTGAAAGACCTGCTTGCCAAAGTGTGAACCAGATGACATTCAAGTTCTTTGGGGTTCCAAGAGTCGCAAGCCAATCTCCTGCAAAACCCAAAGAGGTGATGCGAGTAATTGGCCAGTAGAACAAAACCACAACGAAACTAAGCGGTATTGCCCAAAGCAACTTTCTATTCAAAGATTGACGCCCACTTTGCCTGCCAAGACTCTCGGTTGGTAGCGACGTCTAGTTCTTCACCGATTGTTGTTCGGGCGGCTGGACCGAACTTTGTCCACTCCGAAGGAATGACTGCGTCCGGGTTCACCGGATATACGTACATCAGCTCAGGCATAGTGGACTGAAAAGGTTCGGCTAGCAAGAACTCAATCAATGCGCCAGCTCCTGTTGGGTTTTGAGCCCCAGCGAGAATTCCGATGTATTCGGTTTGTCTAAAGCCCTCGTCCAGAAATGCAACAGTCTGCGACTGGCCGTTCTCACGAATTTCTGCAGCAGGCGACGAACAGTAGCTAAGGACAATTGGAAATTTCCCGCTTCCGGAGGAACCAGAAAACTCTGTGAAGTAAGCCTCTTCCCAACCAGCAGCGACTTTGACCCCGTTGTCTCGAAGTTCTGTCCAGAAGGCCTCAAAACCGCTCTCGCCTAAGGCAGAAACCGTTGTTGCCAAGAATGCTAGGCCGGGTGAAGAAGTAAGAGGGTTGGTGACTACAGTCAGGTCTTTGAACTCAGGCTGTGTCAGGTCCCGCCATGAGGATGGCGGGGTGATGCCATTTACATCGAACCATAGTCTGTCGTAGTTGAAGCAGACATCGGCAAAGTCGACTTCGGTTAGCTTGCCCTGAATGATGCCGTTCTGATCTGCAACACCCCTAAAGGTGCTATCGATACCGAAGACAACATCTGCGATGGGAGAGCTTTTGGTTAGCACCAGGCGATTAGTGAGACTTCCTGCGTCCCCCGCTCTAATAATTTCAAGCTCGAATCCTGAAGAGGCTTCGAACTCAGCTATTGACTCGTCCGAGATAGCAAAGGAATCATGAGAAATCAAAACCACTTTGGTTGAAGATGCCTGACGATCAGCTGGCGCACAGCCTGTTAGTAATAGGCTGGATATTGCAAGGATTGCTGCTAGTTTTCTCATTTCGTGCCCCTTAGGTAGAAGGAAGGCACGGGATGTATCAAGAGTGTCCTCCCTGCGCTGGCATTACCCAGATCAGGTTCGACGGTCGAAGACTTTAGTCTTCCTCTCAGCCTGGTTTACCCAAACTCCCGTGTTAGATATAAGTCTAGGCTCCAAGCCAATCTTTGCAAGCAAAGTTAGGCTGGCCTCATGGCCGGAAACAAAAGACCTTTACCAATGCGTCTTCGGCGCTTGATAACTCTTTCAGTTGCCGGTGCTTTAGTTATTGGTGTGACTGGACTCTTTGGATTGCCAAAACTCCTTTCTGAACATGTAGCACAGCTACCTGATTCAATACAGAACATCGCAGATCAGGTTCAAGCCAAGCCAGTGACAATCTTTGATCCACCGAAATACTCAATTGACGAAGCTGGCTCGATTTGGGCAGTAGTAAACAAGCAAAGACAGATTTCACCCCTGAAATACAAACCCTCAAGACTTAGCTACCCGACCTTTCCAAAACCTAAGATTCAAAACCCATACGGCCTACAGCTTCGAACCGAAGCTGCACTTGCAGCCGAACAGCTCGCTGCCTCAATGCAGGAAGCAGGGCTTGGAAACTTAATCCTGAACAGTGGCTTCAGAACCTACAAAAACCAACAGGGTCTATACAACAGAACGAAAGACACCAGAGGGCTTGCGGTAGCCGAAAAGCTATCGGCTCGTCCAGGTCACAGTGAACATCAACTGGGTCTTGCCGCTGACTTCTCGGTTCAAGGCGAGGGCTGTGTGATTATGGTCTGCTTCGGCAAAACCGAAGCAGGGGCATGGCTTGCCGAAAATGCCCATCAGCAAGGTTTTATCGTCCGGTATCCCAGGGGGTACAAAGCCATCACTGGATTCCAGTATGAACCTTGGCACTTCAGATACGTAGGTGTTGAATTGGCAACAGAAATGAAGGTGAAAGCGATAGCAACACTGGAGGAGTTCTGGAGTCTTGAATCAGCGCCTGATTATGCAGCGCCAGCTGGTTAGTCTCATCAAGCACTCGAACCGCAAGTAGTCGCCGTTGGCAAATAAACCGCTTTTGGCTCTAACCTTGTCTTTATGCCTGCAAATAGCTCAAAAGCAAGACAAAACACAACCTTTGCATACCTAGGTCCAGTTGGAACCTTCACTGAACTCGCTCTTGGTCAAGTGAAAGAAGCTAAGAACTGCAACAAGATTTCCGTGAACCACGTCGCAGAGGCGATCGAGCTAGTGATTTCAGGCAAAGCAAAAAGAGCCATCATCCCAGTTGAGAACTCCATCGAAGGAGGCGTGTCAGCAACTCTAGACGCACTGGCAGGAACCGACAAAATCAGAATCTATGGTGAGTATTTAGTTCCAGTTAGTTTCAACCTTGTCGCAAGAACAGGAACCAAGCTTTCTGATGTCAGAACAATTGCTACCCACCCGGTTGCCTATGCTCAGAGTCGCAAATGGCTCCTTGCAAAACTCCCTAAGCACATTCATTTGCCAGCGACATCAACTGCTGCCGCAGCTGCAGCCTTACTGACGTCAGATAATGCCGATGCAGCTATCGCCGCACCAACCATCACAAACCACCACAAACTAATCACTCTGGCCAAGAACATCGGCGAGAACAAGCAAGCCCAGACTAGATTCATTCAGATTGGCCTTGCGGGGGACTTGTCTAAGCCAACTGGCGCCGACAAAACTTCAGTGATTGTTGAACTTCCGACCGACCGACCAGGAACACTCCTAGAAATGCTTGAACAGTTTTCAACTAGGGGAGTGAACCTAACAAGGATTGAATCCAGACCAATCGGAGACAGGCTTGGCAGGTACAGATTCAACATTGACGCTGAAGGGCACGTGTTGGATGATTCGCTAGGTGAAGCCCTAGCCGGGCTTCACCGATTTAGCCCCAAAGTCTCTTTTTTAGGTTCATACCCAAGAGCCGATAAGCAACAGACGAAACCAGAGGGCAATAACTCGAATGGTCAGTATGCCGATGCTAACGCGTGGCTAGCAACAATCAGAAAGTCCCGGTAGCTCTTTCAGCCTCAAGAGCTGAGGCATCAACCCTTGTATTCTTGAGGGGTGATCGACCTAAATCTTCTTAGAGAAAACCCAGAAGCCATAAGGGTTTCTCAGCGCGCCAGAGGACGCGACGAGAAACTCGTCGATCAGGCAGCAGCTGCGGATACCAAACGGCGCAAGGCGCTCGCCGAATTTGAATCGCTGCGTGCAGAACAAAATGCTCACTCGAAGCTTGTTTCAACGTCCCCAAAGGAAGAAAAAGCCTCTTTAGTCGAGGCTGCTCAGGAGCTTGCCGGCAAAGTGAAGGCTGCGAATGAAGCCGCAAACATGGCCTCAGAAGAACTTGATGCAATCCTGTGGAAGATTGAAAACGTCGTAAGCGAGGGTGTCCCAGCAGGCGGAGAAGACGACTTTATTGTCGTCAAAGAAGCCGGCATAAAGCCAAGTTTTGATTTTGAACCGAAAGATCATGTTGCTCTCGGGGAGTCGCTGGATATTATTGACATCGAACGTGGAGCCAAGATTTCAGGGAGCCGCTTCTATTTCCTAAAGGGAATGGGAGCTCGCCTAGAGCTCGCTCTTATGAACCTCGCTCTTGACAAAGCAACCAAAGCAGGATTCACAGCACTCATCACACCAACCTTGGTCAGGCCAGAAATCATGGCTGGAACCGGATTTTTAGGCGAACACGCCGATGAGATCTACTACCTACCAGCCGATGATCTTTATCTCACCGGAACCAGTGAAGTGGCCCTAGCCGGATATCACCGGGATGAAATCATTGATCTGCAAGATGGTCCGCTTCGATATGCCGGTTGGTCAACTTGCTACCGACGTGAGGCTGGAAGCCACGGCAAGGACACCAGGGGAATACTTAGGGTTCACCAGTTCAACAAGCTAGAAATGTTTAGCTATATCGCTCCAGAACAGGCAGAAGAAGAACACCAGAAACTTTTGGCTTTCCAAGAAGAGATGCTGCAGGCTTGTGAACTGCCTTATCGAGTTATCGATACCGCAGCAGGAGATCTGGGGTCTTCGGCTGCAAGAAAGTACGACGCTGAGGCGTGGGTGCCAACTCAGGGGAACTACCGGGAGCTTACTTCGACCTCGAACTGCACCACCTATCAAGCACGCAGACTAAACGTTCGCTACAGGACAGCCGATGGCAAAACTTCAACTGCTGCTACATTAAATGGAACCCTAGCGACAACAAGATGGTTAGTTGCAATTTTAGAAAACCATCAGCAAGCCGATGGCTCAGTAAAAATCCCCTCGGCCCTTCGCCCCTACCTTGGCGGCGAAGAATTAATCACGCCAAAAAGCTCATAAAGAAAACCACAGAGAACATCTCACCTATGTCCAACTTGTCTCCTGAGGATCGCTGGCTAATAGGGCTGGACATCGATGGAACATTGGTTCATGACGACGGCTATTTGTCTCCCGAGGTAGCTAGAGAAGTTCAGAGGGTTCGTGACTTAGGTCACGAGGTCATTATTGCAACAGGTCGAGCTGCGGCTAACGCTGTTCCCGTCGTCAGGGATTTGGGTATCGAACATGGTTTCGTCGTAAGTTCTAACGGCGCAGTAACAGTTGAACTAGACCTGGCGCACCCACGAGGTTTCACGATGAGCGATGTGGTGACATTTGACCCGGCAGAAGTTCTGGCGCAGTTGATTGAACATCTACCCGAAGCACATTTTGCGGTAGAAGATGTTGATGGCAGCTATCGCTTTCATCGCCCCTTTCCCACCTATGCCTTAGGAGATCAGAACTTCGAGACACCCTTGGAAGAACTCATGCATCACCCGGTGAGCCGAGTTGTAGTGTTATCCCCGCAACATGATGTTGACGAATTCCTGGGTCTCATTTCAAAGATCGGCCTTGCGTCTGTTAGCTACGCCATCGGGTATACCGCTTGGCTAGACATCTCCCCCAATGGAGTCACCAAGGCAAGTGCTCTAGAGAAGCAAAGACAACGCCTTGGGATTGCTAACGAACAAGTCCTAGTCATGGGAGATGGC
>WLGB01000063.1 GCA_009703455.1 Actinomycetota bacterium
GTGGGCCTATCGCCGTTTTTCCAAGGTCAAACAGCCGTCATTCGTCTTTTGCGTCTGATGCGGTTGGTCCGCATTTTCCGATTCCTTCCAGAAGTAAGAATTCTTTCGGCCTCTATCGTAAAAAGTATTCCTCCCCTCATGAGTATGACTGTTCTGATAACTCTTTTGCTCTTCCTTTACGGCATGGCCGGCTTTTACCTATTTGGGGGACAAGCCCCTGAAAGCTGGGGAAATATTGGCCTGAGCATGAAGAGCCTTTTCATCTTGCTGACCCTAGAAAACTTTCCGGTTTACCTCGAAGAGGCCATGCTGCTTAGCCCTCTAGCGATACCCTTTTTCCTCTCTTACGTCTTCTTAATTGTCTTCACGGTGCTCAACGTTCTAATTGGAATTGTTCTAAATGCCATGGATGAAGCGAGGGAAGAAGACAAGACACAGAAAATTCAGGTTAGGGAGCTAAACGAACTATCCACGAAAATTAACTCATTGGAGAGTGGAGATCTGAACGTGACTCGCGAAATTGAAAAACTTCGAAGTGACATCTCCAAGATTGAATCCGTTATTGGTGCTTCGAAAAGGAAGTAGCTGATCCCTTAGAATGAGTAGCTACTGTAAGCATTTGAACCTCAGACATCGTGGTTCTGGGTTGACTATTTCTCGTTCTCAGTCCTTGAGAGCCTCTGAGAGACATAGGCGGGGATCAAAGAGGGCAAGATAACGACGGTCGCAACCACATTCACAACCGACGCCTGGTCAAGAATTGATTCCTTCTTTAAGAGCCACTGTCTTGAATTTGGCAAGACGCCTGGTCGCGGTAGTTATCGAAGTTTGCGCCCTCGGCAGGAATCGAACCTGCGACCAAGAGATTAGAAGGCTCTTGCTCTATCCACTGAGCTACGAGGGCGGACCTTTGAACCCAAAGGGTTCACTAATCATATCCCAAATCACTGGCCCAAAATCGGCTGTCCCGTTAGCCATTTGTTATCTAGATATGCCTACCTTTGCGCACCGAGACACCAGCTTTAGCCCTACACTTATCCAAGATATTGAGAGTTGAGATAAATGCAGCTTCCTGCAATCAAAATAGAGAACCTAACTAAGAAGTTCGGGGATGTCACCGCCGTAGATGGCGTGAGCCTTGAAATTGCCGAAGGCGAATTCTTCTCGATGCTCGGACCTAGCGGTTCTGGTAAAACTACCGTTCTTCGGTTAATCGCAGGTTTTGAGAAGCCAACTTCCGGCATGATCCGGCTCTTTGGCGAGGACGTCTCAAATAAGCCACCTTTTGAGCGCGATGTAAACACCGTTTTCCAGGACTACGCGCTGTTTCCTCACATGAGCGTTACTCAAAACGTTGAGTACGGTCTGACGATACGTGGCATCGGTAAAAGCGAGCGGGAAAATCTTGCCAAGCAGGCGCTTGCACTTGTTCGACTTGAGGGGCTTGCGGATAGGAAGCCTTCCCAGCTATCCGGAGGTCAGCGCCAGCGCGTTGCCTTGGCTAGGTCCATAGTTGTAAAGCCAAAAGTTCTGCTCTTGGATGAACCCCTAGGAGCGTTGGATCTTAAGCTTCGAGAGCAAATGCAGGTAGAGCTGAAACAGATTCAACGAGAGCTTGGTATTACTTTTATATTTGTCACTCACGACCAAGATGAGGCGCTTTCGCTTTCAGATCGTGTTGCGGTTTTCAACAAAGGCTCAATTGTTCAGCTCGGAACTCCCCAGGATATATACAACAAGCCCGTAGATCACTTTGTTGCCGATTTTGTAGGCAGCTCAAACTACTTTGACGCCAAAGAAGCAAAGCAATATTTTGACCAAAATGCAGCAGTTATTGTCCGACCCGAGAATATTCAGCTCACTGAATCAAGTAATTCCGGGCTTGGCTTCTCAGGCGAAATATCGGAAGTGATCTTCTTGGGAGACCAGAATAGAGTTTTGGTTAAATTGGACACCGGTAAAGAGATTTTTGTCACTGAGGTAAGTCGCGCCTTCGGTGAACAAAGAAAGCGTGGTCAAAAGGTGACTGTGAGCTTTGACGCTTCACTGGTCTCAGTTTTGACCCGATAAATACAAAAACAAGGAGAAATGTAATGAAGCTCAACAAAACTGCTTCATCCACAATCGCCCTGTCGGCTGCTGCCCTTCTGGTTCTTTCCGGTTGTGCTTCAACAGACTCAGGTGCTACTGGAATGATTCAAGAACTTGGAGATAACGAAGCCGGTATCTCTATCCTGGCTTGGCCAGGTTACGTCGAAGACGGGACAAACGACCCAGCTGTCGACTGGACTTCTTCTTTCGAAGAGGCAACCGGTTGTGAAGTAACAGTCAAGACTTACGGAACCTCTGACGAGGCTGTAAACCTAATGAAGACCGGCGAGTACGACGTAGTTGCAGCCTCTGGTGACGCAACTCAGCGTCTAATCGCAGGTGAAGAAGTTATGCCAATTAACACTTCATTGGTTGCTAACTACGAGGGAATCTTTGATTTCTTAAAGAACCAGTCACACAACACTGTTGCTGGTGTTAACTACGGAATCCCTCACGGTTATGGTGCGAACTTGTTGCTTTACAACAAGGACGTTTTCCCAACTGCTCCTGACTCCTGGTCAGTAGTTTGGGATGGTGCCTCAGCTAATGCTGGCAAGGTGACCGCCTACGACTCACCCATCTACATCGCAGATGCTGCTGTCTACCTAATGGCTACCAAGCCTGAGCTGGGAATCGAAAACCCATATGCTCTAGATGAGACTCAGCTAGCTGCAGCAGTTGAGCTTCTAAAGGCTCAGCGTGCAAACGTTGGAGAGTACTGGAGCGACTACCTACTAGAGATCCAAGCATTCACCACTGGTGACAGTGTTGTTGGAACCACGTGGCAGGTAATCGCAAACGTGCTCTTGGGTGAAGGCGTGAACGTTGACGCAGTGCTTCCAAAGGAAGGCTCAACCGGTTGGTCTGACACCTGGATGATTTCCAGCAAGACTGATGCTCCTAACTGTGCCTACCGCTGGTTGGACCACATTGCTAGCCCAGAGATTAACGCAGCCGCTACCGCTTACTTCGGTGAGGCTCCATCATCGATGGCAGCTTGTGATTTCCGCGACGACTGTGATGCATATCACGCAGGTGACGCTGACTACGCAAAGCAGCTTTGGTACTGGACAACTCCAATTGCTGAGTGTCTAGATGGCCGCACCGATGTTCAGTGCACTGACTACACAAGATGGACTGCTGCTTGGCAGGAAGTCAAGGGCTAATTCAGCCTAAGAACTAGAAAGAGTTATAGATGACGACGAGTACAGCCGAGGTTGAAACAAGGCTTACTCGTCGCATCTCTAACTTTTTATACCAGAGGTCTAGGGTGGGGTTAGCTTTACTGCTTGCTCCCCCTACCTTCTGGCTAGCACTTGTTTACATAGCTTCGCTATCGGCCCTGCTGATCACCGCCTTCTGGTCGGTTGATTCCTTCACGGGAGACATAGAGCATACCTGGACCCTAAAAAACTTTGCCACGATAGTGGGTGAAAGCACCTACCAAGCTGTAACGCTTAGAACCCTCGGTATAGCACTGAGTGTCACCGTGATCGATGTGGCGTTTGCGTTGCCTGTTGCCTTCTATATGTCCAAAGTTGCTAGCCGGGGCTGGCAAAGATTTTTAGTTATCTCCATGACTTTGCCGCTTTGGTCTAGTTATTTAGTCAAGGCCTACGCCTGGAGGAGCGTTCTGTCCTCCGGCGGAATTTTGGATTGGATCCTCACACCTTTTGGCATACCCTCTCCTGGTTATGGCCTCGAAGGAACGGTAATAACTCTCGCCTATCTTTGGTTCCCTTTTGTGGTGCTCCCGATCTACACTGCCCTTCAGAGAGTTCCTAACTCGCTCATTGAAGCATCAGCAGATTTGGGTGGCGGCACTATAAAAACGATTCGCTCAGTCGTTGTTCCCCTGATTATTCCGGGAATAATCGCTGGGTCCATATTCAGCTTCTCCCTAACTCTTGGTGACTACATTGCGGTGAAAATTGTAGGCGGAGCAACCCAGACACTGGGAACACTGATTTTCACAAACGTAGGAACGGCGAACAACCTTCCTCTGGCTGCAGCAATCGCGTTTATTCCACTGGGAATCATTTTGGTTTACCTGGCTTCCGTGAAGCGCACCGGGGCATTGGATAATCTCTGATGCAACTATCTAGAATCTCTCGAATGGTACTTGCGGCCATAACCATCCTGACTTTGCTTTATATCTATATGCCAATCGCCGTAGTTGGAATCAACTCCTTTAGTCCCAGTATCTCGATGGCTTGGCCGCCTTCTGGCTTCACGCTCGAGTGGTGGGGCAAGGCTTTCGTAAGCGAAGGTGCCATGCAGGCTCTTGGAACTTCCGTGGTGGTAGCTCTAGCAGCGTCAGCAATTGCCCTGGTGCTTGGAACTTTACTGTCTTTTGCTATCGCTAGATTCAAGTTCTTCGGGCAGCAAGCCCTGAATTTAATGGTGGTGTTGCCAATTGCCCTTCCTGGCATCGTGACCGGTTTGGCTCTGAACAACCTTTTCAAGTCCGTCCTTGCTTGGCAGCTTGGAATGTTGACGTTGATTATTGCTCACGCAACTTTTACCGTCGTTGTAATTTTCAACAACGTGGTTGCCCGACTTAGGCGTCAAGGTGGGAACCTAGAAGAGGCCTCGAGTGACTTGGGTGCAGATTTGTTCACGACTTTCCGATTGATCACCTTCCCAAGAATCAAATCCGCCTTGTTTGCTGGTGGGCTGCTAGCTTTTGCCTTGAGTTTCGATGAAATTATTGTCACCACATTTACTGCCGGTGGCGGCGTGACAACCCTGCCTATCTTCATCCTCAACAACATGTACCGGCCGAATCAAGCACCAATCGTCGCCGTGATAGCGATTGTTGTAACTATTTTGTCGCTGATTCCGATTTATCTGGCTGAACGAATCACCTCCAGAGATGAAACTTGAGTCCCAGTCTTAGCTGTTCCTTCCTCTGGCCGCAACAGCCCAAGAACCCAACACTTTTTTGCCATCGATCAGGTAAAGCCGTTCAACTAGATTGACTGCGCTGCAGACGTGGTTGGGAGCAACCCTGAGCTGGTCGCCAATCTTTGGAAACCTTTGAACACGTGTGGGTCCTGAAGCTGTTGATTTTTTAGGCCGAGGAAACACAACCGTAGCGTGGTGTTCCGATAAAGCCTCAATGCGAGCGTCGGGAAAGTCAAGCAGTCGACCATAGCTGGTTGCCCAAGTGGGTCGATCAGCCCCCAGGGTCTTACTGCCAGAATCCAAAATCAGCCGGTTCCCGTTTGCACTAACCACGGTTGCAACTGCCCAGAGGCCAATCTGTTTTGCATTGCAGCTGCCAAGCTCCAGCTGTTGGGCATCATTCAACGCATACACTCCAGGTCTAAGTTCAGTAATGACAGAATTTTTACTCGAGGACTTAGCAGTGACCTGAGCACTCGGCGTCGATCCAGACGAAACAACAGTTGGCTCGATTCCTAGCTTTCTAAAGGACTTGACTGCAGTCAGAAGCGCACGCTGTTCGTCAGCTACCGCCGCTTTTGCTCCTGAGGGTTTGTAGCTGTGACCTGGGAAAGTGAATACCCCGACTGGATTTAGCCCGAGCTTCTTGGCTGCATGGGCTATTTCCCCCGCTTGCTGAGGTTCGCAGCCAGAGCGATGGTGGCCGCTGTCTATTTCGACCAACAGCTTGACTCCGCTTAGGCCCAAAGCCAA
>WLGB01000064.1 GCA_009703455.1 Actinomycetota bacterium
CTAAAAGCTCTTGCCTCCGAGCATGCCCGGAAGCAAGGATTCCAATTTGGTGAAGTGCTCGAGATCACATTGGCCGCTTCGAGTGGGCTGGTTTTGGGTCAACTAGAGGTTTCTTCGGAGGCTAAGAAGCTGGACGTTGCCTGGATTCCGGTTCTTGAGGTCAGCGGAGTCAAGCATGAGCTTTCAAAATCCAGAACCACCGTGGGCCGTGATTCCACGGCAGATCTTCAAATCGGGGACAATGGTCTAAGTAGAAAGCACTTCGAGATCCTCTGGGATGGCTCAAGGGCCGCTGTTCGGGACTTGGGCTCAACAAACGGAACCACGGTAGCTGGCAAGAAAGTTGATCAGTTGACTATTTCGGCCGGGACTGTCATCTCGGCCGGTCGAACCGATTTCTTATTCAATGTGATTGCGAGGTCCAAGTGAGTGAACTAGCGCTGTTTTTGGTCCGCACTGGTTTTTTGGTTTTGCTTTGGGTCTTTGTTTTCAGCATCATCTCGGTTATCAGAGCAGACCTTTTTGGACAAAAAGTAGTTTCTAGGGTGGCCCGGGCAAATGTTCCAGCAGTTTTCTCAACTCCGGTTGCCTCTGGTGGAGACACCACAAAGCAGGCAGAGGTACAGGCCACAAAGCTGGTTGTAACCGCAGGTGACAAATTAGGAACTGAAATTGCTCTTTCTGGAAGGCAGCTGACCATCGGCCGCGCTTCAGACAGCGATCTAATCGTTGATGACGAATACGCTTCGACACACCACGCCAAGTTAGTCTTCATAAACGGCGACTGGCTAATTCAAGATCTTGATTCCACCAACGGAACTTTCCTCGACGGACAGAAAATATCTACGCCAATGCCCGTCTTTATGGATGGTCAGGTCCGGGTCGGTCAGACAACCTTTCAGTTGAGGGCGTAGCCACCTTGGCCATCAAGACCATTTCCTACGCGGCAAGTGATGTTGGAAGAGTTCGCTCTTCCAACCAGGACTCTGGCTACGCGGGCACGAATCTGTTCTTTGTGGCGGATGGCATGGGAGGCCACGCCGGAGGAGACGTTGCCTCAGCCATAACTGCCCAGCATGTTGCCCTAGCTGACGAGCCAGTCGAATCCAGCCAGCAGGCTGAGCAAAAGCTCATTGACTATATCTGGCAAGCCAATGAAAAACTTGGGGTCAGCGTAGCTGAACACTCTGAACTGGCCGGCATGGGAACAACTTTTTCCGGAATGTTAGTCAACGGCACCAAAGTTTCCATTGGTCACATCGGGGATTCCAGAGTCTATTTGGCTCGCGATGGAATCCTAAAGCAAATCACCTCTGACCATACTTTTGTGCAGAGGCTTGTCGACACCGGTCGCATCACCGAAGAAGAGGCCCTGGTTCACCCAAGAAGAAGTGTTTTGATGCGCGTGCTCGGGGATGTTGAGCAGTTCCCGGAAATTGACGTGGACACTTTTGAAACCAAGCCAGGAGATCGCTGGATGGTCTGCAGTGATGGCTTATCAGGTGTTGTGCCAGAAGACATCATGAGTCGCATCATGCTTTCTACCTCCACCGTGAAAGAAGCCACTGATTTGTTGTTGGGTGAGGCACTGGAGTTTGGTGCTCCAGACAACGTCACGGTGGTTTTGGTTGACATAGTCGACGCGAAGGAAGTAGTTGAAGCTTCAGCTATCAAAAAATTTGTTGGCTCAGCTGCCAGCGAAGTGGTTATCGATGAGCGTAAGGGGCGACGATTCCTTCGCATCCTGAATCCAATGACATTGATCGAGATGCTTCAAAAGCCGGAGGACCCTGCCCGATTTGCTCCCGAGTCTGAAGAACTTCTAGAGAAGATTCTCAAAGACACCAAGGGAAGAATCAGAAACCGCAGACTTCGTCAAATCGCGACTTATTTATTGATCATTGCCGTTGCAAGCTACGGGTTGTATTTGGCCTACGAATACACCCAAACCAGATTCTTTGTTGGGGTTAACGACGGAGTGGTCGTTATATACAAAGGAATCCGCGAGGAATTAGGTCCCCTAAGGTTCTCGAGCGTGTATGAAGTCTCGAGTATCACGCTGGATTCTTTGACTGACTTCCAGCGCGAAGCGGTGCAGAAGTCCATCGATGCGGACAATCTGGAAGATGCAAGGCGAGTGCTAGATCAGCTGGGTGGAAACTAGAGATGAGCTCTCTAACCGAAGCCCTGCAGGTCTCCAAACTAATCAAAGTTGTCCCCAGGAGCCGCAATCTAGAGTCGCTGTTTTTATTTTTTGCAGCGGGCCTAAATGCATTTGAGCTTGCTCAAATTCAGCTTTCCATTCTGGAAAAGATGACTGTTGACCTATTTACCTATTGGCTACCACCGGTCCTTTTTGCGCTCCTGCTTCACATGATTCTTCGCCGCCGTGCCTCGGAGGCTGACCCGATGATTTTGCCAATTGCCTTTGTTCTAAACGGGCTCGGAATCGCCATGATTTACAGACTCGACCTGGCCACAATTGCAGCCGGGGGCCAGGAACTGTTTGCTTTCAGGCAGGTGATGTGGACTGCAGTTGCGATGGGCATCGCAGCAATCGTTATTTTGTTCATTCCATCCCAGTTGTTCTTGCGCAGGTATGTCTATACAGCGATGGCAGTTGGAATCATCTTGTTGCTGCTTCCACTGGTTCCTGTGATTGGAACTACCATCAACGGGGCAAGCCTTTGGATCTCTGCTTTCGGAATTACTTTCCAGCCTGGTGAAATTGCCAAGATAGCTCTGATTGTTTTCTTCGCCGGATACCTAGTAAATCGCAAGGATTCTTTAGCTGTGGTTGGAAGAAAGATTTTTGGAGTTCGAATCCCTCGAGGGCGTGAACTGGGACCCATCCTGGTGATCTGGTTAGCCAGCATTGGGGTCCTAGTACTGCAGCGAGATCTTGGAACCAGCATTTTGTACTTTGGCTTGTTTCTTGTGATGATCTACGTTGCAACTGGAAGAGCTTTCTACGCAGGGATTGGGTTTGCAATGCTCATCACTGGAGGATTGGTTGCCTCTCGGATTCTGGACTACGTCTCTAGAAGATTCGACGCTTGGCTAAATCCATTTGATCAAGCCAACTATGACGCGGCTGGCGGAAGCTACCAGATTGTTCAAGGAATATTCGGCATGGCTAACGGCGGACTTCTAGGTTCAGGTCTTGGCGGTGGAGTTCCGCAGCTAGTCCCTTTGGCTGAAAGTGACTTTATTATTTCGAGCTTGGCTGAAGAGCTTGGACTAATTGGCTTTTTTGCCATCTTGGCTTTGTATTTTTTGTTGGTTGCCCGCGGACTAAAAGTTGCCTTTAGGCACAACGATGAGTTTGCCAAGTTAATGGCTGTTGGTTTTGCATTCGTTATTGCACTCCAGGTCTTTGTTGTTATCGGCGGGGTGACTAGGATTCTTCCGCTAACTGGACTAACTACCCCGCTGTTGGCAGCTGGTGGTTCATCGTTACTTGCTAACTGGATCATCATTGCGATGCTGCTTCGTCTTTCTGACTCAGCAGCTGATCGACAGTTGGAGGTGGCTCCTAAGTGACCAAAGAACTAAGGCGTGTTTCGTTAGTTGTAGCGGCGATGTTTTTGAGCCTGTTTATCTCCGGGACACTTTTGCAAGCGGTAAACACCGAGGCTCTGGCAGATGACTCCAGAAACGTGCGAAATATCTACGAAAGCTACAAGACCCAAAGGGGACCGATTCTGGTTGATGGCAAGCCAATTGCAGAATCAGTTGCGGCTGACGACGCCTACCGCTACCTAAGGGTTTATGACAACGAGATTTACTCCGCTGTCACCGGTTTCTTCTCGGTGTTTCGTGGTGCCACCGGCATCGAGTCGGCGGCAAATTCTTACCTTTCTGGTCAAAGCTCATCTCAGTTTTTTGAACAAGTAAACGCCGTTCTTTCTGGAAACCCTGTAACTGGAGCCGCTGTAGAACTCACCCTCGACCCGGCTTTGCAGCAGGCTGCCTGGGATGCTCTTGGAAACTATCGCGGAGCTCTAATCGCAATTGATCCGGTCACCGGAAACATACTTGCGATGGTTTCGAAGCCAGGCTATGACGCAAACGTTCTAGCGGGGCACGGCAATAAGAAAGTTCGGAAAACTTACCAAGAACTTGGGGCGGATTCGGCCAGCCCGCTAATAAACAAAACCATCAGTGGTGATTTATATCACCCGGGTTCAGTATTCAAGTTAGTAGTTGCTGCTGCCGCTTTGGAGTCTGGTCAGTACACAGCCTCGAGTAGATTCGCTAACCCAGTTTCAGTTCAATTACCAAACTCAACCTCTGAAGTATTCAACCACTCTCGAAACACTTGTGGTGCAGGTTCTGAAGTGACACTCATCTATGCACTCCGGTATAGCTGCAATGTTCCATTTGTTGAGCTGGGGTTAGAGCTTGGTCAGGACCGACTTCGCGCGCAGGCTGAGTTATTTGGCTTTGGCAAGGAAATTCGTGTTCCGATGCTCGCTACCCCAAGCATCTTCCCTGAGGCAATGGATGACGCTCAGCTGGCCTTGAGTTCCTTTGGGCAATTCGATGTTCGGGTGAGTCCACTGCAGATGGCTCTGGTGTGTTCCGCTATTGCCAATGGTGGATTGATGATGCAGCCAAATCTTATTGAGAGCGTTATTAGTCCAAATCTTTCCGTGATTCAATCGGTGACCCCTGAAGTTCTTGCTCAGCCCATCACTTCAGCTACCGCTGATGTTCTAAAGAAGATGATGGTTCAGTCGGTGACTCAAGGTGTTGCAAGCAACGCTTCTGTTTCGGGAGTCAAAGTTGCTGGGAAAACTGGAACTGCTGAAAATGGTGAAGGTGAAAGAGTCACACTCTGGTTCACCGGTTTTGCTCCCGCTAACAATCCAAGGGTGGCCATTGCATTAGTAATTGAAGATGGCGGCGGCCGAGATACCGGTGCTAGTGGTAACGGCACAGCAGCCCCAGTTGCAAGAAGCTTCTTCCAGGCGGTGTTCCGCTAATGAAGCCTGAGGCTGGACAGATATACGGAAAGCGTTACCGATTAGTCGATCGCATCGCGATCGGGGGCATGGGGGAGGTTTGGCGAGCCCATGATGAAGTAATTCTTCGGGATGTTGCAATCAAGATCTTAAAGCCTGAGTTCATGGGCGATCCTGGGTTCCTTGAGCGATTCAGAGTTGAAGCTCGTCACGCAGCCAGAGTGGATCACGAAGGCATTGCCGATGTCTATGACTACGGCGAAGGTTCTGGTTCGGCTTACTTGGTCATGGAACTAGTTTCGGGTGATTCACTAGCTCGCATCATAGAAAAGCGAATTCGTCTGAGCGGTGTTGAAGTTCTAAGCATCATTGAGCAAACCGCTAAGGCCCTTCACGCAGCGCACGAGGACGGGCTGGTGCACCGCGATGTCAAGCCTGGAAACCTCCTTATTACACCAAACGGAAAAGTCAAGATCACTGACTTTGGCATCGCAAGAGTTGCTGACCAGGTTGCCCTCACGGCAACCGGTCAAGTAATGGGAACTGTTCAGTATCTAGCTCCGGAGCAAGCAACCGGTAAACCTGCCACTCCTTCGACCGATATCTACTCACTGGGTATTGTGGCGTACGAAGCACTAACGGGCAGAAGACCCTTCAC
>WLGB01000065.1 GCA_009703455.1 Actinomycetota bacterium
AGCTGCCCGAAAACTTAGAGCCAATAGAGGCATGAATTCAGATTAGCTAGCTAGTAGCCTGATAGAGACCAGTTAGGCACCCGAACCCTTTGATTATCGACCTCCACACTCACTCCACCCGCTCCGACGGGCTTGATACCCCAAGCCAGCTAATGGAAAATGCAGCTGAAGCAGGCCTTGAAGTGATTGCCCTGACCGATCACGACACTGTCTCTGGGTGGGACGAAGCCCGTGCCAAAGCAAAGGCCCTAGGCCTTGGGTTTGTTCCAGGAATTGAAGTCACTTCAGTTTCAGACATTGAAAGATTTGGAAAGAAAATCCGCATCAGCGTGCATTTGCTTGCCTATCTTCCAGACCCAGAACACAACGCCCTCGAAATTGTTTTGGGTGACACAGTTGCCACTCGCGAAGCAAGGGGCAGGGCAATCGTTGAAAAACTAGCTGAGCAAATTCCAATTACATGGGAGATGGTTCTTGATCACTTAGATAAAGGAGCGACCATTGGTCGCCCTGCCATCGCTGACACCCTGGTGACCATGGGTCTAGTTCATGACCGCAGTGCAGCTTTTGAGTATTACCTATCTACTGATGGACCTTTTTATGTTTCTCACTCGGCAGTGTCAACCATCGACGCAATTGGTTTGATTCGTCAAGCTGGGGGAGTACCAGTAATTGCCCACCCATTGAAAGGCGTGGGGCCAAATACCGACCCGGAAGATCTCCCAATGGATCATTTCCAAGAAATGATTGCTGCTGGATTACAGGGAGTTGAGGTCTACCACCGAGACGTTCCAGAAGCAGCTAGAAAATGGCTGCTTGAGCTAGCTGCCAAGCATGATTTAGTTGTGACCGGGTCAAGCGACTATCACGGAGTTGAAGGAAAACCCAACCAGTTGGGTGAGAACACAACTTCTCAGGAAATGCTGGAGAGGATTTTGAAGCTTGGAACAGGAACTAAAGCCTCGCTTTAGCTTTGACCGCCGCGGGTGCGGTTTCTAATTCTGGGTTTTGCTGGCGGGCGAGTCTCCGACTTAGATTCGGACTTTGAATCTTTTGAATCACTTTTTGGTCTTGCCGACCCAGATCTTGGAGCCGACCGTTTTTGACCAGGTCTTTGACCCGGTCTATCTCCGGTTGGCTTGGCTCCTTCAACGCGTTTTGAGGCAGCGATTCGACCCTTGGTTCCAGCTGGAATGCCAAGGTCAACAAACAGATGTTCCGAACTCGAGTATGTTTCCATCGGCTCTGGTTGGCCAAAGCTAAGTTCCTTATCGATGTGTGTCCAGCGAGATAGATCATCCCAATCAACAAATGTGACAGCTGTTCCTAGTCGCCCGGCGCGACCGGTTCTTCCAACACGGTGCAGGTAAGCCTTTTCATCCTCAGGAACTGAGTAGTTGATCACGTGAGTCACGTCGTCTACGTCAATTCCTCTTGCTGCAACTTCTGTTGCAACCAGGATGTCTTTTTTGCCAGTGCGGAAAGAAATCATCGACTTTTCTCTAGCTTCTTGAGACATGTCGCCGTGAAGAGCGCTGGCATTAAAACCGCGGTCGATAAGTTCGTCCGACAACTTTGCGGCCTGACGCTTGGTGCGGCAGAAAATCACTGTCTTGCCCCGGCCTTCGGCTTGCAAGATTCTTCCAACTACTTCGTCTTTGTCTAAAGAGTGTGCTCGGTAAACAAACTGTTTGATGTCAGCTTTGGTAAGTCCTTCGTCTGGGTCGTTGACCCGAATGTGGACCGGCTTATTTTGGTATTTTCTTGCTAATGAAACGATGGCGCCTGGCATGGTTGCTGAGAACAGCATGGTCTGGCGGTGCTCTGGGGTGTAAGCAAAAAGTCTTTCAACATCTGGCAGAAAGCCTAGGTCCAACATTTCATCGGCTTCATCAAGCACCATGAACTGGATGTGCTGAAGGTCAAGTTTTTTCTGCTTGGAAAGATCAATAAGTCTTCCGGGGGTTCCAACAATAATCTGTGCTCCGGCGTCGATTTCGGCGACTTGGCCTTCGTAGGCTTTGCCTCCGTAGATTGCGGCAACAGTTGTTGATCGATTGCTGCAGGCAAGCTTTAGATCTGCTGCGACCTGAATTGCTAGCTCACGGGTAGGGACAACTACCAGCGCCTTTGCACCATGTTCTGGGTCTTTACCCAGGCTCTGAATGAGGGGCAACCCAAAACCCAGAGTTTTACCGGTTCCGGTTTTAGCCTGACCGATGATGTCTTGTCCGGTTAGGGCTAGCGGGATGGCCTGCTCTTGGATTGGAAATGGGCTGGTAATTCCTCGGGCCTCTAGGGCCTCAGAGATATCGTTATCGATACCTAGATCTTTGAAAGTCAAAATGCTCCTATATACACTCTTCCTACTCTACTTGCCCGTCTGTTAACCCGTATATGCTGGAGGAGTGTTTGAGTGGCTAAAGGCATTTCGCAAAAAGGTTGGCAAGCTAGCGCTTCCCGATCGAGAAGAGCGAACCGGTAGAAACCAGGGCAAGGTCAACCTAAAGCCCTACACTCCAGAACCTAAGGTATTCCTGGGTCAGTTGGCATACCTTCTACTTTCCAACTTTGAAATCTTGACTAACGAGCTCAAATATTCACCAACCACTCAATACAAGGCAGAGCTGTCTGAAGCTGCTGCCAAGAGCTTTAAAAAATATCGCTCGATTTCAAAAAAACTTTCGGCTTTGGGGTTTGACGTCACGGACTCAATGGACCCATTTACCGAGCGGGTAGACACTTTCCATTCCCGAACTGCCGGTATTGACTGGTATGAGTCGGTAATCAAAATCTACCTAGTCTCAGGTCTACTGGATGATTTTTACGCAAGGCTGGCCTCTGGCCTTGATAAGGAACTTCGCGAAGATGTTGAAAAGGCACTGTCGGAGAAAACTTTCGAGAAGTTTGCCAAGAAGGCCCTAGTCGAAGGGATGACCGGAAACCCACAGCTTGAGTCTCGTCTAGGACTTTGGGGACGACGCCTGATGGGCGATGTTCTTTTGGAAGTTCGGGCAGCATTTGATAACCGAAAGCTTGCCGGAATTGACAACGATGCTAAGTTGACGATTGAACAAGAGCGAAAAGTGAACCTGGAGTCCTACTCAAAGCTTGAGCCACTTATTACTGAAATGATTGCCACCCATTCACTTCGGATGGATGCCGTCGGACTTACCGCGTAGCGGCTAAGGCCTGCTCGTCCAGCTTCTCGCGGTGTATGCGAAGTGCTCGGGAACCAAAGAACATGGCAACCGGCATGGCCAGCATAACGATTGACCAGATCCAGCCTGAGGTATAGCTAAAGCCAACCCAGGTCAACACAACCCAAAGCACTGAACCAGTTGCCAGTCCAATTGCCGGTGGCACCAATACTCCGTACCGGTCTGAACCCATTTGTACATAAGGGGCGACTAGGGCAAGAACGGCCGTGTAAAAAACAATAAAAAGAAATTCCATTAGGCGATGAACCCCACTCTTCTGGCTTCTTCCGCACCAATTTCTAGGTAGGCAAGGCTCTTGGTTGGAATTAGGAAAACATTTCCTTTTGAGTCGGTCAGGGTAATCAACTTGGCTTCCGAGTCGATACTTGCAGCAATTTTCTTTTCTAGATCCGCAGCAGACTCCGATGTGTCGAAGCTAAGCTCGCGGGAAGAGTGCTTGATGCCTATTTTGATGTCCATGACCAACCTTCCTGCTACTAGATTACGGCCATATGGCCTAGTGAGCGAACCAGCTGTCAGTAGCTTTTAGTATCTTGGGGGAATGAGCGATCCGAAATTTGTGCCCCAACACAGCTTTGAATCGGTTCGAACCCTAGATTTAGCGCCGGCTCAATTGCAGGTCGCGTCCATGCCCGCTACCGAAATTTCAACGGTGTTTGGCTCTCCAGGCTCAGGGAAAACAAGTTCGCTTGTTGCCAGATTCCTGAAACTTGTTGATCAAGGCATATCCCCTGATCAAATAGTTTTGATTGCCGCAACTCGGGAAAGTGCAAACACCCTCAGAGACCACTTGGCGTTGGAATATCAAGGTGCCACAGAAGGTCCGCTTGCCAAGACTTTAACCAGCCTTGCGTTTTCGATTCTGGCAAATCGCGCCAAGCAAGCCGGAGAACTCGCTCCGGTTTTGGTAAGCGGTAGTGAGCAAGATCAATTGCTCAAAGAGGTATTGGCCGAGCAAGACAACGCTGATTGGCCAAAGAGTTTGGATAAGACGGTTCGATCCTTAACCGGATTTAGGACAGAACTTCGGGACCTGATTGCCGCTTGCTTAGAGCACGGAGTTGATCCAGATCGGCTGCTGGAGCTTGGGAAACAGCAGAACCTGCCGCAGTGGGAAGCTGCAGCGATGTGTTTCAAGAGCTATCTTGCAGAGTTGAATTCCACAGCTCGCGCTCGATTTGACTCGGCATCTTTATTGCGACGGGCAGCAACTTTGCTTGCTAGCTTGAGCGAGCTACCCAAAGAGCTTGCGAGAGTTCAAGCCATCTTGATCGACGATGCTCAAGAGCTAACCCCCGCGGCAGCGCAGTTTCTATTTGAAATTACGCGCTTTGGATCCGGCATCACGCTAATTGGAGATCCAGATAGTGCCACTTTAGGTTTTCGCGTAGCTAACCCAAAGGCCATGACTGAATTAGCTGAAAAAATTGCAACTCGTGCTGAGAAAATTGTGAACCAGATTTACCTAGAAGCTACCCATGCAGTTCGGCGCCCTGAGATATCTGCTGCACTTTCAAAAATCAGTGCTCAGATTGAAGTTGCCAGGGCCGGTCGCCAACGAAAAGGTTTGAATCCTCCGGCTGATGTTCAAACTACTGGCGATGCACTCACAGTGCGAGTATTTCGGTCAGACAGCGAAGAGCTTGGTTTTGTTGCGGGTCTGCTTCGAAGAAGGCACCTGTTTGATGGGGTCCCTTGGTCCAAGATGGCAGTTGTTGCCAGAAGTAGGCCAGCTCTTGAGCAATTAGCACTTGCACTAAGTGCTGAGTCAGTGCCAATCCGGGTTATGGGATCTGCCAGCTCGCTTAAGGATGAGCACGCGTCGGGACAGCTTCTTAGGCTTGCACACACCTGTTTGGGCAAAGAGCCAGTGGATTTGGCCCTTGCCACAGAATTTTTGACTTCGCAGCTTGGCGGACTAGATCAACTGGGAATACTCAGACTCAAGAGGTCACTTAAAAAACTCACCGAAGA
>WLGB01000066.1 GCA_009703455.1 Actinomycetota bacterium
CGCGATCCACTAACTCGTTTTGAAAAGTTCCTCAGACGCCAAGGGGTCGGGGATGACTTCTTTGCTGAAGTTGCAGCTGCCGGAGACCAGCTTGCTGAGCAAATCAGAGCCGAAACTTTTGCAATGCCTAACCCACCGCTAGAAAACATATTCAAGCACGTTTACTCAGATCCGCATCCTGTGGTTGCCGAGCAGCAAGCATGGCTCGAAGGCTACGAGGCTTCCTTCGAAGAAGGTGAGCAAGCTTGAGCAATTCAGTAGAGATGCCGATTGCCAAGGCGATTAACGCAGGCATTCAAAAGGCAATGCAACAAAATGACAAGGTATTGGTTTTTGGTGAGGACGTTGCTGAGCTCGGCGGTGTGTTCAGAGTAACTGAAGGCCTGCACGCAGAGTTTGGTCAAAAGAGAGTCTTCAATTCACCAATTGCTGAGTCCGGAATTGTTGGAACAGCAATTGGTCTTGCAATGCGCGGCTACCGAAGCATTGCCGAGATTCAGTTCGATGGTTTCGTGTATCCGGCTTTTAACCAGATTGTTTCCCAACTAGCCAAGATAACCAACCGCTCCGAGGGACATCTTTCCATGCCGGTTGTCATTCGGATTCCTTACGGCGGCGGTATTGGAGCAGTCGAGCACCACTCAGAATCGCCGGAGGCCTATTTTGCTCACACCCCCGGTCTTCGCGTAATAAGCCCCTCAAATTCCAACGATGCTTACTGGATGATCCAGCAGGCAATTGAATCAAACGATCCAGTTATTTTCCTAGAGCCCAAAAGGCGCTACTGGCAAAAAAGCATGGTTAACCTAGATACCCCTCCTTCCGGAATGCACGAAGCTAAAGTGCTTCGCGAAGGAACACAGGTGACCCTAGTAAGTTACGGACCAATGATTCCAACTGCAATCCAAGCTGCAGAAGTTGCCGCATCGGAAGGAATCAGCATGGAGGTCATAGACCTTCGGTCAATGTCACCGATTGATTTCAACGCGGTGTTGGACTCAGTCAAAAAAACTGGAAGATTAGTGATTGCTTCAGAAGCATCAACCTCCTTCTCGGTCTCGGCTGAAGTGGCTGCCAAGGTAGCTGAGCTAGCCTTCTATCACCTGGAAGCACCAGTAATTAGGGTGGGAAGTTTTGATGTTCCCTATCCTCCTGCCAAACTTGAGGAACTGTTCTTACCAGACGCGGATCGAATCCTCGAAGCCGTCGACCGATCACTTAGTTTCTAAAGGAGGGCAACCATGTCACTAGCACAATTTAATTTGCCCGATGTTGGTGAAGGTCTAACCGAAGCAGAGATTGTTTCTTGGAAGGTAGCTCCCGGGGATTCGGTAAGCGTCAACCAAGTGATTTGTGAAATCGAAACTGCCAAGTCAATTGTTGAGCTGCCCTGCCCTTTTGCTGGAGTAGTTGAAGAACTCTTGGTGCAAGAAGGCGACACCGTTGAAGTTGGAAAGCCAATCATCTCAGTTCAAGCTGAGGGAAACATTTTGGTTGCCGGTCCAACCACGACTTCAATCCCTTTAGTTCCAGAATCTTCGAGCACCCATCAAGCCGTCGCTGACGTTGCAGCTTCGGTTGCATCTGGTGAGAACGGACCAAACTTAGTTGGCTATGGTTCTTCGGCCCACGGAGGAACAAGAAGAAGACGAGGAGCAGGAATCAATGCCCCCGCAGTGATTCCTGCAGCTTCTACCTCTATGCCTATCTCGCCGGTTGTGGTCTCGAGCGCATCGACGGACATCATCGCCAAACCGCCAATTAGGAAACTCGCCAAAGATTTAAATGTTGATCTTTCCAAGGTTCAGGCATCAGGCCTTGCAGGGGAGATAACTCGAGAGGACGTCGTGAGCGCAGCATCTCAAGCATCGGTTTTTAGGAATCTCACCACTCCTGCCGCTCCTTCCGCGCGCGAAGAAAGAATCCCAGTCAAGGGAGTCAGAAAAGCAATTGCAACCGCGATGGTTCAGTCAGCTTTTACCGCCCCACACGTTTCGATTTTTGTCGACATTGATGCCACCCGAACAATGGAATACGTCAAGCGCCTTAAGGCTTCAACTGATTTCGCAGGCGTCAAAGTCACCCCTTTACTTTTGATGGCGAAAGCGATGATGTGGGCAGTTCGAAGAAATCCAACAGTGAACTCGACCTGGACCGACAAAGAGATCATCGTTCACAACTTTGTGAATTTTGGAGTTGCTGCTGCAACACCAAGAGGTTTAATTGTTCCGAATATCAAAGACGCAGACCAGATGAGCATGCTTGAACTAGCAAAGGCCCTCGAGCAACTTGCCTCAACAGCTCGTGAAGGAAAGACAACTCCAGAGGACATGAAGGATGGAACCATCACCATCACCAACATTGGAGTCTTCGGTGTTGACACCGGAACTCCAATCCTGAACCCTGGCCAAGTGGCAATTGTTGCCCTTGGCTCAATCAGACCTAAGCCCTGGGTTGTAAACAACGAGATTGTTATCCGTCAGGTCACAACCATTGGTGCCACCTTCGACCACCGCGTGGTCGATGGTGACGTTGCCTCCAGGTTTGTTCAAGACGTCGCATCCGTGATCGAGGAACCAGCCCTATTGCTTGACTAGCTCTGCAATTACTATTGACTATCATTCTCAATAGTGTCTAGACTTAGACCATGAAGCTAAAAGCCCTAAGTTTTGCATTCGCTGCGGTTTTATCACTTTCGGCCTGCAGCGTTCCAGAGCCAGTAGTTTCGCCAAGCCCAGAACCTTTCGAAGGAATCACCATCGTTTCCTCAACCAATGTCTGGGGAAATATTGCTCAATCAGTTGGAGGGGACCTGGTTCAGGTTGTCTCAATCATCGATAGCTTCTCGCAAGACCCACACTCTTACGAAGCCTCCGCAAGAGACCAGCTAGCGGTAAATGGCGCAGACCTAATCATTGCCAACGGCGGCGGCTACGACTCCTTCATGGAAACTCTGGCTCAAGCCGCTGGCAACGACGCAATCGTTTATGCATATCTTCCCGACGAATTAGATGATGCGGCCAAAGAAGACGAGCAGCACGAGGCAGGTCATGCGCATACCCACGGCAACGAGCACGTTTGGTATGACTTTCACGCAGTTGAGGATTTTGCAAGCAGGCTAGCCGGAGCACTTGCAGCTCTTGATCCAGAAAACTCCATCGAATACAGCGACAATTTGGTTGATTTTCTAACTGGTATCGAAATTGTCGAAGACCGCGTTGCAGAACTTTCCGTAAACCTAGACGGAACAACCGTCATCACTTCAGAGCCAGTTGCCGATTACCTGCTCACCGAGTTTGGATTCGAGGATCTAACTCCACAGTCGTTTTCCCAAGCCATCGAAGAAGAACTCGATGTCTCCCCTAAGGATCTTCTCGAAATCCAGCAGCTAATCAAAACCGGGGCTGTTGATTTGTTTGTTGTGAATGTCCAAACCGGTTCAGTGCAAATAGATGCCCTGATAGCGCTCGCCATTGAAAATGATGTGGCAGTAGTTGAAGTCAGCGAGTTACTTCCTGCCGAAATCAGCTATGCCGAGTGGATGGACAACACTATTTCAGCTATCGAGCAAGGCCTTCGCAAGTAAATGTCCAAGGCTCCCGTGCTTGAAATCCGCGACGCCAGCGTAGCCTTTGGAGCCAAAAACATTTGGCAGAACCTGAACCTGTCCGTGAATCCAGGCGAATTTATTGCAGTAATAGGCGCAAACGCGTCCGGAAAAACAGTTTTATTGAAAGCCATCCTTGGTCAGCTTGAGCTAGGTTCTGGAACCATCGAACTTTTTGGAAAGCCAGTTGCCAGAGGCAGCCGAAAAATTGGCTACATTCCGCAGCACCGCCAAACCGATTCCGGGACCCCGTTACGGGCCAGAGATTTACTTCGTATGGGACTAGATGGCCACCGTTTCGGATTACCGATTCCATCACGAACGACCACGCGTCGTGTGAATGAAATGCTCGAGATGGTTGGAGCAAGTCAGATTGCAAACACTCCGATTGGTCAGCTCTCCGGAGGGCAACTGCAGCGCATCAGAGTTGCACAAGCCGTAATCGATAACCCGGAACTTGTTTTGGCCGATGAGCCATTAAGCGCACTGGATCTGAAACAGCAAAGTGTTGTTGCGGAATTAATCAACGAACAGCGAAATGAAAATGGCGCAGCCATTTTGTTTGTGACTCACGACGTGAACCCAATTCTGGACTACATCGATCGGGTGCTGTATTTGGCTAACGGTAAGTTTCGAATTGGAACGCCTGATGAGGTTTTCCGGTCGGATGTTTTGTCAGAGCTTTATGGCAGAAATGTTGATGTTGTGCGCAACCAAGGAAGAATCGCAGTTTTGGGATCAGCCGACCACAACCACCACAACGACGAAAGTTGGATTTAGTGGAAAAGCTGATCGACTTTTCAGACTACGACCAGCTCATTCCGCTGGTCCAAAACTCGCTGATTGCAGGACTGCTGCTCGGAATCATGGGCGGCCTAATTGGGGTTTTTGTGATGACGCGGGACATGTCCTTCGCGGTTCACGGAATCAGCGAGTTGTCCTTTGCAGGAGGTGCCATCGCACTGCTAATCGGCCTAAACGTCGCAGTTGGTGCAACACTCGGCTCAATAGTGGCTGCGGTGATTATCGCAATTCTGGGCTCTCGCGCAAAGGACCGGAACTCGATAATTGCAGTGCTTATGCCCTTTGGCTTGGGAATTGGAATTTTAGCCCTGGCCATTTACGAAGGACGAGCAGCCAATAAATTTGGCCTGCTAACCGGCCAAATAATTGCAGTTGATGACCCCCAGGTGTTTTGGTTGATTGCGACTTCTCTTGTGGTTGTATTCGCACTTGCCTTTATTTGGCGACCGCTTAGCTTTGCAAGCTTGGATCCAGAAGTTGCTGAAGCCAGGGGGGTCCCAACTAGAGCACTCGGAATGGTTTTCATGTTGCTGCTAGCTCTTGCGGTTGCAGCATCCGTGCAGATTGTTGGGGCACTTCTGGTTCTTACTTTACTTGTCACTCCAGCTGCCGCAGCACTGAGACTTACATCTTCGCCGCTACTGGTACCGGTGTTGAGCGTTGTCTTTGCAGTGGTCTCGGTGGTTGGTGGAATATTGTTGGCCCTTGGTGGGGGATTACCGATTAGTCCTTATGTGACTACTTTGTC
>WLGB01000067.1 GCA_009703455.1 Actinomycetota bacterium
AAACTCTTTAGATCCCTAGCCAACGAGACAGGATCACAGGCGACATAAACAATTTTTGCTGGACGCATAAACAGGAGCTGATCAATTACGGCTTTGCCGGCGCCTGCACGTGGTGGATCCAAAACAACGGTCGCACCTTCAAGCACTAGTCCCTGCTTTATCTGGGCCTTTAGGAAACCTTCCACTGGCGCCGAGACCGCTTTGTGTTTTGCAAGATCAACTAAGTTCGCTCCAGCGTCCGCGGTTGCTACTTTGGAAGATTCAACTGTTGTGATGTTCAGTGACTTTCCAAACTTGGTTGCGAGCGCGCCGGAAAAAAGTCCCACTCCCCCGTAGAGATCTAAGTTGTTTGCGGCTGGATCTAGTCCATCAGCCATTTGAATCACTTCTTGCGCAAGTAGCTCTGCCGCACCGCGATGCACTTGCCAAAATCCGCCGCTGGAAATTCTGAATGATCTTCCAAGAGCTCGCTCGACCAGTTTTTTGTCGCCCTTAACTTTCTTGTCAATAAACCACTGAACACCGCCGGTTGAGGCAGTTGCTATCTCTATGCGCTTGACATCCTGCCAATTCTTTAGGTGAATACCTAGTTCGTTAATCTCTGCAACGGCCAGTGGTAAAGATTTGACTGGAACAACTTCGTGAGTTCTTTCCTTATAAGGCCCTGCTACACCTTCTTCTGAAACGTGAAGTTGAATTCGGGTTCGGTATCCAAGTCCGTTAGTGAGTTCATCGCCCGGAACCGGTTCAACAAGAACTTCACGCTCGATTCCACCCATGCGTGAAAGAGACTCGATTAGTACTTCTGATTTAAGCTTGCGCTGATACTCAAGCTTCAGGTGCCCAAATTCTGCACCGCCAGCTCCCAACTTGTCTGCTTCTTTCCAGATGTGGGGAACGCGCGAACCAGAGGCATCCAGGACTTCCACTGTCTCGGCGCGACAGAAAGAGCCACCTTTATCTTCGAATATTCGGGCTCGAACCTTTTCTCCGGGGGCGGTGTGGGAGACAAAAACCACCCTCGACTGGTGTCTGGCGACGAAGATTCCACCGTGGGCCACCTTCTCGATGTCCAGTTCAATTTCAGTGCCTTGCCAGTTTTCAGTTTTAGTCATCCCACAAGTGTTTCACAGCTACAAAGTAGTCTTGTCAGGTGACCCGATTAGTTCTAGCTTCCAGCTCCCCAGCCAGGCTAGCCCTGCTGCGATCAGCCGGTATTGAACCTGAGATTGTGCTACCCGAAGCTGACGAGCCAGCTCTTGCAGCCGCAGCTAGGTTAGAAAACCCAAACCTGAGCGCAGAAGATCTGGTTGGGCTTTTGGCCAAAGCCAAGGCTGAATCAGTTCTGCAGAATCTTTCAACCCACGGGGCCATAATCCTTGGAGGAGACTCAGCTTTGGAGTTTGAGGGGGAGATTCTCGGCAAGCCTCATGAACCAGAAATTGCTATCGAGCGTTGGGGCAAACTCAGTGGAAAATCTGGTGTCTTACACAGCGGACACTACTTAATCGACAACCGGGACCCATCTGATCCAAAAGGTTCAATGGGTGTCAGCTCGACTAAGGTGCATTTTTCAAAGGTCTCAGAAAAAGAGATTCTTGATTATGTGGCTACCGGAGAACCGCTCAAAGTTGCTGGGGCTTTCACAATTGATGGCCTGGGCGGGGCATTCATTGATCGAATCGAAGGAGATTCTCATACCGTGGTTGGGCTATCCCTGAAGGTCCTTCGTGAGCTTGCAGCAGGCTTTGGGGTCCATTACCCCAGTTTTTGGCGCTAATCACAACGATATCCGAGTCTTTTTGTAGCTAAGCGCCAATCCCGCACTGGTTTATGCCAATAGGCTTTTGTCTTATGGCCAAATCAATCCGCAAAGTCTTGATCGCTAACCGCGGTGAAATTGCTGTCCGAATCGCTCGGGCCGCTAAAGACAGCGGAAGGACATCAGTTGCGGTTTATGCCGATCAAGATCGAGACAGCCTCCACGTGAAAGTAGCCGATGAGGCCTATGCCCTAAACGGCATCACTTCAGCTGAAACCTACCTGGTTATTGAAAAGCTACTGTCTATCGCCAAGCGCAGTAACTGCGACGCAGTTCACCCGGGCTATGGATTTTTAGCCGAGAACGCCGAATTTGCTCGAGCGGTCATGAAGGCGGGACTAACTTGGATTGGACCATCACCTGAGGCCATCGAAAAACTCGGAGATAAAGTTTCCGCTCGACACGTAGCCGAGAAAGTCGGAGCCCCCCTAGCTCCTGGAACTTTAGATCCTGTTTCTAACGCCAAAGAGGTTCTAGATTTTGTAGCCCAGCATGGTCTGCCGGTTGCAATCAAGGCCGCCTACGGCGGAGGTGGTCGAGGTATCAAAGTTGCTTACCAAGAATCCGAAGTCGAGGAGCTATTCGAATCAGCAACCCGCGAGGCAATCGCGGCATTTGGTCGCGGTGAGTGCTTCGTTGAAAAATACTTAGAGAAACCGAGGCACGTGGAGACGCAGTGTCTAGCGGATTCCCAAGGAAACGTGGTCGTGGTTTCAACTCGTGACTGCTCGCTTCAACGCCGGCACCAAAAACTAGTTGAGGAAGCCCCTGCGCCGTTTCTAACGCCTGATCAAAACAGAAAACTATACGAAGCCTCCAAGGCCATCTTGAAAGAAGTTGGATATCTGGGTGCTGGAACCTGCGAGTTCCTAGTTGCTCAAGATGGAACCATTTCCTTCCTCGAGGTAAACACTCGCCTGCAGGTTGAGCATCCGGTCTCTGAAGAAGTCACCGGCCTTGATTTGGTTCGCGAGCAGTTCAGAATTGCCGAAGGTGGCATTTTGGATTACGGGGATCCCGAAGTTTCAGGTCACAGCTTTGAGTTCCGCATCAACGGTGAAGACCCTGGTCGCAACTTTATGCCCTCACCGGGTTCGGTACATGTCTTCAAAGCACCTAGTGGTCCAGGCGTCCGCGTTGACAGCGGTGTCGAATCAGGAGATGTCATCTCAGGAAACTTTGACTCGATGATTGCCAAGCTAATCGTCACCGGCAAGGACCGCACTCAAGCACTGGAGAGATCCCGCAGAGCACTGGCCGAGTTAGAAGTTCTTGGACTTCCAACAGTTATTCCATTCCACCGCAAGATTGTTGATGACCCAGCGTTTATTGGATCTGATGGAAAATTTGGTGTTTACACCCGCTGGATTGAGACCGAATGGGTAAACGACCTAGAGCCTTGGGGTGGTCAGGCGGATCCGCTAGATCTTGCATCTGGCAATAGAAACTCGATTGTTGTTGAAGTCGAGGGCAAGCGCATAGAAGTTAGCATCCCTGAAAGATTGCTACACACCGGCTCTGGATCACCAACAGCGGGGCGTGCCCCGAAGCGAAAAGTTTCTGCTCACCACGCATCGGCTGGTGCTTCCGAGTCAGTTATCAAAGCACCGATGCAATCAACTGTTGTCAAGCTTGCTGTTGCAGCAGGAGACAAAGTTGTTGAAGGAGACCAAGTTCTCGTCCTAGAGGCCATGAAGATGGAGCAATCCATTACCTCTCCTAGGGATGGAGTCATCAAAGCCATCAAAGTCTCTGTTGGCGACACCGTTCCCTCAGGAACGGCACTAATTGAGTTTGAAGACTAATCCAAGTTTGTATCGTGCAGCGCTCTTGCTGCATCGGCAATAGCTCCGGTGATTGACGGGTAAACCGTATAAGTTGCTGCTAGCTCATCCACGGTCAAGCGGTTCTCAACCGCTATAGCGATTGGATAGATCAACTCTGAAGCACTAGGGCCAACTACTACTCCACCAATAACGGTCCGGGAACCGGTACTGGCAAAAAGCTTGATAAAGCCATCCTGGATTCCCTGCATCTTTGCTCTTGGGTTGGTGGTCAAAATGATTTTCTGAATCTCGCCCTTGACCAGGCCCTCCTGAATTTCAGTTTCCGACCATCCAACAGATGCAATTTCAGGAGAAGTGAAAACATTCGATGCGATGTTTCGTTTTTGGGTTGGAACAGCAACATCGCCCATGGTGTGGAAAACTGCGGTTCTTCCCTGCATGGAAGCAACGGAAGCTAATGGATAGAAGTCAGTGCAGTCGCCTACTGCGTATACGTTTGCCCGAGAAGTCCTGGCCACGCGATTAGCTATCACATGCCCTGAGGCAGCGACGCTGACTCCAGCTTCCTCGAGTCCAAGATTCTCCGTGTTTGGAATTGATCCAACGGCCATCAGGGCATGAGATCCCTCAATAACTTTTCCGTCCTGGAGAAACACCTTAACCCCGGTTGAAGTTGCTTCTACTTTGTCAGCACGGGTTTTTTTCAAGATATTCATACCCCTGCGACGAAAAACATCCTCCAGTAAAGCAGCTGCATCGAGATCTTCGCCGGGAAGTACAAAGTCGCGACTAGAAACCAAGGTGACCTTGCAGCCAAGGCTCAGATAAGCGGATGCAAACTCGGCTCCAGTTACACCAGAGCCAACAACAATCATGTGCTCTGGCAGTTGCTTCAAATCGTAAAGCTGAGTCCAGGTCAGAATTCTTTCGCCATCCGGTTGTGCACTTGGCAAAGTTCTTGGCCTTGCCCCTACTGCCAACACGATTGTCTTGGCTTCAAGTCGCTCTGATTCTTTCCCATCTACTTCAACGATTACCGCGTGGTTGCCATCGAGTTTGCCTGTCCCGTTAATGATTCGAACTCCGGCTTGAGTGAGAGTTTCTGACATCTGCTTGGACTGAGATGCAGCTAGATCTAGAAGTCTTTTGTTTACCGAAGCCAGGTCAACTGAAACCTCGGCGTCTTTCCCGCCCACTTGAATGCCTAAAGCTGAGGCGCTTCTAATCTCTTCGGCGGCGGTTGCTGTTGCAATCAAAGTCTTGGATGGGACAACATCAGTTAGAACGGCAGCGCCTCCAACCCCTTGGCGCTCAATAAGGGTTACCTGAGCTCCGAGCTGGCGACCAGCGAGGGCGGCTTCATAGCCACCCGGTCCTCCGCCAATAATGACTATGTGATGGGTTGAGTTTTTGGGGTTCACGCTCTAATTGTCTCCTAGTTCGCCATGCTTGCGTGGAGCTAGACTCAAATCCATGACTAATCCTCTAGAGACTATGGCCAACAGCCCCTTCGAAATAGCAAAGCAGGCAGCGGATCA
>WLGB01000068.1 GCA_009703455.1 Actinomycetota bacterium
CTGGCTTCCGAGACGCTGACCTGGTTGGAAGCCAACGGTTACGGTGAGCTAGTAAGAAATTCGGTTGTGGCACTAAACACTGCCACCCAGGCGACCCAGCTTGTCAAGCTCGACGAAATCGAGCAACACTTTAAGACTCGAGTTCGTTCGGTGATTCGAATTCCGTATGACCCTGCTCTAGCTGCCGGTTCGGTGATTAGGTTCAACGAACTCAAAAAAATCACTCGTGATGCAGCTCGCGAACTGGCCGCCGAGGTAGTCGGTTCAATGGTAAATCCCGTCTAATTAGAGATGGCTGTTCGTGAAATTCGATTATTCGGAGATCCGGTTCTAAAAACTGCATCCGAACCAATTCAAGAAGTTTCTGAATCAATCCGAAACCTCATTTCTGATCTTGAAGAAACCACCGCTCTTCCGGGCAGGGCAGGGGTGGCTGCAAATCAAATTGGTGTCAACCTCCGGGTGTTTAGTTTTCATGTCGAAGGGACAATCGGACATATCATTAACCCTGAAATCATCGGACTTTCAGCAGAGACTGTTGAGCTTGATGAGGGATGTCTCTCGCTGCCAGACATTTGGAGCAAGACACCCAGGCACACCCAGATAAGGGTTCGAGGTAAAAATGTCGAAGGTGAGGTCTTGGAAATTTCGGCAGAAGGCCTTCTTGCCCAGGTAATACAGCATGAGATTGATCACCTGGACGGCCTGGTTTACCTGGACCGACTAGCCGCTCCAGCGCGCAAGGTGTGCATGGCAGCGCTTCGACAGACCCCTTGGTTTATGCAGGACTAGCTGAAATTCTAAAGAGCCTAAGAGCTAGCTAACGCTCCACCGTAAATCTCGTCAATGTCAGCTGCAAAATCACGTGTGACAACCTCGCGCTTAATCTTGAGCGAAGGGGTCAAGTGTCCAGATTCCTCCGACAGCTCACTGTCAACAACAGCGAACTTCTTAATGGCTTCGGCATTGGAAACGGTTGAGTTGACCTCATCGACCTTCCGCTGTAATTCTGCAAGCACAATTGGGTTCTTGGCTGCCTGCGAGAGGCTGAGATCTGATTTCTGACCGTTGTTTCCTAGCCAAACAGGCAGCATTTCTGGGTCTAATGAAATTAGTGCCGCGACAAATGGACGTTGGTCACCGATTACGACTGCTTGACCGATAATTGGGCTTGCGCGAAGTGGATCTTCCAGGGCAGTTGGAGCAACGTTTTTTCCACCAGCTGTGACAATCAGTTCTTTTTTTCGACCGGTGATTGTGATGAAGCCTTCTTCATCTAGCGAACCGATGTCGCCGGTTTTAAACCAGCCGTCGTGAATTGAGGCTTTTGTTGCTTCGGGGTTTTTCCAGTAGCCCCTGAGTACGTTCGATCCTCTAAGTAGTATCTCGCCGTCATCGGCAATTTTGACGCCACAGCCTGGAAGCACTCGGCCAACCTTTCCAATCTGAGCATCGTCGGCTCGGCCAATCATCGCTGGGGCAGAAGTTTCTGTTAAGCCGTAGCCTTCTAGCACTGTTAGGCCAATCGCGCGGTAAAAGTGTCCAAGCCGTTCTCCCAGTGGCGCACCCCCAGATATTGCGTACTCAACCCTGCCTCCCATGGCTGCGCGTAGTTTCTTGTATACCAGCGCATCAAAGAGCTTGTGCTGAATCTTAAGCCCGATAGACGGACCTTTTTTGCTGTCTAGCGCTCTCGAGTAATCGATTGCAACTTGAACTGCCTTTCGGAAAATGTTTCCCTTTCCGCCGGCTTCCGCCTTTTGCTCAGCAGAGTTGTACACCTTTTCGAAAACTCTTGGAACAGCGAGCAGGAAGTGGGGCTTGAATGATTGCATACCAGCTGCAACGTTTTTAGTGTCGGGCTGGTGGCCAACTTTGATTCCAGCGTGCACACACAAAATCGAGATAAACCTTGCGTAGACGTGGGCTAGTGGCAGAAACAGCAGCGTGGAGTTTCCCTCTTTTACCACCTGAGGAAGCTCTAGTTGGGAGTTTTTAGAAAGATCGACAAAACCACGGTGCAGAAGCTCACAACCTTTTGGTTTTCCGGTGGTCCCGGATGTGTAAATGATGGTGGACAAGTCATCCAATTTGCGAGAGGTTCTAGCCTTTTCCAATTCGGTAAGACTCACGTTCTTTCCTTGATCTACTAGCTTAAACAGTGAGTCATCGTCTATGCGCCAGACCTGCTTTACCGAAGGAGTACTCTCCTTAATCTTGTCAAACCGGTCCTGATGATCCTGTGTTTCCACGATTAGGGCAACTGAGTCGGAGTCAGAAAGCACCCACTCAATTTGAGCCGGCGCGCTGGTCTCATAGATCGGAACCGATACTGCCCCTGCAAACCAGAGAGCAAAATCAATAAGAGCCCATTCGTACCGAGTGCGGCTCATAATAGCCACAGAATCGCCCGGTTTAATTCCGGCGGCGATGAATCCTCTAGCTAAGTCTTGGACTTGCTCCAAAAACGCCTGAGCGCTGACTTCTCGCCAAATTCCAGGAGTGTCCTCAACTCCAAACAGTGCAATGTTTGGGGTCTTGCTAACTCGCTGCAAAAGCAAATCGGTGATGTTTTCATGACTTGGGGTTTCAACCAGACTAGGTAGCTCGTAGGATTTCAATTTGTTCTCCGTAATCTCGCAATTTCACATAACTATAGCCAAAAGCACTCTCCGGGGCATCATTTCGACCCCTATAAATACCCTGCTTTGCGGGGTAAACTCCTTTTTTAGTTTGTTTATCAATGATTTTGGTTAGGGACAGGCATGTACGCGGTTGGAATAGATATCGGTGGGACCAAAATCGCGGGGGCACTAGTTGATGATGCTGGAAACATCAAAGACGAAGTGCGGGTTCCTAGCCCGATTGAAGACTCAGGCCTAATGGTTGAGGCGATTGCTTCTGTTATCAATCAACTGACTTCAGGCCAGAAAGTCTTTGGGGTTGGAGTTGCTGCCGCCGGGTTTCTCAGCGCCAACCGGGAGATCATGTATCACTCTCCAAACATTGCAGCCTGGCGAAACGAGCCACTCAAGTCACGAATTGAGGCCAAGACTCCGCATCCAATTCTTCTAGAAAATGATGCCAACGCCGCGGGTTGGGCCGAGTTTCGATTTGGGGCTGGCAGGGAAGTTCAGAGCATGATTATGCTCACCATCGGAACTGGCGTCGGAGGAGCAATAATTTCCGAAGGCCGTATTCTAAAAGGAGGCTTTGGAATTGGGGGCGAGCTTGGACACGTTCTTTCAATTCCAGATGGTCGCGTTTGCGGCTGCGGACTTCGGGGGTGCCTCGAAACCTATGCCTCCGGAACCGCCCTTTTGCTAGCCGCTCGTAAGCTGGCTGCCTCGAAAGATGCAGCCGGTCAGAGACTTCGGGAACTGACAGGCGAGTCAGGAACGCTATCCGGCGACGCGGTTTACCAAGCAATACTGGAAGACGATGCGGGGGCGCTTTCGCTCATTGGTGAGCTGGGGTCTCACATCGGAACTGCTATCGGGTGCATGTTTGTGCCCGTTTTAGATCCTGAGTTAGTGGTGATCGGTGGGGGAGTCAGCGCCGTTGGTGACAAGCTTTTGGACCCGATTCGAGCCAGTTTGCTTGAATCCGTTCCGGCCCAGGGTCATCGACCTCAACTAGAAATTGTTAAGGCGAAGTTTTTGAATCAGGCTGGCCTGATTGGGGCCGCAGATTTGGCCCGCCAGAGTTTTTCATAACTAGATAGATAAACTAGGACTTTTGGTTAGCTAAGGAGGGTTTCATGGCGTATTTCATTTTGAAGACGTTCATTTTAGGTCCTTTGCTGCGCTTGATTTTTCGGCCCTGGGTTCGCGGAGTCGGGAACGTTCCATCAAGCGGCGCTGCCATATTGGCCAGCAACCATCTATCATTTTCTGACTCAATTTTCTTACCCTTGCAGTGCCCAAGGCCGGTAGTTTTTTTGGCCAAAAGTGAGTACTTCACTGGCCGCGGACTAAAAGGTTGGCTTGTGAAAACTTTTTTCATTGCAACTGGCCAACTCCCGATCGATCGGTCTGGAGGCAAAGCTTCGGAAGCCGCCTTGAACACGGGCTTGGGAGTATTGGAACAGGGACAACTGCTCGGAATTTATCCGGAGGGAACAAGATCTCCAGACGGCAGGCTTTACCGCGGGCGTACCGGCATCGCTCGCATGGTTCTAGAAGCCAAAGTGCCGGTTATTCCGGTTGCAATGATCGACACCGAAAAAGTGCAGCCAATAGGCACGCGACTTCCTAGAGTCCGAAGGGTTGGAATCGTTTACGGCAAGCCGTTAGATTTTTCTCGCTTTGATGGCATGGAAGGTGATCGGATTGTCCTTCGTGCAGTGACCGACGAAATTATGTACGAGCTCAAGAAAATAAGCGGCCAGGAGTATGTAGATCAATACGCCTCAACAGTAAAGGAAAAGCGGGCCTTGCCCACTAGGTAAAAAAGATGAACGAACCAAACATAAAAGCTGATCCTACTGTGCTCAAAGGCTTAGAAAACTACAGAAACTTAGAAGCTGCCCAGCAACCAACCTGGACCGATGAGGCAAAGCTTCAGGCAGCCCGAGACGAGCTTGCAATTTTGCCACCGCTCGTTTTTGCAGGCGAGGTGGACACTCTGCGCACACGCCTTGCAGCAGCGGCCGAAGGCAAGGCATTCCTTCTTCAAGGAGGGGACTGCGCTGAAACATTCGCCGACGCCACGGCAGATCGAATTAGAAACAGAGTTAAGACAATCCTGCAGATGGCTGTTGTGTTGATGTATGGCGCATCAATGCCGGTGGTCAAAATGGGTCGGATGGCAGGACAGTTTGCTAAGCCCCGAAGTGCCGATACTGAAACCCGCGGAGAGATCACTTTGCCGGCCTACCGTGGCGACGCCGTCAATGGTTATGACTTCACGGAAGAATCCAGAGCTACCGACCCGAAGCGAATGCTTAGTGCTTACCACACCTCGGCTTCCACTCTAAATTTAATCAGAGCATTTACTACGGGTGGCTTCGCGGACTTGCGCTCAGTGCATGAGTGGAACAAGGGATTTACGGATAACCCAGCAAACGTTCGTTACGAGCAGTTGGCAGCCGAGATTGACCGCGCA
>WLGB01000069.1 GCA_009703455.1 Actinomycetota bacterium
AGATAATCCACGAGAGCATTCCGCTGATTCAAAATACTGCAGTGATGGTGAATGACCTGCTGTATTACCCGGGAGATAGCTACACAACTCCAGACAAAAAAGTGCCCGTGTTGGCTTGCCCAACCAGTGCTCCATGGCTAAAAATTGGCGACGTGATGGATTTTGTTGCTGTCGTCAAGCCAAGTAAATCCTTTGCAACCCACAATGCACTGCTAAGTGATTTGGGTCATGATTTGAACAACGGCCGGGTAAAACAAGTCACCGAAAGCTTTGGTGGAGAATTTACTTATCTTAGGGTTGGCGAATCCCTAGATATTTAGCGCCACAATAAGCGCTGCAATAAACATCAATATTGTTGGGATAGCCCAGACGGCTCTTTCGAGCTTGGATCTAGTGATGTTGTTTGCGATGGCTGAAAGCCCGGTAAAGGCAACCAGCACCCAGTTCACAACTGAGTTTCCTGCTGAATCTAGAACTGGTGTGAACACGCCAAGCTGTGCCAAGTAGTGTCCAGAAATAGCGGCCATGACAACAGCTGAAACAACCGAGTTGATTCTGAAACCAACCGGGAGCTTTCCAGTTCTGTCTCCCCCATAGGCATAAGCGCCCCAAGGCGCACCTAAGGCTAGAGCGATTTGAAAAAGGCAAACAAGAAACGTAATGACAACTAAAAAGCCAGCTGCGATTGTCGCGAACATTTTGCCTCTATCGCTGGGGTACCTGGACTCGAACCAAGAACAAATGAACCAGAATCATCCGTGTTGCCAATTACACCATACCCCAAGGGATTTTTTGGGCCCTGGCCCAGCTTCCAAGTGTAGCTTGCGGGCTAGCCGCGGGCAAACAGCTCTAGTCGAGCCAATGTTTCAGCCTTTCCTAGAATTTCCATCGACTCAAATAGCGGAGGCGAGACTCGTCTTCCAGAGATTGCTGTTCGCAGTGGTCCAAAGGCATTCTTTGGTTTTTCTCCCATTTCATCAATCAGCGCTTTGTTTAGTACATCGTGTAAAGCATCAGTTGTGAAATTATCCAGAGCAGAAATTGCATTGATAGCTGAGGCAACTATCTCTTTAGCGTTTTCTGGAAGACCCTTCTTGGCGTCGTCTTCGATTGTGATCTTCGATGAGTCAGTAAACAAAAAGCCCAGCATGCCGGTAGCCTCACCAAGCACGGTTATGCGCTCTTGAATAAGTGGCGCGGCTTTGGCGAGTATGTCTAGCTGCGCGGCAGTTGGCGGAGTGGAGAGAACATCGCCTTTTTGCAGGTAAGGAATTAGGCGGTTGGCGAAGTCATCCGCGCTCAAAGTTCTGATGTGGGTGGCGTTTATTGAATCCGCTTTCTTGAGATCAAAACGGGCCGGGTTTGGGTTCACATCATGCACATCAAAAGCCTTGGCCATCTCGGTGAGACTGAAGATGTCCTGGTCGGCGCTTATTCCCCAGCCAAGCAGGGCAAGGTAGTTCAGCAGTCCTTCTGGGATAAATCCTCGGTCGCGGTGATGAAACAAGTTGCTTTCCGGGTCACGCTTGGAAAGCTTTTTATTGCCCTCGCCCATTACGTATGGCAAGTGACCAAACTGCGGGATGAATGTTGTGATTCCGGTTTGTACCATTGCGTTATAGAGCGCAATCTGTCTAGGTGTCGAAGAAAGCAGATCCTCTCCTCGAAGTACGTGAGTCACACCCATAAGTGCGTCATCAACTGGATTCACCAGCGTATACAAAGGATGGCCATTTGGTCTCACCACAACAAAGTCAGGAAAAGATCCAGTCTGGAAAGTAATTTCTCCACGAACTAGGTCAACAAAACTAATGTCACCTTCTGGAACTCGAAGGCGAAGGGCAGGGCTTCGACCCTCAGCTAGATATTTATCCTTTGTAGCTTGGTCAAGCTCTCGTTCAGAGTTGTCGTAGCCCAGATGCTTGGACCTGCCGGCAGCTTCGTTCCTGGCGTCAATTTCTTCACCGGTTAGAAAGCTTTCGTAGAGGTGCCCGGCAGCCTTTAGCTTTTCAACAACATCTTTATAGATGTCCATACGCTGTGACTGTCGGTACGGCTCGTTGGGCCCACCAACGTTTATACCTTCGTCCCAGTCCAGGCCAAGCCAAGATAAAGCCTCAATGATTTGCTCGTAGGACTCTTCGCTGTCGCGCTCCTGGTCGGTGTCTTCAATGCGGAAAATAAAAGTGCCGCCGGTGTGACGAGCGTAGGCCCAATTAAAAAGCGCTGTTCGCACCAAGCCAACGTGTGGAGTTCCAGTGGGGCTAGGGCAAAAGCGAACCCGGACGTCTTTTCCGGTGGCGGTAGTAAAAGGAGCGGTTATCTGACTTGTCATTATGAGATAAGTCTAGAAGGCGAATCAGATAACTGAGTTTGCCAAGATGCCGATGCCCTCAACTTCGCACTCAATCAAGTCCCCAGAGCTAATCACGCTGATTCCAGCCGGAGAGCCGGTCAAAATGATATCCCCTGGCAGCAAAGTCATGTTCTTAGAAACGTAGGACACAATCCCAGGAATGTTGTGGGTCATCTTCGAGATAGCGACGTTTTGCCTGACCTCCCCGTTGATTCGAGACTCGATGACCTGTTCGTCTGGTAAAAACTCAGTTTCGATCCAGGGACCCAGTGGGCAGAAAGTATCAAATGCTTTAGATCTTGCCCACTGGCCATCGTTGAACTGCAGATCCCTTGCTGTGACGTCGTTGGCGATGGTGTATCCCCAAACGTAATCCAGTGCCTCAGCTTCACTGACGTTCTTGGCTAACTTTCCAATCACCAGAGTAAGTTCTGCCTCTAGTTCAACTTGGCTTGACTGCGGTGGAATAACAATCGCCTCACCGTGGCCAATAATCGCACTCGAAGGCTTAAAGAAAATCAGTGGCTCTTCGGTGACTTCTTCACCAATCTCGGCGGCGTGATCGGCAAAGTTTTTACCAATACAAATCACTTTTGAAGGAATTGTAGGTGCAAGGAGCTTTACGTCTTTGAGTGGGATGCGCTCACCGGTTGTGTCGTAGCCAACTGCCAAAGGATGGCCTTTTAGAACAACAAGTTCTGGTCCGTCAACAATTCCAAACCTAGGCTCAGCACCATTGCTGAATCGGGCTATTTTCATTCCGAAAGCCTGTGCATCCAGCCGTGCTTATCTTCCAAGCGGCCGTACTGGATGGCAGTTAGCTCTTCTCGAAGCGAGACAGTTAGCTCACCAGGGGCGGCATCTTCCTTACCTATGGTTTCGAGCTTGCTTTTTAGCATTCCAACCGGGGTTATAACAGCTGCCGTACCACAGGCAAATATTTCGGTGATTTCTCCAGAAGAAAAGCCCTTCCGAACCTCATCAAGAGTTATCTTGCGCTCTGAAACCTCATGGCCTCGATCCTTTAGCAAAGTAATGATGGAATCTCTCGTGATGCCACGAAGGATGGTTCCATCAAGCGATGGCGTTGACACTTTGCCATCGGCATGTACAAAAAACAGGTTCATGCCGCCTAGCTCTTCGATATGGGTAGCAGTTTCGGCATCTAGGAACATCACCTGCGAGCAACCCTGCTCATATCCTTCGTTCTGCGCCAACAAAGATGCAGCGTAGTTTCCACCGGTCTTTGCTTCACCGGTCCCATACTTTCCCGCACGAGAAGAATCCAAAGCAATCCAAATAGATACTGGCTTTACGCCCCCGGTGAAATAAGGTCCTACCGGCGACGCAATAACGCGATACTCGGCTCGGTGAGCAGCTCTTACGCCCAGGAAGTTCTCCGCCGCAATCTCAAATGGCCTGAAATACAAAGTTTTCTCATTCTCAGGCTTTGGAACCCAAGCCCCATCAACGGCAATCAGCTGCTTCAAAGACTCAATGAAGATCTCTTCCGGAAGCTCTGGGAGTGCCATTCGGTGAGCAGATCGCTGCAAGCGAGCTGCGTTCATCTTTGGCCTGAAAGTCCAAATCGATCCGTCGTCGTGACGGTAAGCCTTGATGCCCTCAAAGATTTCTTGCCCGTAGTGCAAAACAGCACTGGATGGGTCCATCAGCATCGGTCCGTAAGGAATCACTTGGGCTGAGTGCCAACCTTTATCTTTTTCCCACACCACAACCACCTGGTGGTCGGTGAAATGGGTTCCGAAAGTGGGGTTGGCAATAATCGCCTCACGCTCGGCAGCTGGCAGCGGATTGGTGTTCTTGGTCACCTCGAAGTTTAAACTCATGGTCTTTACCTTATTTGTCTTATCGTCTAAAGATTCGCAAAGATTGCGGCAGCAATCTCGTCCGTTGATTTTCCGGTCTGTCCATTGGTCAGTTCGGTTGCAATTGCGGCTTCTAGCCGATTAGCGGCTTCAAACTCTCCGATGTGACGAAGAAGCATGGCAGCCGATTGAATGGCTGCGGTTGGGTTGGCCTTGTTTTGGCCGGCGATATCTGGAGCTGAGCCGTGTACCGGCTCAAACATCGATGGGAATTTGCCATTTGGGTTCAAATTTCCACTTGCTGCCAACCCGATGCCTCCGCTTATGGCGGCTGCTAGGTCAGTAATGATGTCTCCAAATAGATTATCGGTCACAATCACATCAAAGCGAGCTGGATCGGTGACCATGAATATCGTCGCAGCATCAATGTGCAGATAATCGTGGGAAACATCAGGGAATTCCTTGGCAATTTTGTTCACAGTGTTCTGATACATGCTTCCGGCCCTAACCAGAACATTGTGCTTGTGAACCAAAGTCAGCTTCTTGCGAGCGCGGGTTGAAGCTAGCTCGAAGGCATAGCGAAC
>WLGB01000007.1 GCA_009703455.1 Actinomycetota bacterium
CAAGCTACGGTGTGTCATTGGGCCTTGAAACTGACCTCTCTGCCTGGGGTGATTCCCCGCTTTCAGTGGCGGTTCGTGAGAAGGAAATTAGAACTGGTCAAGTGAAGATAAATGGGGACATTTTTTCTGTTTTATCAATTCCCTTTGTGTCACACGGAGTTCCGACTGGAATCGGTGTTCTGATTCTTGACGATGTTCAGATGAAGCTGGAATTTTCCAAAGGTATTGGTCTAGCCTTATCAAAACTTGGTGCCTTCTACTTACAATCCTTGGATTTTGGAGCTCTAGCCCTCAGTGCTGCCCCTGTCCCTTTAGGTGCCGAGGACCTCAGCCCTCGACAAGTCAATATCCTCGGTCATATCGATTCGGGGCTTGTAAATTTGGAGATAGCAAAAAATCTCATGCTGTCTGAATCGACAATTCGCCAGGAGACGGTAAAGATTTATAGGGCCCTGGGAGTCAGTTCCCGACTTGAGGCCGTTAAGAAGGCCAAGTCTTTAGGGATTTTAGCCAAGAAGAATAGTCATGTTTCTTCTCAATTGAATCAAGGCTGAGGTCAAATAAAAACCCCCGAGATTACTCTCGGGGGTTTTTATTTGAAGTTAGAAAATACTTACTTCTTTAGTGATACTGCCTTGCTTGGGAACGCTGCGTTCCACTTCTTAGCTAGCTTGTTGAAGCGCTTCTTGGTAACCATTCCAGCTACCTTAGCCTCAAGAGCCGCAACCTGCTTCGCTAGGTCGCTGTTAGTCTTGCCGTTTACCATTGAGGTGAACGGGTCGGCTGGAGCCTTGAAGCCCTGATCTGAACGGTCGTTGTCAACAGAGACTGTGAAGATGTAAGGAAGATCCGAGCTTGAGGTCAAAGTTAGTTCGTGAACCTTTGTGCTCTCGTTCCACTCGAAGTAACCCCACTGGTCGTCTTCGTATGATCCCAGGCTGGCATTAACGTCGCCATCCCAGTCACCGTTCTTGATTTCGTTACCGAACACGTCGGTTAGCTTGACACTGAGTTCTGCGTCATCGCCGTCTTCAAGAACTGAAGGCGCTCCAGTTAGGCTGTTGAAGAAATATGGCTCTCCAGCAATTCCCTTAAGGTAGAAGGTCTTGTTGTAGGTAGTAGTGCTGTTCTTCACGTTAACAGTTACCGTTGAAACGGCAGTGGTGGTGGTGAAAACGTAAATAGTTGGGTCATCGTCGTCCGATGCGATGGTCAAAGATGTTCTTCCAGCGTTGGTGTTGTTCACATCTGCAGAATTGTCATCAACAGCATCAGTGTCTTCTAGAAGTTTTGCTCCTCCAGTAGCGGTTACTGTAACAGTTGAATTGGCGTCTGTGTCGATGGAAATCGCACCAGCAGTGTCGTCGCTTTCGCTAATTTCATTGTAGTAAGGCACATCCAGGGTCGCAGCCTTCACAGCAGTTGATCCGTCGTTTGAACCGCTGTTAGCGACCCATCCAGCACCTGAAAGGGTTGCTGAAGATGCTGCACTCGCAGGAGCAGCTAGACCCGCTAGGGCCAATACAGCTGCCGCAGCAACTGCAATTAGTTTCTTAGACATTTAGTCTCTTTCTTTCTTGGTTTAACCCCTAATCCGGTGGATTAGGAGGAGCGATTCTTCTAATCTGGCCAACCAAGTAGGCCAGCCCAGAATTGTCGCTCAATAAGATTAGCGTAAATTTGTCCGGACTATTACGGTTACTGCCCAGACTTTTTGCCAAGTTTTGGGCCTTTTGAGGCCGATATTGGCCGTTTTTCAAGTTTAATCTTGCAAGTTCCAGCCGGGTTGGCTCCAAACAGCGCTTCTACTGCCAAAAAGGGGGTGCTAGAAGACCTAAAAGAAGATGTCTGGTAGCGGCTTAGCTGGCTGCATTTAGTGTGAGGATTACTTCTTTGACGGTAATCCCGTTTTGCTCCATGATGACCTCGATAATAAATCTGGCGTTTGTTGAGGCTGTTTCAGTCCATTTAATGCCCTCTGAGTCATAGAGGTACGGGGCTTGGCTAGAAAACACATAGTAGGAAAGGCCCTCTGGGGTTTTGCCACTGATGGTTCCCGAGTCGCTTGGAGTGAAGTTGAAAAACATGTCGGCGAGCTGGATTTGGGCAGAGACGTCGCTAAAGACCGAATCTGATGTTGGGTTGAATGTGAACTTGGCTGTTAGCCCGTTATCGCCAACTGCTGTGTAGTGCTGGTCGAGCACATAAATTTTAGAGTTTGAGTCAGAGTTCATGATGCCGCCGAAGCTTGGCTCACTGAGAACTTCCTTGACTTCAGCAACTGAAGGTTTTGGCTTTAGCGGTGATTCTGCATCGCTAGGCTGATTCGCTGTCTGATCGCCTGGTGTAGAAACGTTCGAGCCGTCGCCTGTTGAATTGTCGGAACCGTCCATTGGTTGGGTTGGCGCAGTTGGGTCGGTGGTTGGCACAATGTTTGACAGAGCATCCGCCATCTGGTCGGCTGGTGTTCGACTCATGGTGGGCCAAACGCTAAGTGACATGACAACTAGGGCAATAATGGTTAGCGTAGCAGCTCCCACTTTTTTGCCTTCTGATGCTGCTTTTCTTGCAGCAACAGACAATATCGCGGCAGCTGACATGCCGGTGGTGTCGATATCTCCAATAAGGGCCTTCTTGAAAGCCGCTCTGGCGCGGAAGATAAGCTGTCGTGTTGCGTTTTCGGATAGTCCAACTTGAGACGCAATCTGCTCAGTTGACTTTTCCTCGTACATCGATGCAATAAGAACTTCTCGGTGCCTTGGGTTCAGCTTTGAAAGTGCAAGCCTCACAACGGCCGCATCATCTTGCTGCTCAAGTGCACTTGAAACCTCAGGGTCGTTGGATTCTGGCTCAGCCACATCATCAATTGAGTTGATGTAAGCGCGCCCAGAGGCTCTGATGACATCGAGCGACAAAAGCCTGGTCTTCCACTTCAAGAACCTTAGAACCCCAATCTCGGAGTCTAGTTCTGGCAAGGAAACCATCAGATACAAGAACGCGTCCTGAACAACCTCGTCAACGTGGGAAGGGTTGTGTAGAAACCTTCTGGCATGACGTTCTAGGTGTGGTCGAAATCGAACATATATCGAAGAGAAGTCTTGAGCTGACCATTCAGCTAGCTTTACTGGCTTACCGTCACGGTCCTTGAGCTCGAGGTCACCAAACTCCTCGTTGGACTGCTCGTCTAGGAGAGCTTCTAGCGAATCTTCGGGAAAAAGCTGGCTAGCTTCCAGTTCAGAAGGAGCTTCGGGTGCATTAAGAACAGCTGCCCTGGCAGCTTCTTTCTTACCTTTTTTGCTAAATGCCATTATTTACCCAATATATAGTTTGCCAGATACTTTTAATAACGCCAAAAGGTGGGTGTTTGTTATGGTCTGAGCCCAAGCCAGCTGACACTGGGACATAGGTACTCTTCGACCAGTTTGCTAAGTTAGTCAGATGCCTCCGATCAAAGTTGTCTTTCTTGGCCTCTATTTCGAGGCTTGGGACGCTTTGGATGAGATTTATCAGCTGATGCTGGACGATGACCGGTTTGAACCGGTGGTTATCTCCTTACCTCGGAAACTAACTGGACAACTCAGATACGACGATGAGGCCAAGGCCCATGCCTTCTTTGAATCACGCGGAATTGAGCACACTCGCTTTAATTTCGGGGGAACCAACAGTCAAAACAGAGAGGTTTTGGCCAAGCTCAAGGAAATGGCTCCGGATTACGTGTTTGTGAACTACCCTTGGCAGCGAAACTATCAGCCAGCTCTTCGCTTTGATGAGCTGGTCCAGTTCACCAGACTGGCTTACGTTCCATATTTCTCTCTTGTAATGGTTGATGAACCAGACGATGAACCAGGGGGTGGGCAACAAGGTTCCCTCGTTGCCACTCATTTGTACAAGCAACGACTTCATCAGTTGGCTTCATTAGTTTTCACTCAAGACAAACTTGTCTTAGGCGCGTATTCATCCACTGAGCGCGGAAATTCCTATGTTCACTTTTTTGGATCTCCCAAGATTGACTATTTGCGCAAAGAAGCTGAAGAGGGCGTCGCGAGTTGGCCCATTGCGGGAGAAGGATTCAAGGTGGTTTGGGCACCACACCACTCCTACTCCCCGCATTGGCTCAACTTTGGTGTCTTTTCCAAGATAAAAGATCAGATGTTGGATTTTGCTAAAGCCAATCCAGACATCCAAATTGTTTTGCGTCCCCATCCTTTTTTGTGGGGAACACTTACAGATAGAAAAGTCTTGTCCAATGATGAACTAATCACCTGGCGAGAAGCTTGGGGTGAACTACCTAACACTTTTGTAGATGAGGACGGTTCTTACGCTGAGCTGTTTTTAGCAACCGATGTCCTTGTGACGGATGGAATCTCATTCCTTGGTGAATATCCCCTGGTTACGGGCAAGCCGACAATCTTTTTTGAAAACCAAGGTCACTGGCGGTTCACTAAAACAGGAGAGTTGGCAGCCGCGACGTCGGTTCGGGTCAAAACTTTCGATGAGCTGAAGGGCACCATTGTTGAAGCCCGTGAAAGTGGCCTCCCGGCCAAAAAAATTGAGATTCAAGAGCTTGTCGAGGCATCGGCGCCTTTCCCGGGGCAAGCTGCAAAGCTCATTGTGAACCAAGTTTTTGAGGACTTTGCAGGGCCTAAAGGGCCCTCACCGCTCGTTGATTCTTCAAACATTAAAGAGATTGCTTGGGAACTAACTCCAGGTAGAGAGCCGTTCGAAGACTAGGGAACTTAGCTCTTACTCGTCTTCCGTTGGACTCGGACTTGGGGCCTTTGGTGACTCAATCGTGATCTTCGAAGGCCCGGCCATTAGTTCTACCCAGGTGTTTCCAACCGCAAGTTTGATTGGGGCACCGGCTTCGTCAACAAGTTGAATTGGAGCTGACTGAGAGGACTTAGTCCAGGTTCCCTTTACTCTCTTGCCGTTACTAAAGACCCAAGCGACGCCTGAGTCAATCATCACAGTTCTTGGAATTGGGCCATATTTTTTGTCAATGAACGAATTATCGACCTTGGTCTTTAGGACAACAACGTTGGTGGCTCTCAGGATTTCGTCGGTGGCAGCATCGATGTGCTGGTCACCGTCTTGGGTTCTGACCCAGTAGTTTCCTTCTGGCTTCCAAGAGCTGATGGCTTGCGGGTACTTCACCGTAAAGCTCAGGGTTTCTTCTCCTGCTTCAGTGGAGGCTATCTCGTAGCTTTCTGTCTCAGGATCAAAGGCAACCATGGTAAGCATCGGCTGCGGAGCTTTTTTGTCTAGGTGCTGAGACTGAAGAAGTCCAACATCAACCATGACGTTGTGTGGGGCTTGACGGGTAGAAAGTCTTGAGAAACTTCCCAAGTTGTCTGCTTGTTCGCTAGTTTCGCTGGCCATATATTGACCAGTTTCTTTCACAGCGTTCACAAAAGGTAGTTGTCCACCGGAGAAGCAAAAGATTCCTGCAAGTGGTGCTGTGATATCAGCATCCATTGGACGCACTGATCTCACCGGACCTGCTTGATCAACTGGCTGCGACTGCCAAACGGCAACGAGTCTGGTTAAACCAAACTCGACCATCTCAACAAAAACGATGTCGGTTTTGTTGAGGTTAAACTGTGGTCTTGCTGCCTCGACGTTATCAATCTTGCAGGCTACCGATGGCAAACCAAAAGTCTCTGATCCAGCAGAACCCTCCTCGAGAGTTTCTCCAGTCAGAGGGGCTGAAACGAAGACCTTGGCTTCTGGTGTTGGCTCGACCGGAACTTCATCTTTTCTGGGCTCTCCGCACCCCGCCAACAGCAAGGTAGAAGTTGCAAGCAGGGCTAAGGACTTCAGGATAGTTTTGTTCACGGCTCTATTCTGTCTCTTGTTAGCTAATCATCGGGTCAGCAATGCCGACATAAACAGTTTCCAAGTATTCTTCAATGCCCTCGGAGCCGCCTTCGCGGCCAAGGCCGGAGGCCTTGACTCCGCCAAATGGAGCTGCCGGGTTGGAAATAACTCCAGCGTTTAGCCCGAACATTCCAATCTCGAGTCTTTCGGCAAGGCGAAGACCACGGTTTAGATTCTGGGTGAAGGCATAGGCAATCAGTCCATACTCGGTTGAGTTCGCAAGCTCTACGGCTTCGTCCTCGGTCTTGAAGGTAATCACAGGCGCCACTGGACCAAAGATCTCTTCTTTGAGAATTTCAGCGTTTGCTGGAACATCGGCCAAGACAGTTGGTGGGTAGAAATAGCCATCGCCTTCTGGGACGACTCCTCCAGTTAGAACTTTGGCTCCCTTCGCAACCGCATCTGCAACAAGCGCGTGAACGCTAGCTCTACTCTTTTCGTCAATCAGAGGACCGATGTTGGCGCCTTCTTCGGTGCCTCTGGCAACTTTTAGTGCCGCCATCTTGGCAGCAAACTTTTTTGAAAATTCTTCTGCAACGGATTCGTGAACGATAAACCTATTGGCAGCGGTGCAAGCTTCTCCCATGTTGCGAAGCTTTGCGAACATAGCGCCCTCTACTGCTTTGTCCAAATCGGCATCCTCGAAAACTAGGAACGGTGCGTTTCCGCCAAGCTCCATCGACGTGCGAAGCACTCGATCAGCTGAGTCTGCAATAAGTCTTCTTCCCACACCGGTGGAACCGGTGAATGAAAGCTTGCGCAATCTTTCATCCTTGATGATTGGTCCCGTGACTTCTCCTGCGCGGGTAGTTTGCACCACGTTGATAACGCCCTTAGGCAAACCAATTTCTTCCATGACTTTGACGAACAGCATTGAGGTAAGCGGGGTCAAGGCGGCCGGCTTTAGAACCATGGTGCAGCCGGCAGCTATCGCAGGCGCCATCTTTCTAGTTGCCATTGCAAGTGGGAAATTCCAAGGAGTAATAAACAGTGATGGGCCAACTGGCTTTTTTAGAACCATAATTCTGTTTTTGCCATCAGGAGCAGTTCCGTAGCGGCCAGTGACTCTTACTGCCTCTTCGGAGAACCAGCGCAGGAACTCGGCTCCGTACGCTACTTCTCCTTTGGCTTCGGCAAAGGGCTTTCCCATCTCCAATAACATCACCAGTGCAAACTCATCTGCCATGGAAGTTACTTTTTCAAAGGCAGCACGCAGCATCTCAGCACGGTCACGAGGAGCGGTCTTGGCCCAGGCTTCCTGGGCGTTGTGGGCAGCCTCGATTGCGGCCATTCCATCGGCTGGGGCGGCATCGGCAATCGAGACTAAAACCTTGCCGGTTGCAGGGTCAATCACATCTAAAGTCTTTTTGTCCGCCGAGTCTTTCCACTGGCCATCAATGTAGATCCCACGGGGGACTAGGTCTAAAACGCGCTTTTCATCCTCTGGAGAAAACATTTACGCACTTTCCTTATGTTGATCTAGCAACTTATTTGTCTTTAGTTGATCAGGCCTCATTGCCCTTGGCAATTCTATTTCACCAAAGCCAACGAACTTTAAGAAAAGGAAAGAACCGAGGCCTATTGGCCCCGGTTCTTCTAATTCTTTATGGTCTGAGCCTAAGCCTTAGGCCTTGGCAACAGTGGTGTCTAGCAAGATGCCAGGACCAAAAGTTGTCGAGATGGCGGCTTTGACCATGTACTTACCCTTGGAGCTCGATGGCTTTAGTCGCTGGATTTCATCCAGCGCTGAAGCTAGGTTTTCCTGAAGCTGCGCAGCTGTGAAGGATGCCTTGCCGATGATGAAGTGAAGGTTGGACTGCTTGTCAATGCGGAACTCAATCTTTCCGCCCTTGATGTCAGTTACAGCTTTGGCAACATCTGGTGTTACGGTTCCAGTTTTTGGGTTTGGCATTAGGTTTCTTGGGCCTAGAACTTTTCCAAGACGTCCGACCTTACCCATAAGTTCTGGTGTGGAAACAGCTGAGTCGAAGTCGACCCATCCGGCTGCTACCTTCTCAATCAATTCGTCGCCACCGACCTCGTCGGCTCCGGCTGCCTTGGCAGCATCGGCTGCAGGGCCGGTTGCGAATACGATCACGCGGGCAGTCTTACCGGTTCCGTGAGGAAGCGATACAGTTCCACGAATCATCTGGTCTGCTTTGCGAGGGTCCACTCCAAGCTTGACGGCAACTTCAATTGTTGAGTCAAACTTCTTGGATCCGGTCTCGCGAACCAAGGCTACGGCCTCGGCTGGAAGGTAATACTTACCCTCGGTGATCTTGTTTGAGGCTTCGATGTAAGCCCTTGAACGCTTTGGCATATGCTGTTGTTCCTTTTCTGGTCACAGTAGTGGTTAGACGAACCCAAGCTGGTTCTCCCACGACTTCTTTGGTTTGTAGGTGGTGCTGTACTTCTTTACTTCTTGTTCTTTTAGTGCAATTGTTGCTTTTGTTTCTGGACGAAAACTTTTTTCTCTTACGCGTCTACGGTGATTCCCATTGAGCGGGCAGTTCCGGCGATGATCTTGGCTGCTGCCTCGACATCGTTGGCGTTTAGGTCAGCCATCTTGGACTCAGCAATTTTCATTAGCTGATCCTTGGACAAATGTGCAACCTTGTCAGTGTGAGGGGTTGCAGAACCCTTAGAGATTCCAGCTGCCTTTTTGATGAGCTCAGCTGCTGGAGGAGTCTTGAGGATAAAGGTGAAGGAGCGGTCTTCGTAAACGGTGATCTCAACCGGGATTACGTTGCCCTTCTGGTCTGAGGTCGCGTTGTTATACGCGGTGCAGAACTCCATGATGTTTACACCGTGCTGACCAAGGGCTGGACCAATCGGAGGGGCTGGGTTAGCAGCTCCGGCCTGGATTTGTAGCTTGATAAGTCCGGTGACTTTTTTCTTGGGTGCCATTTCTTCTTTTCCTTTTTTTGTTTAGGTTTGTGAAAATCTTTGATTAAAGTGGTCCGACCTGCTCGAAGCCCAACTCCACAGGAGTTTCGCGCTCGAACAGAGAAACAAGTACGGTCAGCTTGCCTGATTCTGGCTTGATCTCGGAGATGGTTCCAGGAAGACCTGCGAACGAACCGTCCTTAATCATGATTGATTCGCCAACCTTGAAATCAACGTTGATTGGAACTGCTCTGGTCTTGCCCTTGACCATCTGGGTGCCCTTTACAGCGGCCTTGGCAGAAGCTTCTTCAGGAAGAACATAAAGTGACTTCAGCATCTCGAATGCCTCGTCTGGACGAAGTGGTGTCGGATTCTGGGAGTTGCCAACAAAGCCTGTGACAGCTGGTGTGTGGCGAACTAGCGACCAAGACTCTTCGGTCATTTCCATGCGCACTAGAACATAGCCCGGTATACGAACCTTAGACACAAGCTTGCGCTGACCGTTTTTGATTTCAATGGTGTCTTCCATAGGAACTTCGATCTGGAAAATCTGGTCGCCACCATCAATGGCAAGCTTTCTGTTCTCAATGTTTTGCTTTACGCGCTTTTCGTATCCTGCGTAAGAGTGAACCACAAACCACTTGCCTGACTGAGCTCTAAGCTCGGCGCGGAAGATGCGGTATGGGTCTTCTTCCTTGGCTTCTTCAGAAGATTCCTCGTTAGATTCTTCAACGCTGTCTGAAACATTAGATTCTGTCGAACTGTTCGAAGCTAGAACCGGAGCCCCGTCTTGAGGAGCTCCCTCAGAAACCATTTCTTCTGACGAAATTTCTGCTGGGGTCTCGGGAACAAGTGTCTCGGCAGCTGCTGTTTCAGGAGCGTTTCCGAAGGTTGGGGAAACTACCTGTGATTCAGGTGCGACAACTGCAACCACTTCTTCAACCGCTGAAAATGATGCAGCCGGAATATCGGCAGCATCTAGCGGAGCCGAGGTGGTTTCTGGCTCAAGCTCTGTCTGTTCGATCTCGCTCAATTGAAGATTCCTGTTCTTTTTGTAAAAACTAGCTGGTTGGGGTGAAGACGAAAGTTACGACGTTGTAGAACAGAAAGTCCAAGCCCGACAAAATCACCATTACAAGTGCTACGAAGACAAGCACAACGCCGGTGTAGTTAACTAACTCGCGGTAAGTAGGTCTGGTGACCTTGCGAAGCTCCGCGTAAACCTGTTTGAAAAACAGTGCAAAGCGACCAAAGATGTTGCGAGTCGCAGCACTGTCTGACTTGGCTTTTCCGACTAAGTCATCTGTTGGCTGAAGCTCTTCTGCCATTTTCTACTTCTTTCCTTCGTTGTTTGCAGGGCGGACAGGACTCGAACCTGCAACCTGCGGTTTTGGAGACCGCTGCTCTACCAATTGAGCCACCGCCCTTTAGGGGCTAAACAGCTAAATGAACCAGCCCCGTCAAAAGACACACTTCTAGATTGAATCTAAAGATGGATAATTTGCCAGATTAGGCTTTCCGCAGCTGTCAACTACTGGGTTCTACTCTAATCCGCTTATCTCTGGATTGCAAAGGGCCATTTGGCCCCCGATAGGCTAGGAATCGTGACCCACTCCAGAATTTCGAAGCGAATCTCAGCTATTGCTGAGTCCGCGACTCTAAAAGTCGACGCCAAGGCCAAGGCTCTCCAGTCTGAAGGTAAGCCAGTTATCAGCTATGCCGCTGGTGAGCCAGATTTCCCAACACCAGCCCATATCGTTGAAGCTGCCGTGCTGGCAGCCAGAGACCCCAAGAACCACCGCTATACGCCAGCGGTTGGTTTACCTGAACTTCGGGAAGCAATCGTCCAAAAAACCAAAGCTGACTCGGGTACCGAGATTTCCGCCTCCCAAGTAGTTGTAACAAACGGTGGCAAGCAGGCGGTTTACCAAGCTTTTGCAGTGCTACTCGATCCAGGCGACGAGGTAATACTTCCCTCTCCTTACTGGACTACCTACCCAGAGGCCATTGCCCTTGCTGGAGGAAAAGCCGTCGAGGTTTTTGCTGGGAGTGACCAGGGCTACATCGTCACCGTTGAGCAGCTAGAAGCTGCCAAAACAGACAAGACCAAGGCCTTGCTGTTTTGTTCTCCTTCTAATCCAACCGGTGCTGTTTATTCAAAAGAGCAAGTCAAGGCAATCGGTGAGTGGGCTTTGAAAAACGATGTCTGGATCGTCACCGACGAGATTTATCAGAACCTGGTCTATGACGGCAGGAAGGCTTACTCGATCACTGAGGTCGTTCCAGAAATGCTAGATCGAACCATCATGGTCAACGGTGTTGCAAAAAGCTACGCCATGACCGGCTGGAGACTGGGTTGGATGGCAGGACCCCTTGATGCCATGAAGGCGGCTGCCAACTTGCAGTCGCATCTTTCCTCAAACGTAAACAACATCGCTCAGCGAGCAGCACTTGCTGCCCTCACCGGTCCGCAAGATGAGGTCAAGGCCATGCTGGCCGCGTTCGATAGGCGTCGTCACCTGGCAGTTTCTGAGCTGGGCAAGATTTCCAACTGGCTAGCTCCTATGCCAGAAGGTGCCTTCTATGTTTACTCGGACGTGACCGGACTCCTTGGCAAACAGTGGGGCGGAACAACCATCAACACTTCTTTGGAGCTTTGCGATTACATCCTCGATGCCGCTGAAGTGGCCCTTGTCCCTGGAGAAGCCTTTGGTCCCTCAGGATACGTTCGCATGAGCTACGCGCTTGGCGATGACCAGATTTCTGAAGGTATTCATAGACTTCAGCAACTGTTCAACTAGTTTGCGAAGCCAATCAGGTTGGGCTCTGGAACCAAGTTGATTCCAAAAGCTGCAGCCACTCGCTCTTGAATAAACCTGGCAAGCTCGGCGATTTCTTCTCCGGTTGCGCCGCCAGTGTTCACAATCGCCAATGCGTGCTTGGAAGAAATTGCTGCTTTCGAGCCTGGTAATGAAAACTCCTTGCCGATACCAGCTTGCTCAATAAGCCACGCGGCGCTTAGCTTGACAGTCAACCCATCATCTTCTTGCGTTTCCCATCTCGGTGCATCAGAAGAGAGTGTCCTTGCAAAGCTGTCACTCACGATTGGATTTGTGAAGAAGCTTCCACAGCTAACAGAGTTTGGGTCTTTTGCATCCAAGACCATGCCCTTGGCTGCTCGGAGAGCAAGCACCGACTCTCGAACATCAGTTAGCTTTACTTGCTTTCCCATTTCGGATTTTAAAGCTCCTGCGATTTGCCCTGAATAAAGAGGTCTTGAAAGACCTTCTAGGTCGAGTAGTTCTATCTCAATCCAGGTGATGATGCCGGTCCTGCCGCGCTTTATCGCGCTATCTCGGTAGCCAAACTTTAGATCTTTAGGTTCAAGAATTACTAAATCCCCAGATTCGTAATCTAAAAACTCTGCTCGCAAAAACACATCGCTTAGTTCCTGGCCGTAGGCTCCGATGTTTTGTACCGGTGATGCTCCACAACTTCCTGGTATGCCACTCATTCCTTCGATGCCGGCAAGGCCCGCATCCACAGTTTGTTTCACAAGCTCATCCCAATCGACGCCAGCTTGAATTTTCCAAACTTGCTTTCCGTCTAAAACTGTCTTTTCGATCCCGGTTGTTTTAACCTGAATCACGTTTAGGTTGCTAACGTCTTGAGAAAAAACAAGATTTGTTCCACCGCCGATAGTTATCCAGTCATCGCCCGATGCCCAAAGAGTCTTTGCTATCTCGATAAGTTGTTCGCGAGTATTGCAAACCTGGATGCTTGCTGGCACACCGCCAACTTGCATTGAGGTTAGCTCTGCTAGCGCCTGCACTAGATCTTGACCCTTACCTGGGCTTTCCCAAGAACTGTTAGCTCAGCGCACACTGCAGTTACGTCAATGCGGGCTAGCTTTGTTTCTTCGTCAATCTCAATAACCTTGGCGGCAACCGAAACGGTTGCGCCTTTTTCTGCATCAACTAGGACGGGTTTGGTGAAGCGAACTTGGTAGTCAAGTATCTGCCCGCTGTCTCCAACAAAATCAACAACCACTTGAACAGCCAACCCCATAGTTAGCATTCCGTGAGCTAGAACTCCAGGAAGGCCCACTGACTGCGCTACATCGTCGCGGTAATGGATTGGGTTGAAATCTCCTGAAGCGCCGGCGTAGCGAACCAATGAATCACGGGTTATCTTAAAATCCCTGGCGGGAAGTTCTTGGCCAACAGTTAGATTCATGCCCCGCCCCTAACCACCAGTGTTGAGATGGCTGTGCAGACCAGTTGGTCCCTTGCGTCGAAGATTGCGGTCTCAAAAGTCACCATGGAGTTTCCCGCGAGCGCCTTGACGCTTGCTACCTTGAGTTCGCTGGTTAGCTCATCCCCTGCAACGATTGGCCGTTGGTGAATAAACCGCTGGTCGCCGTGGACCACTCTAGAAAAGTCAATGGCTGCTTCTTTGTCAGCTAGCACCGTGGCTAGCGAACGCTCCTGGATCACAACAGCAAAGGTTGGCGGTGCTATCAGGTCTTGGTATCCAAGAGCCTTAGCTGCCTCGAGGTCTAGATTTGCGGGGTCTTTGGAGAAAACTGCCTTGGCAAACTCACGAATTTTCTCGCGACCTACCAGGTAGCTGGAAGTTCGGGGATAGATTTTGCCCTCGATTTGTGGATTGACCATTTATTAACTGTATCTAGCGAACAAGCGCTTAGAGGTCAGGTTTCTTTGAGGATTGGGGAACTGGTAGCGGAGGCGGGACTCGAACCCGCGACCCCACGATTATGAGTCGTGTGCTCTAACCACCTGAGCTACCCCGCCGGGGACTTACCGTTGTCTGCCTTCGCAATCTGGGTTTTCTAAGTAAGTCGAGCCCCGAGACAGGATTGAACTGTCGACCCCTTCCTTACCATGGAAGTGCTCTACCACTGAGCTATCGGGGCGGTTATTGGCTTGGTCTCCAAGCAACCAAAAGAGATTACCACTATTGCTTTGGCGCTAGCAAACGTGTTTAGTCTCAGGGTTTGGAGCTTCAAGTCCTGGTGTGTGAAGCCTTGGAACCGGCTTAGGTTTTCTGTCCTAAGCTGAATTTCATGGACGCTAACGTTTTGCATAAATCAATCAAATCTCCCGAGTGGTGGAGAACCGCCGTGATCTACCAGATCTACCCAAGATCGTTTGCAGACGGCAACGGCGATGGAATTGGTGACCTAGTTGGCACCACAGCAAGACTTGAGTCTCTTGCCTCCCTTGGAATCGATGCAATCTGGTTCTCTCCGTTTTTCAAATCTCCGCAAAAAGATGCCGGCTACGACGTAGCCGACTACAAGACCATTGATCCACTGTTTGGAACCAATGAAGAGTTCTATGACTTATGGGCTAAAGCAAAATCACTTGGGCTTCGCATCATCGTGGATGTCGTTCCAAACCACTCATCTGATCAGCATGAGCTTTTTCAAGCTGCACTAAAGGCTGCTCCTGGTTCTGCTGAGCGCGAGATGTACATCTTCCGCGACGGTCAAGGCGCCAAGGGAGAAATTCCTCCAAACAACTGGGAGTCGGTCTTTGGTGGAAATGCCTGGACCAGGATCCAAGAGCCAGATGGAACCTTGGGTCAGTGGTACCTGCACATCTTTGACTCCTCACAGCCTGATTTCAACTGGGAAAACCCAAAGGTAAGAGAGTTTTTCGAAGGAGTACTTAGCTTTTGGCTCGACAAAGGCGTCGATGGCTTCCGCATTGACGTGGCTCACGGCCTCGTGAAGCAAGTTGGACTACCTGATGTGCAAGGTGCTGCCACCCACGTTACTGGCGAAGAAGACCAAGCCACCGAACACCCGTTTTGGGGTCAAGAGGGAGTTCATGAAATCATCCGTGGCTGGCGCGAGCTTCTAAACAAGTATGACGACCGGGCAATGTGTGCCGAGGCTTGGGTTCTGCCGCTATCTCGGATGGCCAAGTGGGTGAGACCCGATGAGTATCACCAGACTTTTAACTTTGGATATCTAGAAACCCCTTGGGACAGAGCTGCACTTGAAAAAGTGGTGACCGAATCTCTTCACGAATTTGGGAAAGTGGGAGCACCTTCCACCTGGGTGCTTTCTAACCACGACACTATTCGTCACACGTCCAAGTACGGCTCGCCTTCAATTCCAATGCACGGAATGGGAATTGGTCCAGATAGCGAGCAACCTGACGAAGCATTGGGTCTTAGAAAAGCTCGCGCTGCATCAGCGTTTATGCTCGGTCTTCCTGGTGGGGCATATGTATATCAGGGTGAGGAGCTTGGTCTTCCTGAGCACACCATGCTTGAAGGAAAGTATCGACAAGACCCGACATATTTTAGAACCAACGGAGAAAAAGTCGGCCGGGACGGCTGCCGCGTTCCGCTTCCGTGGGAAGCCAATGGCGGAGCTTCTTTTGGATTCAATACCACAGGAAAATCTTGGCTACCTGCCCCAGAAAGCTTCAAAAGATATGCTCGCGATCAGCAAGAAGGAGTCCCGGGTTCAACTCTTGAGCTTTACAAGAGATTGATCAAAGAGCGCAAGCAATTCCACCTAGGCTCTGGTGAATTCCGATTCGCCCCGGAGTACTCTTCTGATTCAACCCTTGGATACATCAACAACGGCGTTCTGGTTCTTTCAAACTTTGGGCCAGACTCGGTGAACTTGCCAGCTGGCAAGCTGCTTGTCACAACCCAGCATGACCTAACCGTTGAAGGTGTTCTAGAGCACGACCAGACTGTATGGATCAAGCTATAGAACTGCACAAAGCCACACCTGGGTCCCAGTGGTGGCGCTCCGGCGTTATCTACCAGATCTACCCTCGCTCCTTTGCTGATTTTGATGGCGATGGTATTGGTGACCTGAGGGGGATTGAACGCCGTCTCGAAACGCTATCCAGTCTTGGCATCGATGCAGTCTGGCTTTCACCGTTTTTCAAGTCCCCTCAAAAAGACGCCGGCTACGACGTAGCCGACTACACCGAAGTTGATCCGCTTTTTGGAACGCTGGATGATTTTGATGCACTGCTGGCCAAGGCTCATTCATTTGGCATCAAGGTGATGATTGATCTAGTTCCAAACCACACTTCAGATCAGCATGCCTGGTTTCAAAGGGCTCTTGCCGCAGCGCCTGGAACTAGCGAGCGCGAGTTTTACCACTTTAAAGACGGTCTCGGAGAAAACGGGGAGTTGCCTCCCAATAACTGGGTTTCGATGTTTGGTGGCAGTGCCTGGACCAGACTTGTTGAAGAGAATGGCACACCGGGCCAGTGGTACTTGCACCTCTTCGATTCTTCACAGCCAGATCTGAACTGGAGCAACGCCCAGGTTCAACAGGAGTTCGAGAAGATTTTGACTTTCTGGTTGGACAGAGGAGTCGATGGCTTCCGAGTTGACCAACCCCACGCTATGGCCAAGGCATTGGGGCTTCCTGATCACCCCTACGTTGAAGAGGCAGGGGCTGGGTTTATAGAGGGACGGGAAACCCCACCGATGTGGTTTCAGGACGAAGTCCACCCAATCTTTAGGCGCTGGCGAGAAATTCTTAATTCATACGAAGGTGTCCGGGCGATGTGCGGTGAGACTTACGTTTACCCGCTCTCTCTTATGGCCAAGTGGGTGAGGCCAGATGAATTTAACCAAACCTTTAACTTCCGGTTCCTTGACGCTGGTTGGGACCCGAAGAAACTCTTCGACGCAATCAATGAATCCTTCGAGGCCTTTGATGGAGTTGGAGCTCCCGCAACCTGGGTTCTCAATAACCACGACGTGATACGTCACGCATCTAGGTTCGGAGGGCACTACGGTCGCGCAACCGCTTCCGATGGAGTCGGTCCAAGCGATACTCAGCCTGACAACGAGCTCGGGTTAGCAATAGCCAAAGGTGCGACGCTGTTCATGCTGGCCCTACCTGGCGCTAGCTATCTCTACCAAGGCGAAGAGCTGGGTCTTCCTGAACACACCACCTTAGAAAATGCTTACCGGCAAGATCCAACTTTCTTCCGAACCAGCGGCACAAGAGTTGGCCGCGATGGTGCGCGTGTGCCGCTGCCGTGGGAGCCTGAAGGGGCCTCAAATGGTTTTAGTGACTCTGGTAAGAGTTGGTTGCCACAGCCTGAAAGCTATAAAGCCCTGGCAAGATCACTTCAAGAAGCCGATGAAAACTCGACGCTTTCGTTTTATAAAAATGCCCTCAATCTTAGAAAACAGTTTGCTCTTGGGGAAGGGTCTTTTGCATGGCTTCCTGGACACACCGGACCTGGGTCACTCGGTTATGAGAACTTGGGTATCCGCGTGATCTATAACTTTGGGAAAGACCCAATTGATCTTGGGTCAGCAAAGGTGCTGATTTCAAGCCAGCCGCTAATTGGCGGCCAGCTTGAAATCAATCAATGCGCTTGGATTAAGCCTTAGCTTTTTTGTGATTTGGCCACCAGAAATATTTTCCGGTGATGAATGCAAGCGATGGAACAATCACTGTTCTAACCAGCAAAGTATCTAGCAGCACACCGATACCCACGATGATTCCAATTTGGTAAAGCGCAATCAGAGGAAGAACACCTAAAACTGCGAACACCGCAGCAAGCAAGATACCAGCGCTTGTTATCACTCCTCCGGTTGAGGCAAGGGCCTTAATCATTCCTTCTTTGAGTCCAAGCTTTGCGGATTCTTCCTTGGCGCGGGTGACAAGGAATATGTTGTAGTCAACACCCAGGGCTACCAGGAATAGGAAGCTATACAAGAACACCGATAGGTCAAGGGCTGGAAGTCCTAGGACATTTTCAAAGATCAACCAGCTGGCTCCAATTGCCGAGAAGAACGACGCCACAACGGTAAGAAGTAGCAAGATTGGTGCAACCAAGGAACGAAGCAACAACACCAAAACCAAGAACACCAAGATCAAAATCATCGGGATCACAGTTAGCTGATCTGACTCGTAGGTTTCTTTGACATCCAGCCGCTGCGCGTCAAGTCCTCCAACTAGCGCATCGGCACCGGGGACTGCGCCAAGTTCTGCCCGCAGGTCCTTGATAATCACATAAGCTGCTTCGGACTGTGACTCGGCATCCAGCACAACATCAATCTTTGTGATGTCGGCGTTCGAATCCCCAATTGTGACTTCGGCAACTCCCGAAACGCTCTTGGCAACGGAGGCAACCTCATCCTCAAAACCGTTGTTCACAATCACAACTGCAGGAGAAGTTGAACCTGCCGGGAAAGCCTCGGCTAAGACTTCCTGACCGGTGACTGCCTCAGGCGCAACGCGGAACTGCTCGGTTGAAGAAAGTCCTACCTTGACCCCGCCTGAGCCAAGCGTCAAGATGGCAAGAATTGCAAAACCGGCAATAGAAACAACTACTGGTCGCTTGCTGACGCCGCGACCAAGCTTGGCCCAAAGGCCGTTGTCTGATTTGTTTACTCCACCAAACTTTGGAACAAACGGCCAGAACAAGCCGCGTCCAAACACCACGATTGCTGCCGGCAATACCACCAATGCCGACACCATCGCTATAACAATTCCGCCGGCTACTACCAGTCCAAGGGAGCGGTTACCGCCAAGCTGAGCAAACAGCAAAGTCAGTAGTGCAAGCGCTACTGTTCCGCCCGATGCGATAACAGCAGGAGCGACTCCCCGAAGAGCTTGGTTCATGGCCTGGTGGCGATCTTGATTGGTTAGAAGTTCTTCGCGGTATCTGGCAATAAGCAAAAGGGCGTAGTTAGTTCCAGCACCAAAGACCAGCACCGACAAAATACCGGTGATAGAACCATCTGCTGGCGTGCCAAGAAAAATTGATGAAAGCTGAGGGGCAAGCTGAGCAGCCATGCCATCAGCGGTACCGATAACAAGCAGTGGCACAAGCCAAAGAACAGGAGATCGGTAAGTGACAAGAAGTAGGAATGCAACGATAACGACCGTTGCAAGCAACAGCGTGAAGTTTGCTCCAGCGAACACACCGGCGATATCGACCTGGAAGCCTTCAGGACCGGTGACATAAACCTCGAGACCTGATGGCATGCCCTCTTTTGCAATTGCTCGCAACTCGGCCATGCGGTCAGCGCGCTCGGCAACTTCTTCCAGCTCCGCCAGGGGAATACTGATAACGGCAACCTTGCCGTCATCAGAAACCTGGGCAGGAGGAACAAACGCATTCCCCTTAATCTCAGCCGAGGTGTACTCCAAGAACTTATCTCCTGCGCCATCGGCAAACGACTGGGTCCCTGGGTCAAAGGTTCCAGTAATCCAAAGTTTCTGCGATTCAGACAATTCCGACTCGGAAGAATAGACAACTACGGCAACTGTTCCATCTGTGCCTGGAAGTCCTTCTAAGGCTTTGTTAACTAAAACAGTTTCATTATTTGCTGGCAGACCATCGGTTGGCGCGTTATCTGACTCACCAGCCGCTAGTGGACCAAATGCCAGGGCTGCGAATATGAGTCCGATAAGAAGTGTGACCCAGGAGGTTTTGCGGCCTGTAATAAAAGAGGTAACTGCGTTCAAGATGAGTCCTTTAGTTTTGGGGTTGACTTTATCTTTGCACTGAACCACCTGAAATACCCAGGAATTTGGTCTTGGGTCTTCGTTTCAAGCGGTGAGGGTCTGCAACTACTGGCTAGCGCTTGGGATCAGCCTCTCCAATATCTTCACGTGTCCAGGTTCTAGTTCCTCAAGAGAGCGAACACCCAAGAGTTTCATGGTCCGAATCATGTCCAGCTGCAGGATGTTGATCATTTTGTCAACGCCCTCTCGGCCACCAGACATTAAGCCATACAGATATGCTCGGCCAACCAGGGTGAACTTAGCTCCCTTGGCGATTGAGGCGATTATGTCGGCTCCGTGCATGATTCCGGTGTCAACGTGGACTTCAGCATCCTTCCCGATTTCCTTTACGGTTTCGGGAACTAAGTGAAAAGGAATCGGAGCTCTATCCAGCTGGCGGCCACCGTGGTTCGAAAGCACGACGGCGTCTGCACCTGCCTTTACAGCTAGCTTGGCGTCCGCCACATTCTGTATTCCCTTAACTACAAGTTTTCCTTTCCACTGCTTTCTTATCCAGTTAAGGTCTTCGAAAGTCACGGTTGGGTCAAACATCTTGTCCAGAAGCTCTCCAACCGTTCCGTCCCAAGAGTCCAGAGATGCAAACTTTAGGGGATCGGTAGTCAAGAAGTTAATCCACCATGCTGGCCTAGGAAGGGCGTTAATCACAGTGCCGAGAGTTAGTGCTGGTGGAATGGTCATTCCATTGCGCTTGTCACGAAGTCGAGCGCCCGCCACCGGAACATCTACTGTGAGCATAAGGGTGTCAAACCCCGCTGCTGCAGCTCGCTCAACCAGTGCCATACTCTTGTCTCGGTCTTTCCACATGTATAGCTGGAACCAATTTCTACCTGTTGGTGCGGCTTGGGCTACCTCTTCGATAGACCTGGTACCCATAGTTGAGAGTGAGAATGGAATGCCAGCGGCCTCAGCTGCTTGGCAGCCGGCGATCTCCCCCTCGGTGTGCATCATTCGAGTAAAACCGGTTGGCGCAATGCCAAAAGGCATTGCAACTTTCTTTCCAAGAACAGTCGTGGAAAGGTCAACGTCAGAGACATCACGAAGCACATTTGGTTGGAACTCGATGTCCTCAAATGCTTGACGAGCGCGAGCTAGAGAAATTTCCTGATCGGCAGAACCGTCTGTGTAGTCGAACGGCGCTGTTGGAGTTCTTCGCTTGGCTATATCTCGTAGGTCATAGATTGTGTGAGCCTCTTTTAGGCGGCGCTCGGTAGCATTCCAGGTTGGCGTCTTGAACTTCATTAGTTGGGCTAAATCCTTTGGATTAGGTATGCGCCGCTTTATTTTTCCCATTAGTTTTCTCCTGTAACTTGTGGACTGTAAGCCTTAATTGCAAAATTCCTTGAAACCAAACCACGCATTTGTTCTAAGCTCCCACTAATTACTCCCGCAGCCCTTGCTTGAACCAGCAAGTTTCCAACAGCCGTTGCCTCGACTGGGCCGGCGAAAACCTCGAGCCCACTGGCATCTGCTAGCAGCTGGTTTAACAGCTCGTTCTGACTGCCGCCTCCAACAACATGAATGCGCTCCAGTTTTAGTTTGGTTAGCTCTTCCAGCTCGCCTATTACCTCCATGTATTTGGCCACCAGTGAGTCAATAATGACTCGGACTGTCTCGGCCTCGGTGTTTGGCGCCTGCTGTCCCGATTCGCGGCAGGCTTGCTTAATGCGGCTCGACATTTCTCCAGGAGATATGAACCGTGGATCATTTACGTCGATAACGGATTTCTTAGGGATAGACCTTGCTTCAGAGATGAGAGGTTCGATTTGGTGAATTCCACCGGTTGCCTGCCATTCTCGGATACATTCTTGCAAAAGCCAAAGACCCGTTACGTTTTTTAGAAACCTGATTCTGCCGTCTACCCCGCCTTCGTTTGTGAAGTTGGCTTTCCTAGCAGCTTCTGTCAAGACCGGTTTTTCCAGCTCTACGCCCAGCAAGCTCCAGGTGCCACTGGAGATGAACAAGGAGTTTGGTTTTGTGCTGGGAACTGCCACAAATGCCGAAGCTGTGTCATGAGATCCCACCGTGACAACTTGCGTTTTTGGATTGAGCCCAGTTAGCTGTTGAACCTCAGTTGTGATCTGGCCGATGTAGGTACCCTCATTCACAATTTCAGCAAGAAGTCTTTCTTGTAAGCCAAGTGATTGAATAAGGCCCTTGTTCCAGTTTTTAGATGTCGGATTCAGCAAGCCAGTAGTGGAAGCATTGGTACGTTCGCTCAACCGGGTCCCACACAGCCAGTAGTTAAATAAATCTGGAATCAATAGCGCTTTATCACTTTGATTCAACAAGTCACTTTGCTCCGCCTGGTCAACAGATAACTGGTAAAGCGTATTGAATGGTAGAAACTGCAGACCTACTTGGGCGTAGAGATCTTCCTGGCTGATTTTTTGATTAGCAATTTCCACTCCCCTGGTGTTTCGCTCATCACGGTAGTGGTGCGGGGCTCGCAGCAATCGACCATTTTTGTCTATTAACCCGTAGTCCACCGCCCAAGAATCTACGCCGATACTCAATATGTTGGAGTTTGCTAGCTTGGCCAAACCCTGCATGACATTGTCTTTTAGCGAATCAATATCCCAGTAAAGACCGTCTCCGCGTTCGAATGGACCGTTGCCGAAACGGTGAACTTCCTGGTACTCGATTTTTTCATTAGATATCTTTCCGAGAATAACTCGGCCACTTGATGCACCTAAATCAACAGCGGCAAATGAGGGAGAGTTGGACATGGCTCACCTCAGAAAGGCCGCAGCAACACCGGCATCAACAGGTATGTGAAGGCCGGTGGTGTGGCTTAGTTCGCCAGCGGTTAGAGCAATCACTGCGTTGGCAACATTTTCAGGCACAACCTCACGCTTCAGGAGCGTGCGCTGCGCGTAAAACTTACCAAGGTCTTCTTCTTTAACTCCATAAACCTTTGCGCGGGAGGCACCCCAGCCCTTGGCAAATATTCCAGAACCGCGAACCACGCCATCTGGGTTGATTCCGTTGACGCGGATGCCATACTCACCAAGCTCGGCCGCTAGAAGTCGCACCTGGTGAGCCTGGTCCGCTTTAGTAGCCGAGTAAGCGATGTTGTTGGGCCCTGCAAATACTGAGTTCTTCGAGGAAATGTAAATGATGTCTCCGCCAAGTTTCTGGTCCATCAGGATTCTGGTGGCTTCCCTGGAGACCAAGAACGAACCCCTAGCCATTACGTTGTGCTGAAGGTCCCAATCTTGCTGTGTGGTCTCAAGTAGAGGCTTGGAGATCGACAGGCCCGCATTGTTGACGATTATGTCAACACCTCCAAATGCCAGGACAGCTTCGTTTAGGGCGTTCTTTATCTGCTCTTCACTAGTCACATCGATGCTCACAGCCATGGCGTTGTCGGATCCAAGCGAGGCAGCTACCTCCTTCGCTGAATCAAGGTTTAGGTCAGCAATGACCACGCAACCTCCCTCGGCAACAATCCGCTCCGCTATTGCCTTACCAATTCCGCTACCGGCACCGGTTACAAATGCCACCCTGGTTGCTAACGGCTTGGCCTTAGGCATCCTTTGCAATTTTGCTTCTTCGAGTGACCAGTACTCGATGTTGAATTTCTCGGCATCGTTGATTGGGGCGTAGCTGGATATAGCTTCAGCCCCTCGCATCACGTTTATTGCATTGAGGTAAAACTCCCCGGCCACGCGAGCGGTTTGTTTGTTAGCGCCAAAGGAAAACATTCCGATTCCTGGAATCAATACGATGGCCGGGTCTGCTCCCCGCATCGCCGGTGAATCTTTCTTGGCGTGTTTTTTGTAGTAGCCCGCGTAGTCGGCGCGATACAGCTCGTGCAAGGTTGCAAGCCTTGCTTTAACCTTTTCTAAATCGGCATCTCCCGGTAAGTCCAAAATCATTGGCTTTACCTTGGTGCGCAGGAAGTGATCAGGGCAGCTAGTGCCAAGGGAGCCTAGCTTCTTTAGCTTTTCGCTACCCATGAATTCAAGCACGGCTTCAGAGTCGTTGAAGTGTCCTACCTGGGTCTTGTCGGTCGAAGCAAGGCCACGAATAAAGCCAGCTAACTCTGCCGCTCTGGCTCTTCGAGCGTCCGGTTTAAGGGGTTGGAACTTTTCTACTTTTTCACCAAAGGGATTTTTCACTCCCTGCTTTAAAATGTAGTCTTCCGCTTTTGCAATTATTTCTAGAGAGTTGGTCTCTGACTCTTTACTAGTTTTGCCCCAGGCGGTGATGCCGTGCCCACCGAGAATACAGCCGATTGCCTGAGGGTTGTCGGATTGAAGTTTTGCAATGTCTAGCCCGAGCTGGAATCCAGGTCTTCGCCATGGAACCCAAAGAACCTTGTCACCAAAAATCTTCTTCGTGAGTGTTTTGCCGTCTAGTGATGTTGCGATTGCAATTCCGCTGTCCGGATGCAGGTGATCAACATGGTTTACGTTAATCAGCGCATGCATTGCGGTGTCAATCGAGGGTGCCGCGCCACCACGGCCATGAAGGCAGTAATCGAATGCTTCGGCCATTTCGTCTTCGCGTTCGATCCCGGGATAGATGTTCTTTAGGCTACGGATTCGCTCAACCTGCAAAACAGCAAGCCCGGACTCCTTCAGGGTTCCCAAATCGCCTCCGGAGCCTTTCACCCAGATCAACTCAATGCTTTTTCCCGTGGCTGGGTCTTGTCCCAACCCCTTAGCTGAGGTGTTACCACCTGCGTAGTTGGTGTACCGAGGGTTGCTGCCAAGTCGATTGCTTCGCTCTAGAAGTTCATCTACTGGTCTATTACTCATCTGTGTTAGGCACCCCAGCCCGCCTGCTGCCCGCCAACACGGGATTCAGCAATTGAGTTTAGGTAGCCGGAGCTGTTAAATGCCTCGACTGGGTCTGGGCTCAGACCCTTTGATTCCCGCCATTTTGCCAAAGCGGGGCGAACGTCCGTGTAGAAGGCATCCATGAACAAATCGTTGGCAGCCAAAACGTCGCCGGCTTTCTGCGCCTGATCCAGACTGTCGCGGTCTACCAGCAGCGCGCGGGCGGTCATTGCCTGAACGTTTATCACGCTTCTAATTTGACCTGGAATCTTGTCTTCAATGTTGTGGCACTGATCGAGCATGAATGCGACTCCCGACTTTGCTCCATAGCCGCCGCCGCGAATCACTTCATACATGATTCGGAAAAGTTGGAATGGGTCTGCTGCTCCAACGATTAGGTCATCGTCTGCGTAGAACCTTGAGTTGAAATCAAATGAGCCGAGTTTTCCAAGTCTGAGAAGTTGCATAACTATAAATTCGATGTTGGTTCCAGGTGCGTGATGCCCGGTGTCCAGACACACAACTGCTCGCTCACCAAGTGCATTAACTTGGGCAAGAGCAGTTCCCCAATCAGGAACATCGGTGTGGTAGAAAGCTGGCTCAAAGAACTTGTATTCCAAAACAAGTCTCTGATTGGAGCCGATGCGAGCATAGATTTTTTCTAAAGAGTCCGCAAGATTGTCCTGTCGGGTGCGCATGTCATCTTGACCGGGATAGTTACTGCCGTCGGCAAGCCAAATTTTTAAGTCACTTGAACCGGTTTGGTTCATGACGTCAATGCAGTCGAAGTGGTGATCAATGGCCCGCTGACGAACTTTTGGGTCGCGGTGAGCAAGGCTGCCTAGCTTGTACTCCTCATCCTGGAAAGTGTTGGAGTTAATTGTTCCTAGCTCTACACCTAGGCCGTTAGCGTGCTTTCGCAGTTCCTCAAAGGAGTCGACTTTGTCCCATGGGTAGTGCAGAGCAACAGTGGGGGCGATTCCCGAATACTTGTGAACCTGAGCGGCATCTTCAATTTTCTCAAAGGGATTACGGGGCACTCCAGCCGAACCAAATACGCGAAAGCGAGTCCCTGAGTTTCCAAAAGCCCAGGACGGAAGCTCGATTGCCTGATCGTCCAGCTGTTCGAACAACTGCTGCTCGCTGATTTTGCCTGCCATTTTAATAAACCTTTTCTTTGCTCTGTGTTGGTGCATAATTCTTGCCAGATCAAGCTGGCCTTACGGTAAATGGAAAATGTCTTCCAAAAGAAGAAATCCTTCGTCCGGGCGACGTCCATTCAGAGAGACAAAAAACTCACCCATCATCGCTTGCCAGCGGTCGTTGACGTCCGTCTTTGCCATCCCGTCTAGGGCGGCCTGGAGGTCCGATGTTTCAAAATAGCCAAATAACGTGGCGTCGCTTCTATCTAAATACAACGTGTAGTTGTGCCAGCCGGTTTCAGAGAGCGCAGTCTGCATTTCTGGCCAAACGTTCTTATGGTGCTCGACGTACTCATCAAGCCGGCTTGCATCTAACTGCAACCTAAAACCGATTCTTTGCATCTGCTTCTCTCCTTTCTATTGGACTTTGAAATCCTGTGGTGGGTGTTGCCACCCACCACAGGATTTTTCATTAAAAGAAGTTACTTAATACCCGAGGGGTTAGTAGATCTTCTTAAATGTTTTGATGTTTTCCTTTGTGAAGGTGAATGGGTCGCCTAGGAAGGCAACGCCACCAGTGGTGACCTTGTAAGTCGTGGTTCCTGCCTTGAAGGAGGTACCGACCTTTCCGGTGAATGTACCGCTCTCAGCGCGAGCTGCAGCGTACACCGCAACGTAACCTAGGTCGATTGGGTTCCATAGACCAACCTTCTTAACAGTTCCGTCCTCGATATAAGGGGCCATCTGGCTTGGAAGACCAAGACCGGTCACCTTTACCTTTGCACTCTTTGCCTTCTTCTCAATCGCGGCAGCAAGAACTCCAACGGTAGTCGGGGAAATGATTCCCGCTACATCTGGGTACTGAGAAAGAATTGCTGCGAACTGAGCGGTTGACTTGGTTGCGTCGTCATCGCCGTAGAAAGTTGACTTGCCAACGGTTCCACCTACCCATGACATCTTTGGGTACTTCTTGGTTAGGTATGGACCCATAGCTTTAATCCAAGCATTCTGGTTTGCAGCGGTAGCTGCAGCAGAAAGAACTGCAATTGAGCCCTTCTTGCCTACTGCTTCTGCGATCCAGTCAACCTGAGCTGTTCCAATTCGGGAGGAAGCCGCAGGAAGAATTGACACAACACGAGAAGAAGCTGACGCTTCTGCGACGTCGGCGTCAGAAGTTACAACGGTGATTCCAGCAGCCTTTGCCTTCTTAAGGGAAGGAACAATTGCGTTCTGGTCGGCAGCCGAGATGACAAGCACGTCATACTTCTGCTGAATAATCTTGTTGATGAACTGAACTTGTGCTGGACCGGTTGCTTCTGTTGGGCCAACGTAGGTGCACTTTGCGCCAATTTCCTTACAGGCCTTCTGCGCACCCTTGTTCCAGGCGGTGAAGTAACCAATGTTTACTGCCTTTGGCATAATCGCGATCTTTAGACCGGATTTTATGCCAGGAACTACTGCAGATGCAGGTGTCACAGCGGTTGCGACAAGTGCACCAACGATTGCTGCTGCTGCAACAACCTTTGCGAGTTTCTTTATCATTTCTTACTCTCCTTTGAGGGTTTCTTTTTTATTTTGTAACAAATGCCGAATTGCGTCGACTTTGGTAAATCTCAATGGCCTTTGGAGCAACTACTGAGATCAGGAGCAGAGCCCCGCTCACAACGAGCAGAGCATTGGCAGAAAAATCAATCAACTGAAGCACAGAGCGGATTGCCCCAAGCGACAGAACGGCGGCAAGTACTCCCCAAAGAGTGCCAATACCTCCGGCAATTGCTACTCCGCCAAATAGAACAGCAGCTATGACACTTAGTTCATAACCAACAGCTCCATCTGGTGATGCACTGGCGAAACGAAGTGTGTAAACCACACCTGCCACGCCAGACATTAGTCCAGTCATCGCGAACAAGCCAAGCTTCATTCGCGCAACTGGAATTCCACTAAATTTGGCCGCTTCTGGATTGATTCCAATGGCAAAAGTCCAGCGACCAATTCGGGTGTAGTGCAAAACAATCCAAGCAATTGCGGCAAGAATCGCCAAAGGAATTGCTGACCAAGGTAAGAAAGTTCCAGGGATGTTCTCGTATCCGAGAACAATCCAATTCTCAGGAAGTTCATTGACGGGCTCGTTGCCAAGCAGTGCATAACAAAGGCCTCTGAAAAGTGCCAGAGTTCCAATTGTCACGGCTAGGGACGGAAGCCCAATAACTGTAACAAGATAGCCATTTAGCAGCCCACAAAGCAGTCCAACCAAGAGGCCCCCTACAATCGCTACCTCGAAAGAGGTCCCGTTTCTGAATAGGAAACCCACGGTTGCACTTGTCAGGCTGAGTATTGAGGCAACCGACAGGTCGATTTCGCCAGCGATTATCAAATAAGTCATGGCCAGTGCGATGATGGCGATTTCAGCAACGTCTTGAATCACAAAACTGATGTTGTCAATTGTTGCAAAGTACTCGGAGATAAATCCGCCTACAACGACTGTCAAAACTAGGAATACCGAAACTCCCTGATCCCAGCCAAAGGTGTATTTCTTTTTCATTATTTGGCTCCCATAATGGACGTTGGTTTAACTCGTGTGGAAAGGTACCTGTCCAGTGAAATTGCTGCAATCAAGAGCGTTCCGTTCACAGCCAGCTGCCAGAACTGCGGGATTCCAAGAGCTCCTAAAGCCATGGTTATAGCCTGAAGTAAAATCGCTCCGATAACTGCTCCGTACACGGTTCCGACGCCGCCGGCAATCGCCACACCGCCAACAACGCAAGCTGCAACCACACTTAACTCCAGACCGTTGCCGGAGTTTGCTGCAGCCGTATTGAACCTTGCCAAGAGCACAGCTCCAGCTAGGCCGCTAACAGCTCCGGTGGCCAAAAATGCGAGAAACACTCTTCTGGCAACCGGAATTCCGCCAAGTTCGGCAGCCAACAAGTTAGATCCGATTGCGTAGAGGTCACGAGCGGAACGTGTGCGCCTCATAACGAAACCAACAACTAGCATCAACAAAAATGCCACTAGAAAAAGGTAAGGGATTCCGAAGAAGGTGTTGAGGCCCATGAAGTTTATTGGGCCAGGAACCATATCCTCGGTGATTGTGTTTCCGCCGGCGACCTCATTGAACAAACCTCTTACTATGTAAAGCGTTCCTAAGGTGACGACAAGACTTGGAAGTCTTAAGTAGGCAACCATAAATCCATTGACCGTGCCGACTGTCAGTCCCAGGGCGAGGCCAAGTCCCATGCAGTACCAGAAACCATGGCCTTGGGATGACGCGTCACCGATTAGGTATGCGGAGAACCCGATTGTTGATCCCACCGACAAATCAATGTGTTTCATTACGATTACTAAAGTCTGCGCTACAGCTAGCGTGGCCACTACGGCAACTCCAAGAGTGACGTCCTGGAATCCAGAGAGGGTGAAGAATTCAGGGTTCGCTGTTCCTGTAATGATTACAACAATTACAAGCGCGAGAAACACCGGAAGCTCACGAACTCTAAAGACTTTCTTTACCAAAGTTTTCATAGTGAAGAAGCTCCCGTCGCAACAGCAATAATTTTTTCAGGGGTAGCTGCGCTTCGATCAAACTGCCCCACCATTCGGCCTTCGCGCATGACCAGAATGCGGTCAGCCATTCCCATAACTTCCGGAAGTTCGGAGGAGACAATCAAGATTGCGACGCCATCCTGTGCCTTCTTGGAAAGCAGTCTGTGCACTTCAGCTTTTGTACCAACGTCGATTCCTCGAGTCGGCTCGTCAACAATTAGTAGTTTTGGCTCGGTGGCAAGCCACTTCGCGAGAACAACTTTTTGTTGGTTTCCCCCCGAAAGTCGATCTACCGGGTCGTACCCGGTCTCATATTTGAGCGATAGCCTTTCGCCCCATTGGGCGGCGAGCTTGGCTTCGCTTCTTTCCCTGATGATGAACAGCTGGGAGAGTTTTTTAAGGAGGGTCACAGCAATGTTTTTGTTTATTGAAGAAGACATAAATAGTCCCTGCTGCCTTCGGTCCTCAGGGACAAGTGCCACGCCGGAAAGCATCTGGGCTGAAGGATTTCCTGGGCGAAGCTTTTTGCCGTTTAGGGTGACCGACCCGGCATCGAACTTATCGACTCCGAAAATAGCTCTGACAACTTCTGAGCGTCCCGATCCAACAAGGCCCGCAAGGCCAACTATCTCGCCGGCACGAACTTCGAAACTTATTTCGGTGAATTGTCCGGCGAGACCGAGGCCTTCGACCTTGAGCACTACCTCACCAATTTTTGCCTCGAGCTTTGGGTACAGCTCCGACACTTCCCTACCGACCATCAAATGTATGACTTTTGATTCGTTGAGCTCGCTAGTTGGCGCACTTCCCACAGTTGCACCATCTCGCATAACTGTAATTCGCGAGCAAAGGGCGAAAACTTCGTCTAGGCGGTGGCTAACGAACACCACTGCACAATTTTGAGCCTCTAGGTTTCTGGCAACCTGAAAAAGTCGATCTACTTCCTTGGAAGACAAAGCGGCCGTTGGCTCATCCATCACAATTACCGTGGCCTGGGTTGAAAGTGCCTTAGCGATTTCGACAATCTGTTGGTCCGCAATGGACAACCCCCTTGCGGTGCTTGTGGAATCAAGCTTTACACCAAGTTGTTGAAAGAGCTTGTTGGCCTCATCTTCCATTGCCTTCCAGTTGACAGTTTTGCCAGACTGTAGTTGCCGACCGACAAACACATTTTCGGCAAGAGTTAGATCGGGGAAAAGACTTGGCTCTTGATAGATAACGGCAATCCCCTGCTCGCGAGCTAATCGAGTGCTGCCCTGTTGGAATGGCTTGCCGTGCAGAGTGATTGAACCGGAATCAAGTTTGTGAACGCCAGCCAATGCTTTTAGGAGGGTGGATTTGCCGGCACCGTTTTCGCCAAGAAGCGCGTGAATTTCTCCTGGGAACAGAGTTAATTCGGCACCGCTTAGTGCGTTTACTCCACCAAAAGCCTTTCGAGCACTACGCATCTCGAGGATCGGGCTCTGGTTGGCAACCATAAAAACTCCATTGTTTCAGGTTAAATGAATCGTTTCAATTTATGTGATGTAATCTACTTTGTTGAACTTGTTCAAAAATTCAAAAGCGAAGTTTGTAACCAAATCGTAACAATAGCTCCAGCAGTTGCCTCAAAGTTGACGCAGATAGGCAGAGAAATGGCAGTAAGCGTAAGGGATGTGGCCCGAAGGGCTGGTGTGTCGGTAGGCACCGTATCGAACGTGCTCAACAGCCCAGATAAGGTCTCCCAAAAAACGGCCGTTGTGGTCCAGAAGGCAATCGACTCTCTTGGATTCGTGCGCAATGACGCAGCTCGACAACTCCGAGCAGGAAAATCTCGGTCTATTGGGCTAGTGGTTCTTGACATTAGGAACCCATTCTTTGCCGAGGTATCTCGAGGCGCTGAGGAAGCTGCTAAGGATTATGGACTGAGTGTTCTCTTTGCAAACTCCGATGAGGATTTTGACAGAGAAAACAGTCTGTTGGTGCTCTTTGAAGAGCAGAGAGTGGCAGGGATTCTTTTGTCGCCGCTGGCTTCAGACCTGAGTGAAATTAGCAGAATTCGAGACCGCGGAACCCCCGTAGTTCTTGTAGACCGCAAATCTAGGAACAAAACTTTCAGTTCAGTTTCTGTCGATGACGTCGCCGGTGGGTTTCTAGCGGTGGAGCACTTAAGTCAAGTAGGGAAGAAAAAAATCGTCTTTGCCGGAGGACCACTGGAAATTGAACAGATTGCTGACCGACTCAAGGGTGCAAAAAAGGCCGCCGAAGCTATGGGAATCAAACTTGAACTGGCGGTGACTAAGAATCTCACTGTTTTGGAAGGTCGGGCGTTGGCTGCAGAAATTTTGTCCCGACCAAAAAAACTTCGACCTGACGGCATATTTGCCGCAAATGACTTATTAGCGATTGGGATTATGCAGGCATTGGTAGTTGCCCCGGATGTCTCAATACCAAACGACATCGCCTTGGTTGGCTATGACGATATTTCCTTTGCCGGCACAGCTTTGATATCTCTCACGTCGATTCGGCAGCCTTCTCTCCTCATTGGAGCCCAGGCAGTTGAGTTACTCATGCAGGAAACCGATCCCATGTCCAACTTCCGCCGACGGCAAGTTGTATTCCAACCAGAGCTGGTGGTCAGAGATTCAACCAGGCCACAGTCCCCCGACAGAGCAAAAACATTCACTCAGCGCTCTAAGTGAGTGACTTCAGCAGGGTCTAATTTGTGATGTTTGAGTACCCAGCGATCACAGTCAAGCTCTAATGCAGATAAACAATCAAAGAACCTCGCCGCCAGTGAACTGAATCACCCCTTGGAGTGATGGATTTGACTCTCGGAGGGCTTGTTTCCGGTGGACGCATGGGCTGCCGCAATTGCCCTTTTGCCAGCAGGCAGCAAAACCGCCACAGTTGCTATCAATACAGTCAGTACTCCGGTTGAAATCAACAATTCCTCAACAGGAACGATATCCGCAAGGGGGCCAAGGATTGCCATGCCTAGGGGCATTGCAACTGCCATCACAATTCCGACGAAACCAAATACTCGTCCCTGACGCTCTGGTTCAACGGTTTCTTGTAACAAAGTCATGGCTGAGGTTGAGAATGCTGGAACTGCCAGTCCAATTAGGAAAAACAGTACGTAGAAGACAATCAGGTTCGTTGTCAGCCCTTGGCCAATTGCCAACACTCCAAAAAGAATTGACGTTCCGATGATCATGTTTAGACGATCCAGCTTGGAACCGAAAGTAGCCATAAGCACACCTCCTATAACCATGCCAACACCAAAGGACAGCTCCAGAGCTGTCAGCAACCAAACCTCGCTACCGAAATTTCTAACAAGCATCAAGGGCGCAAGATTTGAGGGAGCAACAATTAGAAAGAATACGATGCCAAATATCGCCATTACCCAACGAACTAAGTCATGGCTAAAGATGTAACTTAGTCCCTCTTTCATATCTGAAAAGTAGGAAGGCTTTTCTGAGCTTGCAGCGCGGGCAAGTGTTGGTACCGCAATTGTTGCAAGTAAGGAGACTCCGATTATGGCTGTCAACACATCAATAAAGAGGATTGCAACCAGCGACATCGTTGAGTAAACCGCTGCTGCAGCAACCGGGGCCAGAAGTCCTAGTGAGGATTGGATGCTGCTGTTTATTCCGTTGACTCGCATCAATTGATCGGTCGGAACAATTTGTGGCAACAGTGCCGAAATTGCTGGCATCTGGACGCCAGCGCCAATTGACCTTACGGCCATAACTAGAAAGATAAGCCAGAGGTCATTAACACCGGACAGCATGAAAAATGCCAAGCCCAAAGTTGAAAGAGCAATCACCGTGTCTGAAATGATAATCATCACCTTGCGATTTACTCGATCCGCCCACACCCCAGCAAAAATAGAAACGATGGCCTGGGGCAAGAAGCCAAAGACTGCGGCCAGGGCCAGAATCACTCCAGATTTTGTAGTTAGCGTCAGGTGCCAAATAATTGCGTACTGAACTAAGAACGATCCAAAAGTTGAAACTGTTTGGCCTACGAGGAAAACAGCGACTTTGTTTTTCCACGCGGGCATCTGACCACGTGCCAGTTCGGTAGGGGTTTCCATCTTGGTGGTTCCTTTCGAATCTAAATCGGGGATGCAGACGGGGGATTGGGTACGCAGTTGCTAAGGGACTCGACCCTAATTTGTAGTCTCAAGATTTTTCAAATGGTTGCGAAGATCAGCAATATGAGTGGCATCAGTACTGCAGCAACCACCAATCCATTCGATTGGTGTATCTGCCCAAATTTTCATCCATTCGGAAAATGAGTTGTCAGTGTTTTCAGACCAAGTTTGGGACAAAGAGTCCCATGTTCCGCCAAAATTTGGATACGCAATCCCTGGTATGCCGGTGACTTTGTTTATGGCCTGGGTTAGGGTTGCGACGTGCTTTGCCTCAAGGCAGTTGACCCCAGCGGAGAAAAGGTTCTTGAGTCCCGCGATGGCCTCAGCGGCAGACTCGATGTGCTCACCGGACCGCAGATGTGTGCCAGACGAGGCTGTGAATGAAATCCAGTAAGGAATTTCAACACTTTCTAACACGACGGCCAAGGCTTTGGTTTCTACGACATTAGGAATTGTCTCTACTGCCAAAAGATCCGGCTTGGCAGATAGGAGCACTTCAAGCCTCTCGAAATGAAAGTCCTCTAATTGAGCCTGTGAGACTTTGTAGTCTCCGCGAAACTCAGATCCGTCATGTAGCACCGCAGCGTAAGGCCCTACGCTGGCTGCTACTTGGCAATGCGATTGCCCAACGGCTGCCCTAGCTACTTCGATGCTTGCAATGAGGGCACGGTCTGCATCATTCGAGCTCATTCCAATTTCCTGAAATCCCTGGCGACTCAGCTGATAGCTCGCGGTGATGACAACTTCGGCTCCAGAGGAGACGAAGTTGCTATGAGCTGTCTCCACCAATTCCGGACTATTGAGAAGGGCTTGCCCAGTCCACAACTCACCCCGGAACTGAGCCCCGATTCTTTCAAGTTCTGTTGAAAGGCCGCCGTCTATCAAACGCATAGCTAGTACTCGGCACCTTTCAAAATAGCGAATTGTAATTGAGGCCCTGAAACAATAAGCGTACACAGAATTACAAAAACCCACTCGTGGAAGAGTGGGTTTTTGTGGCTAGTGAGGGATTCGAACCCCCGAAGGCTGAGCCAGCTGATTTACAGTCAGTTCCCTTTGGCCGCTTGGGTAACTAGCCATGCGCATCAAGGTTTTAGGTTTTTAGCGCCCTAAAAGAATACCAATATTTGTATCGGCCTCATACCTTCACTACTGGGCACTCTCGATTCAGCCCTTATAAACTAAGGACATGGCTGATTCCTCATTCGACATCGTAAGCAAAGTTGACCCGCAAGAAGTTGCAAACGCCCTGAACCAGGCTTCTAAGGAAGTTGAGCAGCGCTATGACTTCAAGGGCGTTGGTGCCTCCATCGAGGAATCTGGTGACAAGATCCTTATCAAGGCCAACAGCGAGGAGCGAGCGAAGGCAATTCTTGATGTCTTTCAATCAAAGCTCGTAAAGCGCGGAATTTCTTTGAAGAGCCTCGATGATGGAAAACCCTTCGCCTCAGGCAAGGAATTCCGAATCGAATGCAAAATAAAAGAGGGAATCTCTCAGGAGCATGCCAAGAAGATCAATAAAATCATTCGCGACGAAGGACCTAACAGCGTAAAGTCGCAGATTCAAGGGGATGAGCTTCGCGTCAGCAGCAAATCTCGCGATGATCTTCAGGAGATTCAGTCTTTGCTAAAGAGCAAGGATCTAGAGGTCGACGTTCAGTTTGTTAATTACCGCTAGATGGCGATAGGTGCTCATGCACCGCAATCCAGCCACCAGATTTTTTCTCAAAAACAATTGTCTCTTTCTCGAAAACCGTTGAGCTCTCCCCTGTCAATTCAACAACTGTTTCGACTTCATGGGTAAAAACTGCGGAGTCTTCTCCCAGCATCTGAACATCCTGGTTGGACGATCTGCAGGAATGAACTCGAAATCCGTCGTCGGACTCCCAGCTATCCCAAAGTTTTTCGTACTCGCTCCTGGATGCCAGCCGAACGGGATGTGTGTAAAAGATGAATGTCGCAGCTTCCGAAAAACCGGAAAAATAGTCCTGTTTGTTGTGGGATCCGAAATCAGACACGATTTTTGCAGCCGCAGCTAGCACCTGTTCCTTGGAAGTCATTTAGTCCCTTTCTTTTTCGCCATCATGGTGATCAGGTCATAGGCCAGGTGAGATGCGGCAATAGCGGTTATCTGAGCGTGATCATAGGCTGGAGCCACCTCCACGATGTCGGCGCCTATCAAGTTGACCTCATCGAGACTTCTGATAATTCGAAGCAGTTCTCTGCTGGATAATCCTCCTGCTTCAGGAGTGCCGGTTCCGGGGGCAAAGGCGGGATCCATTACATCAATATCGATTGACACATAAACTGCCCGGCCCTTGACTTGCTCAAGCATCAGCTCAATTACCGCCTCAATTCCGATTTGATCCATTTCAGTTACGTGCACTGCTCTAAACCCCATAGACGCATCATCAGGAAGATCCTTGGCTGAATAGAGTGGTCCGCGAATGCCAATATGTAGGCAGCCATCAGCATCTAAGAGTTTTTCTTCACTAGCCCTTCTAAATGGTGTGCCGTGAGTGTAGTCAGCGCCAAAGTATGTGTCCCAGGTGTCCAGATGGGCATCAAAGTGAATGACAGCAATTGGACCATGGACTTTGTGTAGTGATCTAAGGATTGGCAACACTATTGTGTGGTCGCCACCTAAAGTTATCGGTTTAGCTTTTTGGTTCAGGATCTCATCCATGCCCGATTCAATTTCGGCTAGAGCCTCGTCAATGTTGAATGGATTAACTGCAATGTCGCCGGCGTCAACAACCTGAGCCAAAGCGAATGGCTCGGCGTCTTGGGCCGGGTTGTATGGGCGAAGCAATCTAGATGCTTCTCTGATGTGAGCCGGCCCAAATCTTGCACCTGGACGATAACTGGTTCCAGCGTCAAAGGGAATTCCCACAACAGCAATGTCAGCACTTTTGACTTGGTCAATTCGGGGCAACCTTGCAAAGGTTGGTGCCCCGGCAAACCGGGGCACCACCGTTGCGTCAACTTGTCCGACAACGTCTCCGTTAGTATCTCTTGGTTCGACGTTCGACAAATTTATTTCCTAACTATTTTGTTATTGGTGGAACAGAAGCCTTGCGGGCACGAACCAAACGTGGTCCCTTTGGACCGTATACGTAGTCTGGCTCCGGGAAGATCAGCAGTGCTCCAATGTAAAGCACCGCCGCTGTTCCAATCGCAACAATCAAGCTGAGGTCTATTCCTCCAGCTACACCACTCAAGGCACCTTCAATAACCGGTGGGAAGTAGGCAAACTGAAGGCCAAGAACTGCGGCAACAATCCAGGCAACCATTCCGCGCCAGTTGAATCCGGACTGGAACCAGTAGCGGCCACCCTTCTTCTGCTCGTTGAACACCTGTAGGTCAGTAGTTTCGTAGTGGCCACGACGAACAAAGTATCCAATTGCCATGATGACCATCCACGGCGTGGTGGTCACAACAATCGCACCAATGAAGGCATTTACCGATCCAAGCAGGTCAAAGAATAGACGCCCTCCGAGGATGAATAGGAATGCGACAAGTCCAATTGCGATTGTTGCCTGCACTCGGCTAAGTCTTGGAAATACCGACGAGAAGTCTAGGCCTGTTCCGTAAAGCGAGGTTGTACCAGTTGATAGACCACCAATAAATGCGACCACCATCAACAACACTGCATACCAAAGCGGTGAAACCTGAATCAGACCAACGATGTAGTCGGTGTCACCGGCCACCAAAGTTGCGGTTGCAACACCAAACAGGAATGGGATCAAGGTTGCAAGCTGCCCTAGGAAGGTGGCTCCCATCAGACTTGAGCCTTTTGTGTTCTTTGGAATGTAACGGCTCCAGTCCCCAAGGAAAGCTCCAAAGGAAATTGGATTACTCATAACAATCAGTGCCGAAAGAATAAAGGTTGGCCAGAACGAACCAAGAGCGTATTCGCCACCGGCGTAGCTTGCGTCAAACACTCCGGCAAAGGCAACAACCGCAAGGAGCATCAGGATACTATTCGCGATTACCGCAGTTTTGTTAACTAGCAACATGAACTGGTAACCGAACACAACGACGATAATTACGATTGCCCCGATAAGACCATAAATTACTGCGCGAAGTAGTTGCGAATCTTCAACGCCAAACAATCGAACGAGACCTCCAACTAGAGCGTCGCCTCCGACCCAAACAGAGATTGAGTAGAAAGCAACGGCTGTTAAAAGGCTCAAGAAAGATCCAGCGACACGGCCGCGGACTCCGAAGTGTGCGCCGGATGAAACCGCGTTGTTAGTTCCAGTTTTCGGACCAAACAATCCCATTGGCATCAGGAAGAAGGTTCCAACAAGCAGACCTAGGATTGTCGCTCCCACTGCCTCCCAGAAAGATAGTCCGAGCAAAATTGGGAAGGTTCCGAGTAGAACTGTGGCGAAGGTGTTTGCTCCACCGAATTGGATTCTAAACAGATCGAAGGGTTTCGATGTTCTGTCGGCTGCCGGAATTGTTCCGATACCGAAGTTTTCAATTTCCGTTGGTTTTGGCTTGGGATTTAGTGCTACGTTCCCCGAATCAGTTGAGCTCATTGGCTACCTCTCTGGATTTGGCTTCTGCATTGAAGTTGGCTAAATGCTAGACCTAACTTGCCTCCTGTGCAATAGTTCTTGACTATGGAGATAGTTCGTGTCGTAGATTTATCGCACTCAATCAATGCCAACACCCAGGTATACCCCGGCGATCCAGAGCCAAAACTGGCCATTCACAGCACAATTGCCAAAGATGGCTTTAACTTGCTGAGTCTTCAAATGGGCTCCCAAACCGGTACCCACGTTGACGCCCCATACCATTTCGACGAAGACACCGAACGCATAGATCAGCTACCCCTCGAGAGATTTCTAGGTAGAGGAGTTTTGATCAATGCAACCGGACTTGAACCACGAACAAGCATTAGCTGGGAAATGATTGAGGCTGATGCTCAGGACATAAAAGCCAGCGATATCGCACTGATACACACTGGTTGGAGCAAGTACTTTGGCACCGACAAGTACTTTGACCACCCATTTCTTTCAGGCGATGCCTGTCAGCGGCTTTTGGATAAAGGTGTGATGGTGTTTGGCATTGACGCCATAAACATCGATGAGACTCCGGATGACACTCACCCAGGCGTTGGGTTCCCTTGCCACCATTTGATTGCAAAAAAGGCTGGGGTCATTAGTGAGAATTTGTGTAATTTCGAAGCGATAAATTTTGCTAACCCACTTATTTCACTACTGCCGCTAAAACTTGAAGCTGCGGATGGAGCTCCAGTTCGGGCTGTGGCAATCGAACTAGCAATCTAGCAATAATTAGATATGGCAATTCGACGAGCGAGAAAACCCTCCACTGAACCTACTGTTCAAATTGGCCCGAGGCTTAGAGCTGGAAGACTAAGTCGCGGACTAACTCTTGGACAAGTTGCGGCAGCTGCCGGACTCACCGAAGGATTTGTTAGCAAGCTAGAGCGTGACCAAGTTTCTCCATCGGTGGCGTCATTGGTTTCTGTTTGTCATGCAATTGGACTTCGGGTTGGGGATCTTTTTGAACCCCCGGTTAGCAATGTGATACGTGCCGGCGAAGGATCCTTGATTAACTTTGGCGGAGACAAGGTGAGGGAGTATTTACTCAGCCCGGGAGATCAGTCCCACATCGAAGTGTTGCAGTCAGTTATTGAGCCGGGCGGCTCAGGCGGTAAAGAGCTTTACGCTCTCAATTGCGAAATCGAATTTGTTCTGGTGATTGAGGGTGCACTTGAAATCCAACTGGGACCAGAAATAATCAGCTTGGCTCAAGGCGATTCACTAACCTTCAAAGGCTCGGAGCCGCATACCTGGCGAAACCCATCAAAGACTGACGGCTCCCAAGTTATTTGGGTAATGGCGCCAGCCAGTATTTAGCTTTTCTAGAGACCATCCACCACTGAGATTGGACCGGTAAGAGGGAAGGCGTTATCAACAGCCTCTTTGCGTTTCGAGTTTCTGGCAACTCGTCCCGCCAAGATGCCTGCTATGAACATCATCGTTATTGGGAAAACAAGGGCCAGCACTAAACCAATGCCTTGAGCCAGCGCTCCCATGAAAATCTTGGCGACGATTACCGCCAGGGCATTCACGAGCGACATGCGAGAAAGTGCCTGTGCGGTAGTTAGTCCGGTCACGTGCCCGGCAGCACCAAAGAACGAAGGCACCATCGGAGCTAGACCAAATCCAGTCACCGCCCAAAAAAGCGATAAGACAAACAGGGCTAGAACTGGACTTGTTGAAACCAGTGGCGGGGCAATAACAACACCGAGCAGCATGGAAAATGACCCAATAATTCCACCCCATTTCGAAAGCTCACTGATGTGAAACTTCTTGGTGGCTTTGCCAATGAGAAGCCGACCAGCAATCATTGCCAGCGTGAAAACTGTGAATGGAATCGCTCCCAGGGTGGGGTTTAGTTGCATAATCTTTTTTGAAAACACTGCCGACCAGTCCATCATCACAAGCTCTGGAAACACGCCGGCAAAAAACCCAAATGCGAGCAGCCAAAGCTGCGTTGGGGACTTGAAGAAAGGCACCTTGGTGGCGGCTTGACGCTCCTCGTGGTGACCATCCTCCGATGGCTTGAGCATTGACCTAATCGCAACCTCGAATGCAACCAGCGCTAAAAGTCCAACTAAAAAAAGGTGCAGCTGAAGTGACATAAAGCTTGCCAAAACTCCAGACACCGCTGCGCTAATTCCAGCTCCCACGCTCCAAGCGGCGTGGAACTTACCAAGGATGACTTGCTTGACTTTTTTCTGCAGCATCACAGACTGGGCATTGACGGCAATATTGAAAAAACTCATGCTGAACATCATCAGTGCGTGAAAGAGAAAATACATCCAACCGCTGGTGGCCCAACCCAGGCTCATGGTGGTGATAACAATCATCACACTCGAAATTCGAACAATCGGTCTGGTTCCAAATCTTCCAACCAAGCGGTTGGTAATTAGAAGTGGAATTAGTGAGCCAAGACCGGCAAGCCCAATGATCAGTCCCCAGGCTGCAAAAGACACATCAATTTGGTCGATGATTTCCGGGATTCTCGGAAGGTAGGTTATTGCTAGAAAACCCTGAGTGAAAAAAGCAGCAACCAATGCAAACTGGGCACTCTTGGATTTTGCCTCGGCGGATTTCACCTAAAACTTGGCTCCTTTGGCAACTGCAAGAAAGTCAAATCTTTCAACCAACTTGATCCGCTCGCGATCTTGGACCTGTCCAAGGCGGCATTCCTCGGCATCAATTTTTAGCCACTGCGGCCAACCTACGTATTCAACGCCGCGACTTTCCAAAAGCGCATCAATCGCAGCTTCTTCAGGCGCTGAAGGCTGCCACCAGGTTGGCTGGTCAGAAATAACTTGCGCGATTGTTTCTATAGCGTCAGATTTGGTGTGGCCAATAAGTCCTACTGGACCGCGCTTTATCCAACCCGTTGCATAAACCCCTTCAATGTGTTTTCCGGAGGAATCCAGTACCCGACCCTTGTCGTTTGGAATAACTCCAGCTTTTTCGTCAAAAGGTACTTCAGTCAGTTCAGAGCCGAAGTAGCCAACAGCGCGATAGACCGCCTGCACTGGAATCTCCCTTAATTCGCCGGTGGCAACAACTCCCCCGTTGCCATCTAACTTGGTGCGTTCAATCTTCAAAGCCTTAACTTTGCCGTCTTCACCAATGACCTCAACCGGACTCGAAAAAAAGTGCAGGTGCAGCCTTCTTGCTGCTCCGGTTAGCGCTTTACCGCGCAGCTCCTCAAGAGTTTTCACCATTACGCGAGTTTGGTTGTTGCTTTCGATCTGCTTGTTGGAGCCCTCGTCATACTGAAAGTCTTCATCGTGAACGATGGTGTCAACACCTTCGACGTGAACCGCTTCGCGAAGTTCAAGGGGGGAGAACTTCACTTGAGCAGGACCCCTCCGACCAAAGACATGGACGTCGGTTGCGTTGGAAGCCAGTAGACCCCTGTAGACATTTTCTGGAATGTCAGTGGCCAGCATTTGTGCTGGCGATTTTACGAGAACCCTTGCAACGTCAAGGGCAACGTTTCCGTTGCCAATAACTGCTATTTCTTTCGCGCTCAGGTCCCAGCTGCGTTCAAAGTCTGGGTGGGCGTCATACCAGTTGACAAATGCCGCGGCCCCGAAGGAGCCTTCTAGGTCAATTCCTGGAATGTTTAGATCGGCATCTTGAATTGCACCGGTTGAAAAAATCACGGCGTTGTAGTGCTTTTTTAGATCCTCTAGAGTGATATCCTTGCCGTAAGTGACGTTTCCGAAGAAGCGAATATCTCCGCGGTCTAACACTTCGTATAGTGCCTTGATTATTCCCTTGATTCTCGGGTGGTCAGGAGCTACGCCATATCTGACTAAGCCGTAGGGAGCAGGAAGTAAATCAAATAAGTCAATTGAAACCTCAAAGTCGCGAAGTTCAGATTTAATCAGAAGATCCGCGGCATAGATGCCGGCAGGTCCGGCGCCAACGATTGCAAGCCTGAGCTTTGACATCTAGATATTCGTTCCTTTAATTCTTAGTTTTGACGCTCAATTACCGCATCAGCAAAGTTAGTTAGCGCTTCGCGAACTGGTCCTTCTGGCAAATCGACCAAAGCCGCTTTAGCCTCTTCGGCCCAGCGCTTTGCCTCTTGGAAAGCACGCTCTGTTGCGGGGTGTAGTCTCATTTTCTCAATAACTTCCCCGAGGACCGCGTCATCGTCAAGCCCTTTATCAATTATCGCAACAAGTCTGGCTGAAGATCCATCGTGAATGGCATCCTGCCTTAGATAAAGCACCGGAAGAGTTGGGACCCCAGCCCGAAGGTCAGTTCCTGGAGTCTTGCCAGAAAGTTTGCCGTCCGAGTAAATGTCGATGACATCGTCAATTAGCTGGAAGGCAACCCCGATTGCTTCTCCAAACTTTCTAACCGGCTCGCGAAGAGACTCATCTGCTCCAGAGAACAAAACTCCAAGCTCAGCAGACGCAGAAATTAGTGAGCCGGTTTTGTCGGCAAGAACACTCAGGTAGTGATCAATTGGATCTTCACCTTCCTGAGGACCAACAGTTTCATGTAGCTGACCAAGACAAAGTCTTTCGAAGGTGTCCGCCTGTAAAGTCAATGCCTTCTGACCGAGCTTAGATACAAGCTGGGAGGCTCTTGCAAATAAGAGGTCGCCGGTCAGGATTGCGATGTTGTTGCCCCAAATCTCGTGAGCTGCTTCTACACCTCTTCTTCGAGGAGCATCATCCATGACGTCGTCGTGGTACAAAGTTCCGATGTGCGTGAGCTCAACAACTACTGCGGCTTGAATGACTTGTTCTTCAGATGGATTTCCAAGCTGGGCGCACAAGAGAACCAAAGTTGGGCGAATTCTTTTGCCGCCAGCGTCAATTAGGTGCCGAGTGGTGACCTTGGCAATTGGGTCGGTGTGCTTCACAGCTTCAATGAGCTGCTCCTCAACCCTCTCCAGGCCAGCTTCAAGCTTGGCAATGAGCTGCTTGTCAGCAACCTTGCGAAGCTGTTTCGGCAGCGAGGTTTTGGGCATTAGTTAGCTTTCTCTGGTTTAGTTCCAGTATGGATAGCAACAATGCCAAGGCTTTGATTCCTGAATTCAACAGATTGGTAGCCAACTTTCTCAATCAGTTTGGCAAGTTCTGCCTGCTTAGGCCAGGCATCAATGGATTCGGCTAGGTAGCTGTAGGCCTCGGGCACCTTGCTAACTAGAGCTGAGATTTTCGGAAGC
>WLGB01000070.1 GCA_009703455.1 Actinomycetota bacterium
GGGATCCCACTGAACTCGGTGGAGGGATTTGTGCGCCAAATAATCGGCTGGCGTGAATACATCAACGGAATGTATTGGTTTTTGGGGGAAGACTACAAACACAGCAATGGCCTGAAGGCTAAGCGGAAGCTTTTGCCGCTGTTTGTTGATCCATCCAAGACCAAGATGAATTGCGTGGCTCAGGAGGTCGATGCAGTTCTTAACCGCGGTTGGACGCACCACATCCCAAGGCTCATGATCTTGAGCAACTTAGCGTTGATTACCGGTACCAACCCTCAAGAGTTTCTAGATTGGATGCGGGAGCAGTTTGTTGATGCTTCCGAGTGGGTAATGGTTCCAAACGTTATCGGTATGGGTGTTCACGCTGATGGAGGCAAGATGATGACGAAGCCATACGCTGCAGGCGGAGCCTACATTTCTCGAATGACAAATTACTGCAAAGGTTGCACTTACAACCCGAAGGAAAGAACAGGCGAAACCGCCTGTCCATTCACAACTTTGTACTGGGACTTCTTAGATCGAAACTCAGCAGCATTTGCAAAAAACCACCGCATGTTCCAGCAAAACAATGGATTGAAAAGACTTAGCGACCTGCCAGAAGTTAGAGTGCGTGCCCAGCAAGTACTCAAAGGCCTAGATAAAGGTGAAATCTAGGCAAACTCGCAGCTTCTTTTGCACAGCTTAGATTGATGCATCAAATAGATTTGAACCCATGTGGGTTTTGCTGCTTGTTTCCGTTGCGGGGTTTTTAGCTCAGCTTGTTGACGGTGCCATGGGAATGGCCTTTGGCATAACCTCGACCACACTTCTAATCTTTTTGGCTTACAACCCTGCCGCGGCTTCAGCGATTGTTCACTTGGTTGAAATTGTTACGTCTTCTATATCAGGTGCATCTCACATCAAGTTTGGAAACGTTGATTGGCACGCACTTGTTAAGGTGGCAGTACCTGGAGCCATCGGTGCGTTCATCGGAGCGATGCTACTTAGCAACATTGACTTATCCGCTGCGCGGCCTTGGACAGCAAGCGTGCTTTTGATATTGGGTGCCTTAGTTCTTTATCGATTCACTAGATCAATTATTTTGGGTAAAAAGCGCAGGGCTCGCGCAAGGTGGCTTGCACCCCTTGGACTAGTAGGTGGATTCATTGACTCAACTGGTGGAGGTGGCTGGGGGCCGGTAGTCACAACCTCGCTGACTGCATCCAACGCTCTTGAGCCACGGAAAGCTATTGGAACCACAAACACCGCTGAGTTTGTTATCGCCTTGGCTGCGAGTATCGGATTCATCATCGGACTTGGCGCTCAGCAAATTCCTTGGGATGCTGTTGTGGCCCTTGGAATTGGAGGAGCGCTAGCTGCTCCAATTGCTGCTTGGCTAGTTAGCAAGGCGCCTCAGCGGTTGCTTGGAATTTTGGTTGGAAATTTGATCATTGTCCTGAATGTAAGACAGCTCAGCATCTCTTTTGAATTTGTCCCGGCAGCTGCAATTGCCTCTTATGTTGCGGTAGCGCTGCTATTTATTGGGACATTGATTTACGGCATCAAGCTGCTAAAGACAGACCGTATTCCAAAAACTGACTAGCTAAGGGCTTGCGTCAAATCGGCGATTAGATCCTTCGGGTTTTCAATTCCAACTGAAAGCCGGACAATTTCGCCGCCAACTTCTAGAGGGCTTCCCTTGACCGAGGCATGAGTCATCTCGGCTGGGTGATTTACCAGTGATTCAACCCCGCCGAGGCTCTCTGCCAAAGTGAAGAGCTTGGTCTTGTTGCAAAAGTCCTTAGCGGCTTTTTCGTTAGCAAAGCGCAAGCTAACAATTCCGCCGAAACCAGACATCTGCTTCTTAGCTAGCTCATGGCCAGGGTGAGCTGGAAGACCAGGGTAGTAAACCTGCTCGACGTTTTTGTGTCCGTCTAGAAACTCAGCAACCGCCTGAGCGTTGGAGCAGTGCTTGTCCATGCGAACGGCCAAAGTCTTGATAGAGCGGTGAGTAAGCCATGCATCGAATGGGCTTGATACAGCGCCAGCTGCAAATTGCAAGAATCGAATCTTCTCGTAAAGCGCTTCGTCGTTGACGATAACCGCGCCGCCCAAAATGTCCGAGTGACCACCAATGTACTTGGTGGTTGAGTGGGTGACAATGTCTGCGCCTAGTTCCAGAGGTCGCTGCAAGTAAGGGGTAGCGAAAGTGTTATCAATAACGCTCAAGACACCGTTTTCTTTGGCGACTTTGGAAATGGCGGCTATATCCAAAATTCCAAGCATTGGGTTAGTTGGTGTCTCAACCCAGATCAACTTAGTCTTGCCTGGCTTGATGGCAGCCTTTAGGGCTTCAAGGTCGCTCATATCGACTACCTCGGAATCGATTCCAGCGGCACGATGAATGCGGTTCATGAGTCTAAAGGTTCCGCCATACAAATCATCACTAAGGATTACGTGATCGCCAGGCGCGCAAGTTGCCCTGATCACGGCATCTTCACCGGCAAGACCCGAAGCGAAGCTAAGTCCAAACTCGCCGCTTTCTAGGCTGGCAAGAACTTCCTGCAGGGCAGTTCTGGAAGGGTTAGCAGCTCGGTTGTATTCGTAGCCACCGCGAAGCCCACCAACACCATCTTGCTTATGGGTGGAAGTCATATAGATAGGTGGAATGACCGAACCATTATTGGCATCTGGATCCTGGGAAACGTGGATGGCTCTGGTTTCAAACTCAGTCATTTTTTACCTTTTTCTTAGTTTTACTAGGTTAGCTCAGCTGCCCTGGCTTTATCAGGGCTTCAACTTCACCGTCGTTCAAAAGAAGTGCAAAATCATTGGAGGCAAGAAGCTTCTTAGCTACCTCAACACCTTGACCCGAGCCAACTAGGGCTGGCTTTGCTCCCAGGATGTCTTTGACTGTTGCGGTAGCCTCGGCCGCATCAATTTGAGCCAAAGAAATAGTTCCAATGATGTGACCGATTCGAACCGGGGGAGTCTTGACCATCACCGGTAGCGACGAGAGGCCGGAGTCCTCAATAGCCTGCCTTGCGCTAACTAGTGAGTCATTTTCCAGCACAAATGGAATTCCAGCAGGGTTGGCTGAGACCTTCTCGGAAACTTTGACCGATGACTCATCTTCTTGGAAGCCATAGGTTCTCATCCAGTCGTCGTTAAAGACCTTAGCCAGATACCCTCGTCCACCATCAGGCAATATCACCACCACCACCGCGTCAGCGGGTAGGTCTTTAGCAAACTTTATTGCTGCAGCTGCAGCCATCCCACAACTAGGACCAACCATCAGCCCTTCTTCGCGAGCCAGCCGTCTGGTCATCTCGAAGCTATCGGCATCAGGAACCGGGATCACTTGATCAACAACTGAGCCATCGTAGGCAGCAGGCAAAAAGTCATCACCTCGTCCAACACCTTCAACAAGGTATGGCATCGAATTTGTCTCGGTCTTGGAATAGATCGAACCCTTTGGGTCACAGCCAATTACCTGAACTTTGCCACCACTTACTTCTTTCAGGTACTTTCCAGTTCCAGAGATCGTTCCGCCGGTTCCAACCCCAATTACGACATGGGTGACTTTACCGTCGGTGTCGTTCCAAATCTCAGGGCCGGTGGAGGCGTAGTGAGAAGCCGGTCCTGCCAGGTTGGAATACTGATCCGGCTTGAAACCACCAGGGATCTCTTTGGCTAGGCGATCACTTACCGAGTAATAAGAGCGAGGGTCCTCGTGAGCTACCGCTGTTGGGCAGACAATAACCTCAGCTCCATAGGCCTTCAAAGTGTTTCGCTTATCCTCAGCAACTTTGTCCGGAACGGTGAAGATGCAGCGGTAGCCACGCTGCTGAGCAATAAGAGCAAGACCAATACCGGTGTTTCCGGAGGTTGGCTCAACGATGGTGCCTCCAGGCTTTAGTAGCCCTGCTTCTTCGGCGGCATCGATGAGCTTTTCGGCAATGCGGTCCTTGATCGATCCGCCGGGGTTGAAGTATTCCACCTTGGCTAAAACGGTGGCCTTGATGCCTTTGGTCACCGAATTGAGCTTTATAAGAGGTGTGTTTCCGATTAGCTCAGAGACGTGGTTTACATACTTCATGTTCTTAAGCCTAGGGATAGAAGGCAACTAGGCAAAACCCGCTCGCTATAGGCATAATCGGCCAAGATACGCGAGTTATCCTTGTCAAACAGATGTCTGCCAAAGCTCAAGTCCTAGAGGTACCAGCGCCCGATCTAATTGATCGGGAGTTTATCCACGAGGTGTTCTCCCACGACGAGTTCGGAGAGCTTCGGACCTTCGTAAGCCTTGCCAACCACCAACTGATCTTCCAGCTCGAAGCCATGGGCTTATTACTAGGACGCCAGTTCTCAAAGGGCCAGAACCGCTTTCAAAGACTCAGGCTTGATCGGTTTGAATACATAGCCTTTTTGGCAAAGCAGAAGATGCAAGAGCACGGCCTCCAAGCTCCTTGGGAATTCATCTTCGACTCAGCCAAGCAAAGGGCTGGCCTCTGTAACTACACCGACCACCAAATCTCGCTCTCGAAGTATTTGGTTCAGTACCACTCGCTAGATCAGTCAGAGCAAGTTATCTTGCACGAGGTAGCTCACGCGCTCGCAGGTAAAGATGCAGGCCATGGACCTAACTGGAAACAAATAGCTAAATCAATTGGCTATCGGGGAGAAAAGTTCACCGGCAAGGAAATTGCCGAGCAAACCGCTAA
>WLGB01000071.1 GCA_009703455.1 Actinomycetota bacterium
ACCGGATCAAAGAATCCGCTAGTTTTGTTCTTCCACTCAGACACAAGTGTCTGTACCTCAATCTGAACCGGCGAGGCTTCAGGCCATGCCAGTGAATTGGAGTTCAGGCGTGAAGTTTCGGATTCCGGTTTGTAGAGGCTAAATCTCTCATCGGCATCGACCAATATTGTGCAGGCCGTGGCGACATCAGCGGCTTTACGTTCTGCTTCAACATCATCAGCTATTGAGAAGGTAAAGAAAGTGCCCATGCACTCGAAACTTTGCTTAAACACTTGGGAAAACAGGTGACTTTTTAGTCATCGTCCTCTTCGTCGCTGTCTTCATCACCTTCATAGTTATCATCACCGTCATAGTCATCGTCTCCATTGTAGGAGGAGTTTCCGCTGGCCGAAGAGCCGCCTGAGGGGGTCGGGCTTGACGTGTTTCCCGAGCTAGTTCCTGAACCCACGTTGGAACCTGCGTTAGAAGCAGATCCTCCAGACCCACTTGGAGTAGGAGAGGAGGTGTTCCCTGAGTTGATTCCAGGAAGTGCCAAGGTCGCCCCTGATTTTGGTGCTCCGGATTTAGCCGCCGCTGGTTTAGGAACCTGCTTAGCTGAAGCCCCAACTGAGGCTGGCGAGGAGTTTGAACTAGCCGGAACTATTGAGACCGCTTGCGCCGAAACTGGCTCTTGAGGTTGGTTTGGATCGGCAACACCAGAGCCGAGGCTATCGGAGTTAGTTGGCTGAGCTTCTGGGCCGGTAGCTAACTGAGTCAAGATGTCATAACCGGGAAGTCCTGGGACAGTAATCACTACTGCGGTTGCCACGCTTCCAAGCGCAACTGCTCCAGAGCTGAGTTTAGAAACCCAGCTTGGCTTTGTATCCACAATTTTGTAAGGATCTTTAGGCATTATGAACCCGCGGCAATCTGCGTGAGAATGTCATAGCCGGGAAGGCCAGGCACGGTTACAGCTATGGCTGTTGCCACGCTACCTAGGGCTAGTGCGCCGGCGCCCAGCTTAGAAACCCAGCTTGGCTTGGTATCGACAATCTTGTAAGGATCTTTTGTCATCACTTTTCCTATCTGTTGCCCTTAGTCAACCACGGGCAGATTAAGGAACATCATCTCCAAACATTAGATTCTTCTCACATTACAAAGGCCTTCTGGTGCTGGAGTTGGCTTGAAATCCTGTGGGCACGAGCCCAAAGTACCAGTAACACCAGGCTAGCTGGTTTCCCGTTCTGTAAGGACATCACTCTTTACAACCAATGTGAGCGCAAGGACTCCTCCTGGGCAGACCAAAACTCAGAGAAATGAAAAACGGCGGGCTGTCATAGCCCGCCGTCATTCAAATTTTAGAACTAGCTCCTTAGTGCTACAGCCAATGCCCTGAAACTCTCAACCATCTTGTTCATGTCCTTCTGGGTGTGAGCGAATGAAACTAACCACTGCTCATCTAGTCCTGGAGGGGTAACGATGCCGCGGTTGATTCCCCACAGCCAGCTGAGCTCTGCAATGCCAAAGTCTGATGCTTTGAAATCACGGTAGTTGCGAACTGGAGTAGGAGACCAGATAACCGCGCCTTTAACACCAAAACCCACGGTATGTGCGGGAAGCGCATACTCGTCGATGATTGCGTCCATCATGTCCAATGTGTCGTTGTTGATTTTCTCAGCTGCAGCCAAAGCTTCAACTGTTGCAATCTCATCAACGGCAATGGCTGCTGCCATTACAAGGGGGTTTCCGTTGTAGGTACCAAAGTGAGGCATGCGACCGTCTACCACGGTCTCCATGTACTCTTTCTTACCTCCAAAGGCGGCAAGCGGAAGACCGCCTCCGATACTCTTTGCAAGAGTAATAAGGTCTGGCTTTACGCCAACTCTCTTAGCTGCTCCTGCAACACCGGCGGTTAGGCCAGATTTCACTTCATCAAAGATAAGTGCAACTTTGTACTTATCGCAAAGATCTCTTACCCCCTGAAGGTAGCCCTCGTCAGGCAAGATAATCGAAAGGTTCTCGATGATCGGCTCAACCATGAAGCAGGCAATCTTCTTGGAGTCCTTCTTAAGAATTGCCTCCAAGCGATTTAGGTCGTTGTAAGGAACTACAAAAACCTCGCCAGCTTCTACCTCTGGTGGGTAGTAGGGCTTTGGTGCACTGGCTGGACCGACTTTGTCTAACGGAGCCTTGACCGACACCTGAAGTGGGTCGTAGCCTCCGTGGTAGCCACCTTCGACCTTTATTATGGCCTTCTTACCGGTAGCTGCCCTGGCGGCGCGAATCGCATACATCGTCGACTCGGTGCCTGAGTTGGTGAACCGAAGCATGTCTATATCGAATCGCTTCTGGAAGCGCTCGGCTGCATCGGTAGCAATCGGAGATGGCGTTACAAACAAGGTTCCAGTTGAGCTCATGGCCTTCTTGACCGCGCGCACAACGTGCTTGTTGAGGTGTCCGACTAGCATCGCCCCAAAGCCCATAGACAGGTCGAGTAATTTTCGACCATCCACGTCTTTGAAGTAAGCCCCCTTGGCGGAAACGATTGATATTGGGTAGGGATCCCAGTGCTGGAAGCTTGAGGTAACACCGAGCGGCAACACCTTTGATGCTCGCTCATTGTGCTCACCTGAAGCGGATGTTTGGGAACGGAATTTCTTCCATTCTTCGGCAGTTAATTTCTTTACCCGAGATTCATTTATCGGGGTGTATCTTGCTGGCACTCGCCGTCTACCGGCTGAATCGTGTTTTACGTTCGAAATTTTCGACACGTGTATCACTCCTTCGTGTCCTTCCATTCTGTCGTAGGAGTCCAATAAACGCTAATCCGCGTGAACACTGGCGTGTGGGACCGATTTTTTTGCGTTTTTCAAAAACTTTTTTTATTTTGTGTCTAATCTTTTTGTAGAAAGTCGCTAATTGACTTGCTTTTTCGAGAAATCTCTACTCACTTCCGCGTAGAGCTAAACAAATTGATTCCAATAGGATTTTTAGAATGAGGGCAGACCTGTTAGCTATTGGTGCAATTGCACTATGGGCGTCGCTAGCAGCTTTGGCTACATCTCTTACTGAGATTCCACCTTTTTTGTTAACTGGAATTGGCCTGGTAATTGGATCGGTAATTTCATTACCGCTTTCTGGCTTCAAACTATCGGCCTGGAAAGTGCCAACTAGAACTTTGCTAGTGGGTATCTATGGGCTTTTTGGATATCACCTGATGCTTTTTGTTGCCCTGCAAACTGCTCCCGCGCTTGAGGCAAACCTAGTGAACTATCTCTGGCCGCTGCTGATAGTCGTACTGACACCTCTTTTCAAAAAATCACTTCGGCTGAGCTTCAGGCATCTGATCGCAGCTGTTGCCGGATTCTCGGGAGCAGCCTTGGCAATCACCTCCTCGGGCGTGGCCCAAGGCCCGCTGGGATTTGAGACAGGCTATCTCTTTGCTTTAGCGGCAGCGATAATCTGGGCGACGTATTCGCTCTGGACCACGAAGCTTCCTAGTTTCCCAACCTCGGCTATTGGTTTGTTTGGTCTGGTAGCTGGAGTGCTGGCACTCGGTGCCCACTTTGTATTCGAGGAGCCTGCGCTAGTCACAGCTGCTGATTGGTGGTTGCTACTTTTGATGGGACTTGGCCCTTTAGGGGGCGCTTTCTACTTCTGGGACGCGGCTCTAAAGATAGGTGACCCGAGACGAATTGGCCTGCTGGCGTTTCTAACCCCGCTTGTTTCAACATTAGTTTTGCTTATTGTGAGTGAAAGGCCACCAAGCTGGCAACTTCTTCTGGCAACAGCGTTGATAGTTGGTGGGGCGATGTTTGGCACGCAGCAAGCCGGAAAGGCCTCCCGATAGTTGCTCGCACTTAGTGAGAAGATAGATGGATGCCCCCCTCGAAAGCTGTCTTTTCACCCTTGAAATCAGTACTCCGATTCTTTCTGGACACGGTTCGTGGATTTCTTATGGGGGTTGCTGAAGTTTTACCTGGGATCTCTGGGGGCACTGTTGCCCTCATTATTGGTATCTATGAACGCATTGTGTTTTCGGCCTCGGAGGCTGTCAGGGGCTTCCTCCTTCTCTTCACTTTCTCAAAATCAAAGTGGATTGAGGCAGGGGCTCGTTTTCGTTCAATTGAGTGGTCTCTTTTGTTGCCGCTTTTGCTTGGAATGATGATTGCTGTCTTTGCATCCGCCGCTTTAGTACTTCCCTGGATTGAGTCATACCCGTCACTAACGTCCGCTGCTTTTGCTGGCCTTATTTTGGCGTCACTGGCGGTTCCAATAAAACTTTCCGGCGGTAAGTGGGGGCTAAAGGATTATTCTTCGGCGATTCTGGCTACAGCCCTTGCAATTGCTCTAGCTTCTATACCAAAGGCTCCGGAGAACCAGGCGAGTTTCTGGTTCATCTTCGTTTCTGCTGCCCTAGCAGTGTGCGCTCTGGCACTACCAGGAATTTCTGGATCCAATTTACTTATTGCAATGGGAATGTACGCTCCGACCCTGGCCGCAGTTAACTCGCTTGACTGGGGTTACCTTGGGATTTTTGTTCTCGGTGCCGTTATAGGATTTGGTTCGTTTGTGGGAATTCTCGAGTGGCTTTTTGAGAACCATCGAAAACTGACTTTGGCCGCCATGACTGGGCTGATGATTGGCTCCATGAGATCACTGTGGCCGTGGCAAGACGAAACCGGAAC
>WLGB01000072.1 GCA_009703455.1 Actinomycetota bacterium
ATGACCTGCTTAGGAACAGTAGATCCGTCGTTTCCGCCCCCATAAGTAGGTACAACTAAAACGTTGTCCCTCTCGTAAACAAACTCTGCTGCTTCCTCGGACTTTAGGGGAATCCGAATGGCTTTGCTGCCTAACTTGTCTACAAATCTTTTTGTGTTCTCTGAGACGCTCGAGAAGTAAACCAAATCGAACATCTGCGCGAACACCCGCCTATTTTTCTAGGCGCTTAGAGCTTGGATTTTTTCCATGCGGAAACCACTCCAGTGGTCATCGCCTGAAACAACTACAGGAGCTGCGGTGTAGCCGAGGGTCTTCACCATTTCTAGAGCAACCGGATCCTGGCTCATGTCTACTTCTTCGTAGTCGACATCGATGCTCTTGAGCATGCGCTTGGTGCTGTCGCACTGGACGCATGAAGGGAGCGTATAAACGGTCACTGCCATGAGTGGTTCCTCCTGATTTAAGGGGCGAAAAACCCCTGTTTTGAGCTAAATTTGTGAATTTCTTCGCGAAGTTCGGATTCCCTACATTAGCACTAAACCACTACATCTAGTACCGACACGAAAAAATCTTCACTTATTTAGTTGTTTTTAGTTGTCTTCCGAAGACTAAACCTTAACTTGAGGCTTTTGTCAGCTCATTCTCAGGCGTGTCGTAGGAATTTACCTGAAAGGCCAAAATTCCGGTTTCTAATACAGACGACTAATCTGTGGTCTATCTCGGCCATTAGGGCCAGACCAAGGCTAAAAGAACCCAGCGACGCCAAGGGTCGTTAGGTTTTTCGCGTAGCCTGCAAGCATGAGTGATTTAAACGCCATTGGAACTCAGGACAACTGGATCTGCTGGCTTTGCGACAAGCCAGTTGATCCAGACACCTCCGTGAATTCAGACCTTGGACCCAGCGTTGATAGCTTTGCCGCAACCAGGGTCAAAAAAGGAGTTGCGGCAATTGAGCGCATAGCCCATAGGCAGTGCAACACCATGAAGGGCAAGATTGCCCCGGTGGTTCCGTGGTCCAAGGATCTGTTAGTAGTTGACCCATCACCGATTTTTGAGACCGTAGAACGACTTCGCAAAAAAGGTGGCCGGGAAATCATCGCTCGCTGCCCGGACGAACGAGATGCCAACAACGCCTCTGAGTGGCTTTTGGATCGACTAGGTCGACTAGCTCCGGAACTTGAATTCACCACTGTGGTAAGTAGTGGTGGAGGGCAGTATGTGCTGGCTCTAAAGATTAGCTAGACCAGCTTCAAGCCCATGGCCTAGCGGATTGACCCTGCTAGCCTAGATTTATGGATAGAAGCAAAATCACCTCATGGCTTACAGACATGGATGGCGTACTAGTTCACGAGGGGCACGTTCTTCCGGGGGCAGCAGAACTTATAGCCAAATGGGATAGCGATGGCACACCCTTTTTGGTTCTAACAAACAACAGCATCTACACCCCAAGAGACCTTTCAGCGCGATTGGTTTCAGGAGGTCTAAACGTTCCAGAGGATCGAATCTGGACCTCGGCACTTGCTACCGCAGCTTTTCTAGATAAGCAGATGCCCAAGGGCACAGCCTATGTAATTGGAGAAAGCGGCTTAACTCAGGCCCTTCACGATATTGGCTATGTTCAAACTGATAAAAATCCAGATTATGTAGTTCTTGGGGAGACCAGAAACTTCAACTTTGAAAACCTCACCAAGGCAATTCGACTAATTAATGGCGGAGCGCGCTTTATCGCTACCAACCCCGATGCCACCGGGCCTTCGCCTGAGGGCGTACTACCTGCAACCGGATCCGTTGCTGCTCTAATTACAAAAGCTACCGGCATGGAGCCGTACATCGTTGGAAAACCAAACCCCATGATGTTCAGATCTGCAATGCGCAAAATCGACGCCCATTCCCAGTCCACTGGAATGATTGGTGACCGCATGGATACTGATGTGGTGGCTGGAATCGAGGCAGGACTACACACTGTCTTGGTACTAACTGGAATTTCAGATGCCACCGAAATAGCCAAATACCCCTTTAGGCCAAACGAGATTTTGAATTCTGTAGCAGATCTGCTCTAGTCATCAGAAGGTATGTTCAAACCTTCAATAACGCTGGGCTCGACTGTTTTATTGATTAGCACATACATCGCAATACCAGCCAGCACAAATACCGCACCCATAATCCACCAACCGACCATGCCAAGGCCAATAGCTAAAGCCGTAACGTATACCGGTCCAAGAGTTGAGCTCATTCCCCAGCCCAAAGAGTAAACACCCTGGTACTCGCCCATGTGTTTTTCTTGAGCTAGATCAAATCCAATGCTCCAAGATCCGGCTGCCGCTTCAAGCTCACCTACAGTGTGCATGGCCATTCCAACCGCTAACACTAGGCAAGCTGCCCAGGCTGGAATCCCTCCAGAGAGCGAGTAAACAACGGTGGCGCCAAGAAGATAAAAACTTCCCAAGCGAAATTTCTTTACACTCAAGCGAATGTCCCCAGTGCCACGGCTAAAGCGAATCTGGAAAATCGTTACCAGGACAGTGTTTATGACAAACAACACCGACACCCACCACTTGGGAGCCTCGGTGTATTGAATAATCCAAAGTGGTAGCGCAACTCCCTGAATAACAAAATGCAAAGCCACGATTCCGTTCAAAATCGTGGCGGCAACAAACCTTTTATCACGAAGTGCAATGATTCCGATTTCTTGCCCCTTATCCACAGTTGCCGCCATCGACGGAATCCGATTGAGCACTTGGGCGGCAAAGATAAAGCTCACGGCATTTACAACCATCATGGACTGGTATGCGATAGGGGTATTGATTGCTAGGGCAATTCCTGCAAAAACGGTTCCGAAGCCGATTCCCATGTTTGCCATTGCGCGCTGGGCAGCGCGGATTTTAATCCGGTCTTCCCCGAATCCGATTCTAGAAATTACGGTGGCATTTGCTACGTGGGCAGTTGTTCCAACCAGGGCGACAATCACGTTTACTACGGCCAGCCAGAAAAAGCTCTGAACAAAAATGAGACCAAGCACCGCAAAACCCTCTAGGACCTGGGCAACAATCATCACTTTTTTAGGTCCGTAGCGGTCTGCGATGTGACCGCTTGGCACTGTGAATAAAAGAGCTGCTGCGCCGGCAATTCCGAGTGCCGACGCCACCTGCAATGGTGATAGCCCAACAATCAGGGTGAAGTAAATTACTTCGACAGTAGAAAACAGTCCGTTGCCGAAACGATCAATAAAAGTAGCAAGGCTTATTGCGCGAACCGAGGGGTCATTGCGGATTTCCTCTAGACCAAGCTTTGAAAGTATGAAACGCATTTTTGTATTTCTATCCAGTCCCTAGGAACACACCATGCCAGTTAAGCCCAAACGGAGTCTATTGGGTTGGGATTCAGGTCGAACTTGACTAGAACCTAACTTCGTCGGTAGTAGACACCGTGGATTGTCTGCCTGGCAAAGAGTAGCTACTAAAAGATCCGTTTTGCTCGGCCACAACATCCTCAGCCTTGACTGAATTCAAACCCCAAGGACCGTCGTTGGTGGTGTGGGCATCGCTTACCAACACCACGTCGTAGCCACGTTCGATGGCAGCGTGCGCGGTATGGCGCACGCAGTTGTTTGTCTCACCGCCTGTAATAAGCAGGTTTGAAACCCCAAGTTTTTCTAGAACGGCGTCAAGATTCGTACTTTCGAATGAGCTTCGGTAGTTTTTCTGGACAACATCCTCGCCGTCGATGGGTTTGGTCAGATCATCCATTAATTCCCAAGCCTCGGACCCGATGGTCATTTCCTCATCAGAGTGCTGGACCCAAACAACCGGGGTACTGGAGGCTCTGGCTTTAGCCACCAACTTGTTGATGTTTGCTACGACCTCAGCACTTCGCCATGCCCAACCAACTACGGCCTTTTGGACATCGATAACCATTAGGGCAGTTTTGTCCCTGTCTTTGAATGTACTCATGGTTCTAGCTTAGGCACCGGCGAGCTCACCTGCTCAGCCACTAGATTTGCCTAATGGCTGCAAGCAATCAGGTAATGGAAAAAATTGTCCAGGACTTAGCCTCCAGGGACAAGCGGTTTGCGAAGGTCGTGGATGACCACCCTCTTTGCACCATAGGCTCCAAGCCATCCACCACGTCAAACTTTGAGACTTTAGTTGAATCAGTGGTTTCCCAGCAGCTATCTGTAAAGGCAGCCGACACCATCTATAGTCGCCTGATGGTCTTGGTCAAGAACGAACCAACACCGAGGAAAATTGCAAAGCTTTCAGAAATATCGATGCGAGAGTGTGGAATATCAGGACCCAAGATAAAAGCCATCAAGGGCTTAGCTGAAGCTTCCATCTCGAAAACCATTGACTTTGAAAAACTACATCTTCTAGAACAAGACGAACACATCTCCACACAACTAAACAGCCTTTGGGGAATTGGAC
>WLGB01000073.1 GCA_009703455.1 Actinomycetota bacterium
CGAGGAATGATCGAGATTGGGTATGGAATTGTTCCAGAAATGCAAGGGCGAGGACTCGGCAAAGAATTGCTACTTGCCGCTTGGAAGTGGGTTCTGGAATATCCCAACGTAAAAATTTTGCGCTATACGGTAGGTGAATCCAATAGTGTTTCGCTCCACATCATTCAAAGCCTTGGGTTTGATTTTGTTGGGCAACAAATCGACGAAACGGATGGGCCAGAGCAAATCTACGAACTGGCTGCAGAGCGCTTTCGAAAGAATTTTTCTTGAGTTAGAGCTAAAAATCTAGTGGTTCCGAATCTAAAGCAAATCAGAGTACTAGCTAGTGTCCCTTTGGGTGCCAAACGGTCTTGACCTCCATAAATGCCAAGATCTGCTGTAGTGAACCCTTGGCTGCTGATCTTGAAAAAGTACCGGGCCTGACCACACGCTTTAGTGTGTCGGCGGCACGAATTTCTAGGTCCACTGGATCTGAAGTGCCCTCAAGGTCAACTGCGTTGACGTCCTGGTGGGAAGCTAGCCAAGGAGCCATATCTGACTCTTTGCCGGTAAGGACATTGACCACTCCGCCAGGTAAGTCGCTGGTGGCAAGAACCTCTGTGAGCGTAATTGCCGAAAGCGGCAGTAATTCGCTAGCAACAACTACAACGGTGTTTCCGGTCACAATAATCGGAGCGATGGTGTTCACAAGACCAACCAAGCTACTTTGCTGCGGGGCAAAAGCTGCCACCACGCCGGTTGGCTGGTTAGTTGAAATGTTGAAATATGGCCCAGCTACCGGGTTCATGGAACCAGCCACGGAATCAACTTTGTCGGACCAGCCAGCGTGCCAAACCCAAGAGTCAATAGCGGCATCGACTTCTTGATTGGCGGCCTTTTCGGTCGAGCCAGTTAGCTCACGAATCTCGTCAACAAATTGTTCTCTTCTTCCTTCTAACATCTCGGCGATGCGGTAGAGAATCTGTCCGCGGTTATAGGCAGTTGCTGATTCCCAGCCAGGCTGAGCAGCCCGTGCTGCAACAACGGCGTCCCTGGCATCTTTTCTAGAGGCCAGAACTACGTTGGCAACAAACTCACCTTTAGCAGAGGCTAGTTCGAAGGTGTGACCGGATTCGCTTCTGGGGAACTTTCCGCCGATGTATAGCTTGTAGGTTTTCTTGATATCAAGACGCATTAGTTATCTCCCTTCAGGTAAGCAAGCAATCCGTGCCTGCCTCCTTCGCGGCCGTAGCCAGATTCTTTAAAGCCACCAAAGGGGCTAGCTGGGTCAAACTGATTGAAAGTATTTGCCCAGATCACTCCAGCATTTAGCTGATCGGCAACCTTTAGAATTCTGGAACCCTTTTCACTCCAGATTCCAGCACTCAACCCAAAAGGAGTGTTGTTTGCTTTGGCGACTGCCTCGGCTGGAGTTCTAAAGCTAAGGACCGAAAGTACCGGACCAAAAATCTCTTCCCGAACCACAGTGTTAGTCGGAGCGACACCGGTTATAACCGTCGGGGCATACCAGAAACCCTTTTTAGGAATTTCGCAATTAGGAGCCCAGGCTTCGCCGCCTTCTTTGACGCCCAACTTTACCAATTTGGTGATCTTGTCGAGTTGAACTTTGGAGTTAATGGCGCCAATGTCTGTGTTCTTATCTAGCGGGTCGCCAAGCTTTAGAGTCTCCATGCGCTTTTTCAGTTTTTTCAAGAGCTCATCTTGAATTGACTCTTGAACTAGCAACCTAGACCCGGCACAACAAACGTGACCTTGGTTGAAGAAGATTCCGTTGATGATGCCCTCAACAGCTTGGTCAAGCGGGGCGTCATCAAAGACAATGTTGGCGGCCTTGCCGCCAAGTTCTAGAGTGACTTTCTTGTTTGTTCCAGCAACTTGCTTAGCAATAAGCCTTCCAACACCGGTTGAACCAGTGAAAGCTACTTTGTTGACATCTTTATGTGCGATTAGGTCTGCTCCGCTTTGACCGAAACCAGTGATGATGTTTACCACGCCATCTGGCAATCCTGCCTGCTGGCAAATCTCTGCGAATAGCAGCGCTGTCAGAGGGGTTGTCTCAGCAGGCTTTAGAACAACGGTGTTTCCAGCAGCAAGTGCTGGAGCTATCTTCCAGGCCAGCATCATCAGTGGGAAATTCCATGGAATTACCTGAGCGGCCACACCGTGGGCTTTCGGGTTGACACCTAAACCTGCGTAATCGAGCTTGTCAGCCCAACCGGCGTAGTAAAAAAACCATGCTGAAACTAGCGGGATGTCGGCATCTCTGGTTTCCTTGATTGGCTTTCCGTTGTTCAAAGTCTCGGCAATTGCTAGCTCGCGAGCGCGTTCTTGAATGATTCTTGCAATTCGGTAAAGATACTTGCCGCGCTCAGCCCCGGAGAGCTTGGACCAAACTTTTTCGTAGGCGTTTCTTGCTGCTGCGACTGCCAGGTCTACATCTTTGGCAGTTGCGGTGGATATTTCAGCAAGGATCTCTTCCGTCGCCGGGGAGATGGTCTGGTAGGTGTTTGATGGCTTGGTGAACTTGCCGCCAATGAAGTGGCCGTAGCTACTTTGAAAAGTCACCAGTTTCCTGGATTCTGGGGCGGGTGCGTATTCAAACATTTCTATACCTCTTAGTCCACGGTCACATAGTCGGGACCGGAATAGTTTCCAGTCTTTAGTTTTTGTCTTTGCATCAAAACATCATTTAGCAAGCTCGAGGCGCCAAATCTAAACAGATCCGGAGTTAGCCACTGCTCCCCCGCAACTTCCTTGACTACCACCAAGTACTTGATTGCGTCCTTGGCGGTTCGGATACCTCCGGCTGGCTTTATACCTATTAGTACACCAGTTTGGTCGTACCAGTCGCGAACTGCCTGGAGCATCAAAAGAGTAATAGGAATGGTCGCGTTCACAGTCACTTTTCCAGTTGAGGTCTTTATGAAATCGCCGCCAGCCAGCATGGCTAGGTAGCTAGCTCTTCGGATGTTGTCATAAGTTTGCAGCTCACCGGTTTCCAAAATCACCTTTAGGTGGGCTGTTGTGCCATCGCTTCTCACGCAAGCGTTCTTGACAGCCTGTATCTGCTTATAAACCTCTAGGTAGTTACCGGACAAAAAAGCTCCTCGGTCAATGACCATGTCTATCTCGTCAGCTCCAGCCTTGACGGCATCCTTGGTGTCCTGAAGCTTTACGGCAACCGATGCCCTGCCGGAAGGAAAAGCTGTTGCTACCGCCGCCACATAAATGCCGGATTTCCCAAGAGCTTGCTTGGCTACTTGAACCATATCCCCATAGACGCAGATAGCTGCTGGGCTTGGGCAATCAGGGTCAGTTGGGTCTGGAGTCATGGCCTTTAGACAAAGTGATCGCACTCGATCAGGGGTATCCATACCCTCGAGGGTTGTTAGATCCATCATCTTGATGGCTGCATCAAGAGCCCATGCCTTGGAAGTTGTCTTTATCGATCTAGTTCCTAAAGAAGCTGCTCTGGCTTCCAGACCAACCTTGTCAACACCCGGCAGAGAGTGCAGCCAACGCCTAAGGCTCAGGTTGGTGATTTTGGCACCAACCATTGCTTCTGGTTCAATTTTGGGCAACGAGCACTCCTTGGAAGTATCTCTTGAGTCTAAAGCAAACCCCTGATTTGAGCTCAGTAGCGGGGTTTGAAGCGAAGGGTCCGGCTACTTGAGGGCAATAGAATCGTAAGTTATGAACTGTAAAAACTGCGGCTTGGCCGTTCCCAAAGATGCGCTCGACTGCCCAAGTTGCGGAACAAGCGCCGCCAGGACCAAGGCTGACCTGCAAAAAACTGATCCTAAGTTGAACAAAGGAATTGCTTGGGCACTTATTGCCATGGGTCTATTGGGACTTATCTTCGTAATTTCAAACAGCTGGACCGACTGGTACTCAGGTCTTGACTATGTTGCTCCGGTTGCCTTGCTGCTAGTTGGTGGCGGGGCATTGCTCACCACTCGGCGTAAGTAAGGTACTCACCTTAAGGCACTAACCTAGGGTCTTGCTCTAGTCATTTCAACAGGCCCGGATGGGCCAGATATTAATGAAAATCCAGCCCTCGTGAGAAGAAACTGGATTTTCACTGCACCCCTGGGGGACGTGGACCTAGAACCCACTGATTAAGAGTCATATCTGCCGAAAATCAGTCTTTCTTAATTTCACTATTTTCAGTCTGTCTGAGTTTTTGAGGTGAGCTCGAAATCAGATGGGTAAAATAGCCACATGTCAGTGAGCTACGAGACCGAAGTGATTGGTGAAGGAAACCACGCTTCCATTTTGGTACCAGAATGGGTTATCCAGAAACTCAAAACAAATAAACGGGCTCCATTGAAAGTGACGGTCAACGGCCACACTTA
>WLGB01000074.1 GCA_009703455.1 Actinomycetota bacterium
GGTAAGAACAGATCTTGCAATTCGACAAGTTCTGGCATTTCAACGCGACAAGGCGCGCAACCGGCATACCAAAAGTTCATAACTGTGATGACGCCTTCAAGCTGAGTGCTAGAAAGAGTGTCTCCACTTTCGGTCTCACCTGACCAAGTGGCAGCTTTTGGTCTTGAACCAAGGGCGAATTCGGTGACTGTTCCATCGCCTGCGATGTAGTTTTTGTTATCCCCGGATCGAAACTGTTCGGCTAAAGGGTCGTTGGCACACGCAGAGGTTGTAAGCACCATTGCTGAAATTGCGAGCCCGGCTAGAAATTTTCTCAAACCGCACCCTGATCGACAGCGTTTACTCGAAGGGCTTTGGCGGGATCGCGGTAGTCAACCTCGACAAATTTGCCATCCTGGAGTTCAAAGCTCGTAATGCTGGACAGCTCACACCTTCTGGTTGCTGGATTGTGAGCGAGTATTTGGCCTTTTGCGAAACGGTGAACCATCCAAATCGGTAACTGGTGGGAGACCATGGCAATCTCACCAGATTCAGTTGAGTTCCAGGCTTTTTGCATCATTTCGACCATCCGACTGGATATCAAGTTAAAGGGCTCTCCCCAGGAGGGTTTTAGAGGGTTAAAGAGCTTGAGTAAAAACTTGGGGTTTCTAGCGATGGTTGCCAGGCTGAGCTTGTGACCTTCGAATATGTTGGTTGGCTCGATGATTTTGTCTTCGGCCTCGATGGACACATTGAACCGCTCAGCAATTGGCTTGGCCGATTGCAAAGTTCGCTGAAGTGGCGAGGCAATCAATCGGGTGATTTTGGCTCCAGAGCTTGTAAGTTCTGTGGCAGCTTGAGTTGCCATCTGGTGGCCTAGCTCGGTAAGTGGAAAGTTTGGTAGCCGACCGTAGATCACACCACCGGGGTTATTTACCTCCCCGTGGCGTACCAAGTGGATACGGGTGGCGGGCATGGTACTAGTCTAACCCCCGCTAAACTTGGGCCCTTAGACCGAAAAAGAGAGCAAAGATAATGCGTGAACGCCACCTGGTTAAAGACCTGCAAGAAACACAAGACGGACCTGTGGTCCTTGGTGGTTGGGTAGAAAAACTTCGCGACCAGAAACGAATTCAGTTCATCATTCTCAGGGATGAAACAGGCGACGTTCAGGTAACTTACCCTCGCCCCGCAGACGAAGATCAACTTGCAGACAAAGTCTCGACACTTACCAACGGGAGCTTCGTCTGGGTGAAGGGACGACTAGTCCACGATGAGCGAGTAAAGCTCGGCGGGCTTGAGATTCAGCTTGACGAGCTAGAAGTTGTCACCCTGGCAGACCCTGAGACTCCAATCGCCGACGACACCTCAATCGACAAGCGCCTGGATTGGCGCTTCCTGGACATGCGTAGACCAGAAATGAACCTGGTGTTTCAGGTACAAACCACCATCGAGGCAGCCTGGAGAAAGTATTGGCTAGCCAACAACTTCACAGAGATTCACTCCCCGAAGCTGATGGCCTCAGCATCAGAATCCAACGCCGAGCTGTTTAAACTCGAATACTTCGAAACTGTTGCCTACTTAGCTCAGTCCCCACAGTTTTATAAGCAGATGGCGATGATGGCAGGCCTTGGCCGCATCTTCGAAATAGGTCCTGTGTTCCGCGCCGACCCTTCCTTCACGTCTCGCCACGCTACCGAATACACCTCGGTGGACATGGAAGTTTCTTGGATTGATTCCCACGAAGACATTATGAATATGCAAGAAGAGCTGATGGTTGCTGCACTTAGTGCAGTGAAGGAAAACCACGGTGAAGAGATCAAACGGTTATTTGATGTGGACGTAGTGGTTCCGACCCGACCCTTTCCAAGAATTCCCCTTGCTGAAGCAGTAGATATCGTCAAAGCTCGCGGCCACGAAGTTGTTCGTGGGGGAGATATGGATCCAGAAGGTGAGCGTCAAATTGCCGCACACGTATTTGAAAGCTCTGGCCACGAGTTTGTATTTCTAACCGACTACCCATCAACTGTTCGACCGTTCTATCACATGAGGCACGAAGGCAATCCAGAACTCACCAAGAGCTATGACTTAATTTGGCGTGGAACAGAAATAACTACCGGCGCCCAGCGCGAGCACCGCGTCGATGTTTTGATTGAGCAGGCCAAGCAAAAAGGTCTAGACCCGGAAGGCCTAAAAACTTACGTCGACTTTTTCCGCTACGGAGCACCTACCCACGGCGGTTTTGGAATGGGACTTCTTCGAGTAATTATGCTGTTGCTGCACCAGCCAAGTATTAGAGAAGTTGGCTTCTTGTTCCGCGGGCCTAACCGCTTGGAGCCCTAAGCCAAATCATTCAGTGCTTTAATTAGTCGCTCTGAATCAATGCGCCAGTAGGCATGGGTTTCGCCGTTTATCTGTAGCACTGGAATCTCCTCAGCGTACTTTTGATTCAGCTCGTCATTCTCGAGGATGTTCACTTCGGTTAGATCAAGTTGAACATCGTCTGAATTTTGGTCTCTGAACGCACTCACCACTAAATCAACGGCTTTTATGGCCTCTTCGCATAAGTGACAGCCCGGCTTAGTAAGCAGTGTGAGTGAGATGAGCCTGGACACAGGTTAAACTTAGCGGGTGCCGTCGAAGACTAGCTCAGCCAAGAATGAACAGCCCAAAAAAGCCGCTGCTTTCTTTGACGTTGACAACACCATCCTTCGTGGATCCAGTAGCTTCTTGTTTGGTAAGTCTGCCTTTGAAAGAAAGTTCTTCAGTCGCAAAGACTTCTGGCGGTTTGCCTGGGCTCAGTTTCGCTTCATCTGGAAGGGTGAAAACAACAACAAGCTTGATGGCATAAAGGATCGAGCGCTGTCCCTTGTTGAGGGTCACCTAGTGAGCGATTTGCAGATTCTGGTTGACGAGGTCTATGACAAACAGATCAAGCTAAAACTCTGGCCCGAAACTGTCCGTCTTGCCAAAGATCACATTGCTGAAGGTCGGGAGGTCTGGCTTGTGACAGCAGCGCCTCAGGAACTTGGCGATGTAATTGCGGACCGCCTAGGTCTTACCGGAGCCATCGGCACCAAGGTAGAGAAAATAAATGGAGTTCTCACCGGAAAGCTAGTTGGAAAGCCAATTCACGGAGCTACCAAAAAAACTGCAATTAGAGAATTGGCCAGTACAAGAAACTTGAGTTTGAAGAAGTCCTACGCCTACAGCGACTCACACAACGACCTACCGATGTTGACTGCCGTTGGTCATCCGGTTGCAGTGAATCCAGACAAAATTTTGACTAGGTACGCCAAGGCGGCCGATTGGCCGATTTATGATTTCAAGAAGCGCGAGCTCAAAGCTAACCGCGACTAAAGCGGTTTACTTCTTATTGCGACGCTGATGGCGAGTCTTACGAAGTAGCTTGCGGTGCTTCTTCTTAGACATACGCTTGCGACGCTTTTTGATTACTGAACCCACGAAAACCTCATCTTGTTGTTTGCCGCCAAAAGCGGCAACCTAAAAAGCTTATCCTTTAGTTTTGAGGCGCTCAACTTCAGCGTCGATATCAGCCTCAGTTATTGGTTTAGCAGACATCAAGCCGTAGGCATCCAGACCGATAAAGACAGCGGCAATTCCCATGCCAAACATCGCCCAAATTGGCCAGAAGCCCCCGATCGGGTCAGTCATAAACCAAATCCCCGTGAGAAGCGCAGAAACAAGGGCGTAGACCACCAAGTACTGCTTGAAATCACGCTTTTTGCGAATGCTCTTCGCGGCATGTTTTCTAACTGCATCGTTGTCGTCGACGGTAGCCATCTTTGTCTCCTCGTCTGCCAGAACAGTGCCACTTTAGCAAGCGGTGGTAGGTGGGTGCAACTAACGTGCATACACTGAAGATATGACTGAAAAACAACCGTACGAAGTAACCAAAGCCTTCAAAGAGTTTGAACTACGTCACTACCCGGCTGGAATGCAGATCGAAACTATCGTCCA
>WLGB01000075.1 GCA_009703455.1 Actinomycetota bacterium
TGCCAAGCAGCGCTGGTCAGTTTCTGACACCGCCGAGTACGGCGACTACATCTCAGGACCTAGAGTTATTGGCCCAGAGGTAAAGGTACGCATGAAGGAAGTTCTAACCGACATCCAGGATGGCACTTTTGCTAAGCGATTCGTAGCCGACCAGGACGCCGGGGGACCAGAGTTCTTGGCGCTTCGCGCCAAGGGCGAGGCACACCCAATCGAAGCCGTTGGTAGAACACTTAGAAAGCTGTTCTCCTGGATCAAGAACTCAGATGATTACAAGGAAGGATCGGCTGCTAGATAAGTAGTTGCAGAGGATCTTTTTCGGTAAACCCCGCTTCGGCGGGGTTTACTTTTTGGTTTGATTGGGGTGTGCGGTGAAGACTTTCTCGATTCTTACTGTCTGCGCGACTACAAAATACCAAATTCTTGATCCGTCCGTGAGGCTGAGCTTGAGTTGTCACCTGCGGTAAGCAGAGCCTTCGAAAACGACAACCGCCAGATCTTTTCGCATAGGACTGCATCGAGCGTCCGCGGTCAACGGGCTGCTGGTAAGAATCTCCCATGCCTCAACTAGGTCACTTCTTCTTGTGGCCATCAGGTCAAGCCATGCTTTTTCTGCTGTTCTTGAACCGAAGTAGATTACGTAGTCGGACTTTTTTACTGGCCTTGGAACAGGTTGCTCTCTGCTCAACTTCTTCTTAAGGTCTTTCGACCAAAATTGGAGTTTCCAGCCATTCAACGTCATCGAAGTCGATGCCCAAGGCTTTGGTTTCAGCTGTTGCAGTCCATGCGTTTAGCTCAGCTAAGGCAAGTGTCGGGGCATTTGTCGCGAGTGCTGCCTTCGTGGTCCTGATTAGATCTTTGGCACATTCTTCCTGCGCATCCAATTCCAGCGCCAGCATCCAAGGAAAGTATCTAGTCATACGTTCAACGAGGGTTCCGCGTTCATCATCTAAAGCACTGACAACCTGGGCAACATGACTGTGAAATTGTGGGACGCTCTCCGTCTCTTTCTTACTCATAAGAACCAAATCCTCACCGTCGCGCCTGGTGACGGTGACCGGAGTCTTTTCGGCAGCCGAGAATACCTTTAGGGGATTGCGGCTTAGTTCCGAGGACTGCACTTGCTCGATTAGTTTGCTCATGCTTGGAGTATAGTTCAGAATGTGTTCTGAATACGGGGGATATTGGAATCTGTGGAAAAGTCAGGCTCCCTAAGGCTTCAAGCCCTTCCAAAGACTGATGATCTCCGGAGCCTTAGGAGCCCTCTCACCATATAGGGCTTTGTAGACGCGTCTCCCAGATAGGTAATGGGCTAGCTGGATCATTGAGTCTTTAAAGGCCTTGCCTTTTAGATACTTCTTATACAGTCTTGCTGTGGCCTTGGCCCAAGGATCCCCGTGATAGCCGCTTGTTAGTGCATGGCCAATCTCATGCAGCAGGGTTTCTTTATCGAAGTGGCATAGGAACATAGCCTTTTGCTCAAGGTCCCACCAGCCCATGGCGTGCGGGATATCTCCCTTGAGGCCAAAGTGTGAATGGATCCGAACCCAGTTGACCTTTAGCTTCTCAGTCTTGGATATCTCATGAAGGAGCAAAAGAACCGGCTTCCAGAGCTTCCAAGCTCTGGAATCAAACTTCAGCCCAGGTCTTACCTCAAAAGAAAGCTTGGTTGCCCAGACCGGAATCATACGGTAGCGGCCAGCAATCTTTAGCTCCAGCAGCTGGTTGGGGTTTGAGGGCACATATGAATCCTAAGGTGCAAGATGATACATAAAGGCAGCCTTAGGGGGACTGTGAACAAGTGCCCAAATTCGAAAAAGGGAATCGAGAGCCCATGCACCTCAACTCACTTCGGAAAAGTCTGCTTGATCCATTCCCTCAATTTTTCGGGTTGCAAAATTGGTGCAACCGATTTAGGCAACATGTGCAGAACCTCTTGCAATTGTCGATCGCAAATTTGGCATACTGTTAGGAGAAGAACGGATTGCCCTATCGCCTTTATGATCTGCAGGCAAGACGGGGTCAGAATTCAGTGCTGAGGCAGTTTCTGGCCTCTTCGCTTATTCGGGGAATTTCCTCGAGGCATCGACCAAAGTCAACTTTTTTCAAATGGTTCGAGCCAAAATCAATCGCTACGAGTAATCACTTGCCCTAGGCACCAGCTAAAAACATCGGGCGCCTAAAAACAAAAAAAAAGGGGGGGGCTTCAATACTGGGTCTGGATCCAACCAGGCTTAATCCTGAATTCAACCAATCGGCCTCAAAGCTTTCGGCCAACCACCAGAGTTTTGGGCACCGCCCCAGTGTCTAGAACCCGCACCTTTATCGAAGTGCGAAGCAACTTCACCCCACGAGCAACGAGATAGCCCCGAACCAACTTGGCTTGATTTCTGGCTAAGGCCTTAGCACCAGCCCTAGTCATGCCTTCTTTCTTGACTACACCCGCGGTTATCTCAAAAGATCCCTTACGCCCCACTGCTAACACCAATGCCCTTAGCTTTTTCATTTGCTTCTTGGAAAGCGAGGAACCTTTTAGGGTCAGGCTGACTAGTTGAGGTTCTTCCAGAACCTCAACTAATTCAGAAGATCGTTTGGTGTATTGGACGACTAGGTCGTTCCATGTCGTACCGAGCAAGCCAAAGCTTGATCTGGCTGAGTAGGAAATACGTGCCTTTGCGTCTAAGACCCTCATATTTTCCGGATCCCCAAAAGCATCGGCACCCACTGCTGGTGCAGTCTTTCCGGCAAAATAGACATCGGTCAGACTAATGGTCCTTTGGAACGCGCTGGCTGCAATGGATGTGACGGTCGAGGGGATACGGACTGTTTCCAAATCGAGATTGTTATAGAAAGCACCTATACCAATGCTGGTCACACCAGTTGGAATCTCCACCCTCGTCAGCCCTGAATACTGAAAAGCCTCTTGGCTGATTGCGGTCAACTGGGAACCTGATTCAAAGGTCACAGCTGTTAAATCCGCAGTTAGCTCAAAGGCGGCGTCACCGATTGCGCTGACACTTGCCGGGATTGTTATTGCAGTTAGTCCCGAATTGATAAATCCTTCGAAACCAATCACGGTCAATTCAGACTCCGCGTCGAAAGCGATGCTGGTGAGGTCAGAGGTTAAAGCAAACGCCTGTGCCCCTATGGACATCACACCCGAAGGAATTGCAATGGCAGTTATGCCACTGCTGGCAAAGGCCTGGGCTCCAATAGAAGTCAGGGCCGAACCAGCTGCGAAGGTTATGGTGTGAACATCGGCCTCATCCTCGAAGGCACTTGCTCCAATAGAAGTCACGGTTGCCGGAACTACAGCTTCGCCTGAGCACCCAAAGGCACTTGTGACCTCATTGGCGATAATCGTTAACGAACCGGTAGTGCAGTTTCCGGGGGCGATGGCATTGGCCGGCAGAGCAAGCAATCCAGTAAGCAGTAGGGCTGAAACAGCACTTACGGCAACTACTCTTTTCAAAGGACCCTCCCTCTCCTAACTACATGGTGTCATAAGGCGGTCCTTTCATGGCCCCCTATTTTGTAGAAAA
>WLGB01000076.1 GCA_009703455.1 Actinomycetota bacterium
CCATTGAATGTGTTCTACGACACTTTGAACCGCAAGCTCAAGGATGTAATCCTGGCAACTAAGGGAATCACTGCCTAATCGGGCAGGTTTTGTAAATGGATGCTTTAGAGCGCAACATCCTTGGTCTTTTGGCTAGGAACTCTGAGCGCTCTTTGCAGGATATGGCAACCGAACTTGGAATTCCAAGCTCAACTCTTCACCAGAAAATAAAGCGACTGGAAACAAAAGGTGCCATCAATGGCTACCAGGCCAGGCTTGATCTTCGCGCAGTTGGGCTAAAGACCACCTCCTTTGTCTCTCTGACTCCGATAGATCCAGCCGCACCTGACAATGTGCCTGAGCAGCTTGAATCTATTGAAGAAATCGAAGGTTGCTGGTCTGTTGCAGGAACCCACAGCTACATCGTCAAAGTCAATGTTGCCGAGCCAGCCGACCTAGAGGCATTGCTTGCAAATATCAGGGCAGCGGCTAATGTTCGAACTGAGACCACGGTTGTTTTATCAACGGCTTTTGAGAACCGCCCACCTAAGCTTCCAGAATCAACCCAAACAGATTCCATCTAAAGAAAGCGACACTCTCTTGGCTAAATCAATCTCCGCGAATTCCAAAGCTGGAAGGTCAATATGGCGAGGCTTCGCAAGCGATAACTATGCCGGTGTTCATCCTGAGGTGCTTAAGGCAATAGCTGAGGTCAACGATGGTCACGAAATCGCCTACGGTGAGGACACAGTTACTGCCCAGTTCGATGAGCTTGTGAAAAAACTCTTTGGCTCAAAAGCGGTCGGCTTCCCGGTTTTCAATGGCACCGGAGCCAACGTTGTCGCACTGCAAGCAGCTCTCAAGAGATGGGAAGCTGTGATTTGTGTTGAGTCGGCACACATTCATGTTGATGAGGGTGGAGCTCCAGAGAAGATGGGAGGCATCAAACTCTGGACAGTACCAACTTCTAACGGGAAACTAACTCCAGAACTTCTTGACTCACAAGTTTTTGACATGGGAGTAGTTCACAGGGCTCAGCCAGGTGTAGTTTCAATCACTCAGACCACCGAGATGGGCACTCTCTATTCCGCTAAAGAGATCAAGGCGTTAGCAGACCGCGCTCACAAACACGGATTGCTAATTCACATGGATGGCGCGAGACTTTCTAATGCAGCGGCAGCACTTGGACTTTCTTTCAAGCAGTTCACTACAGATCTTGGAATCGACTTAGTTTCTATGGGTGCTACCAAGATTGGGGCCCTGGCTGCTGAGGCAGTTATTGTCACTGACTCTAAGTCGACTAGAGGCAAGGAGTTAGCAAACGCAATGCCTTATCTTCGAAAGACCTCGATGCAGCTGCCATCGAAAATGAGATTTGTTTCAGCCCAGCTAAATGCGTTGTTTGGAAATGATGCCAAGGTTGCTTTGGCAAACGCTTCTCATGCAAACGCCATGGCCGAAAGACTCTATAAGGGTGTAGTTGCAATAGCTAAGAAGAATCCTTCAATTCAGGTGCCAAATCCAGCTGAAGCCAATGCGGTTTTTCCGATCCTTCCGGCCAAGATAACTGCGAAGCTTCAAAAGGATTACCGCTTCTATGTTTGGAACCAGGCCACCGGACAGGTTCGCTGGATGTGTGGCTGGGACACCACCGAAAGCGATGTCGATGGGCTACTAGAAGCACTGCAGAAAGCCCTGAAGTAAATCTTCGGGAACAAATTCAACGACTAGTTAGTTGCATTCAACATGACAAAAATCCCTGAAACTTCTGCCCCCCTGACATCTCTATTGGCTGCTCGTTGGAGCCCGCGCTCTTACGACGAGAGCTACGAAATCTCCGATGCTGAGATTTTGGCCATTTTGGAAGCTGCTCGCTGGGCGCCATCAGCTAATAACTTGCAGCCCTGGAGATTCTCTGTTGCCAAGCGAGGAACCGAACTGCACGAAAAGGTAGTTGCTGGGCTTACTGGATTCAACCAAGCTTGGGCACCTGCTGCAGCTGCGCTTGTTGTGGTCTCGGTCAAAAGAAGCGATGCAGGAGAATCTATCAAGGGCAATTTTTATGACGCAGGCCTTGCTGTTGCTCAAATGTGCATTCAGGCTCAGTCAATGGATCTATACACCCATCAGATGGGTGGAATCTTGCGCGACGAGTTGCACAAATCACTTGGTCTGGCAGCAGATCTTGAGGTTGCGGTAGTGGTTACCGTCGGCAAAAAAGATGTACCAGAAAAATTCGAAGGAGAAGCTCTGGCTCGCGAGATTGCTCCGAGAACCAGACTTGATCTATCTGAAATAGTGCTGCACGGCAAGCCTTAGGCTTGAAGCATGACCTTCGCAACTGAAATAGCATCCTGGTACGCCCAGATTGGGCCGGTGCTTTTTGTTGCAGTTGTGTGGGGATTGGTTTTTGCAGGAACTGGTTTATTGATCGGCGCCTTTGTGCCATTTATAACCGGGGACTCTCTTATTTTTGCCGCGGGAATCGTGGCAGCCAACTTTCCAGATGTGATTAACATCTGGGTCTTGGCAATTGGAATTGGAATCTTCGCTTGGCTTGGTGATCAAGTTGGCTACACCCTTGGCCGACACTTCGGTCGGCCATACCTTGATAAGCGCCAGGGAGTGGTTCTAACCAAGGCCATCTCAAACGCCGAGAAGTTCTACTCTGCCTGGGGTTGGTGGGCGGTAGTTGTTGCTCGGTTTGTTCCATTTGCAAGGGCGCTTATTCCAGTAATTGCCGGTATCGGCAAGATGAACTACTACAAGTTCTTTTCAGCTAACTTGGTCGGTGCTGTGCTGTGGGGGTTTGGTCTTTCAATGGCTGGCTATTACGCAGCGAGTATCCCACTAGTGAAAAACATCAGCTATTTCCTAGCCGTTTTCTTTATTGCAGCTTCTCTAGTTGCGGGAATCAGAGCTTGGTACAAAAACAACAAAAGCGCCAAGCTCGCACCGCTTTCAACCAAGCTCTAGAACGGCTTCAGTCAGTAGTTACAACCAAATCGGCCAAGCTCTGGGATTTTTCCCGAGCGTAGAAATCAAGCTCCTGGGCGGCCCAGAAATCGAACTTGTCGAGGTGCCTCTCTCGCTTTAGCCAGCGAGACCGTCTTGTTTCCTCGCTGGCTTCAAGCCATACAGATACATCCGCATGGGATTTGCTTCGCTCGGTAAGCGCCCCACAGCCTTCCACAATCAAAGGCGTACCGCCAGAAAATTCTCGCCAAGAAGATCTCTCGTTTTTGACCCAAGACCAGTCTTGCCATGAAGCGGTTTCTTGTCTTGAAAGTGGTCCCAGAATAAATCTGACCACGTAATCAGAACCCAGCGACAGACCTTCCCAGCCCTCGTAGATGTTGTCCATATGTATGACCCTCGGAGCCGATTCCCCATCGCGAAAAAGTTGCTGCTGAAGTTTTTCGGCGAAAGTGGATTTGCCTGAACCTGCTCGACCATCGATTAGAACTATTGGTGTCTGATTGCCACGGTCCATAAGTTCAAGAACTTGAGAACTTATCTTTTCGATTAGCGGTTGGTTGCTCGAGCC
>WLGB01000077.1 GCA_009703455.1 Actinomycetota bacterium
GAAGTGGCCAGTAAATTGCCCTGCCGAACCGCGACTATTCGGCCGTCCTCCAAAGTTGCAAGAACCTCGACGTTCTGACCCACACGTTCCACTATCGGTGCACGGATAAATGCTACCTGCGTCAATGCGCCAGCGAACAGTACCTGCGACTCAAAAGAGTCAAGTTGAGAGCCAAACGCGTTTCGCCTGACGGAGATATCCATCACCGCAAGGCTTTTCTGCCCAGCTGCGGAATCTAGAACCTCGGAGGCCAGAATGATCATCCCGGCACAGGTACCAAATACTGGCTTACCGGTCCCAACGAAATCCAGCAATCCTTGACGTAAATTAAAAATGTCAATCAGCTTCGACATGGTCGTGGATTCACCACCGGGAAAAATCAAACCGTCAACTGAGTCGAGTTGAAGCCGATTTCGAACTTCTACAGCTTCAACTCCAAGACTAGATAGAGTTTGCAGATGTTCGCGAACATCACCCTGTAGTGCGAAAACGCCGACGCGCAATTACCAGCCGCGCTCCGAAAGACGGTGGGGTGCAGGAAGGTCTTTCACATTTATACCGACCATTGCCTCCCCAAGCCCTCTAGAAGACTCGGCAACAACGCTTGCATCGTTGAAGGCAGCAACGGCTTTCACGATTGCGGCCGCACGCTTTACAGGATCTCCCGACTTAAAAATACCTGAGCCGACGAAAACTCCATCTGCTCCAAGCTGCATCATCATCGCCGCATCCGCTGGGGTTGCCACTCCGCCGGCCACAAACAACACCACTGGGAGTTTCTTGGAGCGGGCGACTTCGCGAACCAAGTCGTATGGAGCCTGAAGTTCCTTTGCAGCTACGTAAAGTTCGTCTTCGCTCTTGGCGGAGAGGGCACTAATCTCCCCAAGGATGGTTCGGATGTGCTTGGTTGCCTCTGATACGTCACCGGTTCCGGCCTCGCCTTTGGAGCGAATCATCGCGGCACCTTCGGTGATTCGGCGAAGGGCCTCACCTAGGTTTGTAGCCCCACAAACGAATGGAACGTCGAATTTCCACTTATCGATATGGTTTACATAGTCAGCGGGAGAAAGCACTTCTGACTCGTCAATGTAATCAACCTTCAGGCTCTGAAGCACCTGGGCTTCAACAAAATGTCCAATTCTTGCTTTTGCCATCACTGGGATAGAAACCGCGGCAATAATTTCATCAATCATGTCTGGGTCACTCATTCGAGCAACTCCGCCCTGGGCTCGGATGTCAGCGGGGACTCGCTCTAGGGCCATCACGGCCACAGCGCCGGAGTCTTCAGCAATCTTTGCTTGCTCCACGTTGACGACATCCATGATCACACCGCCCTTAAGCATTTCGGCTAGACCGCGCTTTACAAGGGGTGTTGATTCATTCTTTGATGTACTCATGACCATAATCCTAACCCGACTAGATTGCTGGTTTTGAACGGGCTAACCCCAAGCGGCCTGGATTTCCGACCTAATCTCGCCGAGAAGCCTTGGGAGAGCTTTGGTCTTTGCAATGATTGGGAAGAAGTTTGAGTCATTTTCCCAGCGCGGGACAATGTGCTGGTGAAGGTGCTCGGCGATGCCCGCACCGGCAAGGACTCCTTGGTTCATACCTATGTTGAATCCTTGAGCTTTAGCAACTTTACGCAGCACAATCATGGCTTGCTTGGTCAGTTCTGCCATCTCGATGGCTTCTTCAGCGGTTGTCTGATCGTAGTCAGCAATGTGTCTGTAGGTGCAAACCAACAGGTGCCCGGAGTTGTATGGAAAAAGGTTCAGCAGCACAAAACAAGTCTCTCCTCGGAAAACAATAAGTCCGTCTTCGTCCGAACCTTTAGGAGCTAAGCAAAAGGGGCACTCGTTGGCTGGCGGCTGCTGGCCGTTTTGAATGTAAACCAGACGATGCGGTGTCCAAAGGCGCTGGAAGTTGTCAGGAACACCAGGTAAAAACTCCGGCGATTCCACCTAGACCTGCTCCTTGTTCGCGATAGCCGAGACGATTAAGTCGATAGCGTCTGTAATTTTTACACCATTAACTTGGGAACCGTCTCGGTACCTAAAACTAACCGACCCACTGTCTCTGTCGTCTCCTCCAGCGATGAGCTGGAACGGGACCTTGTCCTTGGTGTGATTTCGAATCTTCTTTTGCATTCTCTCATCGCTTAGATCGATGGTGGCTCGCACACCTTTGGCCTTTAGTTGATCGATTACGCCAGAAAGATAAGAAGCAAAGTCATCGGCAACAGGAATTCCTACTACTTGTACTGGAGCAAGCCAAGGTGGGAAATGACCGGCGTAGTGTTCAATTAAAACCCCAAAGAATCTTTCGATTGACCCAAAAAGTGCACGGTGAATCATAACTGGTCGCTTTTTGGTCCCATCAGAAGCTGTGTAATCAATTTCAAATCGCTCAGGCAAATTAAAATCAAGTTGTATGGTCGACATCTGCCAGGTTCGGCCGATGGCATCTCTGGCCTGCACCGAAATCTTCGGGCCATAGAAGGCAGCTCCTCCTGGATCGGGGACTAATTCCAGTCCCGAGTCAGTTGCCACTTTCTCAAGAGTTGATGTGGCCGCTTCCCAAAGGGCATCGCCCCCTACAAACTTTTCATTTTCTGGGTCCCGGGTAGATAACTCAAGATAAAAATCGGTTAGCCCAAAATCACGAAGAAGGTCTAGAACGAACCTAAGAACTGTTGTTAGCTCCTTCTCCATATCCTCCTGAGTCACAAACAGGTGCGCATCATCCTGAGTCATACCTCGAACGCGCGTTAGGCCATGCACCACACCGGATTTTTCGTAACGGTAAACGGCACCGAACTCAAACATCTTTAGTGGCAAGTCACGATAAGACCGAGCTTGGGACTTGTATATCAGAATGTGAAACGGGCAGTTCATCGGCTTCAGGTAATAGTCCTGCCCGATCTTTCGAATTATGCCCTTTTCGTCGACCTCTTCGTCCAGTCTCATCGGCGGAAACATTCCATCCGAATACCAAGCTAAATGGCCTGAAGTTTCAAACAGATTTGACTTCGTGATGTGAGGGCTATAAACGAATTCATATCCGGCCTCGTCATGTCGAGCCCTTGAGTAGTCCTCCATCACTCGCCTTATGACGCCACCTTTGGGGTGAAACACTGCAAGACCAGAACCGATTTCTTCTGGGAAAGAAAACAAATCAAGTTCTGCACCAATTCTTCTGTGATCTCGCTTAGCAGCTTCCTCGAGCCTCTCGAGGTGAGCCTTGAGCTCATCCTTGGACGGCCATGCTGTTCCGTAAATTCTCTGAAGCTGTTTGTTGGCTTCATTGCCTCGCCAGTAGGCAGCTGCTAAACGCGTGAGTGAAAACCCGCTTCCTATCATTCGCGTATTCGGCAAGTGC
>WLGB01000078.1 GCA_009703455.1 Actinomycetota bacterium
AATTTATTGCCCGCAGTTTTAGAAGCTCACCACAGTGGTAGTCCACTGATTGTTTTGACCGCCGACCGTCCTCAAGAACTTCGTGGGCTGGGTGCAAACCAAACCACAAACCAAGTTGGGATCTTTGGCGATGCCGTTAGATTTTGTGAAGACGTTGCCGCACCGGTAGGCGATGTCGACCTTGATTTCGTGCGCGGATTAGCAGAGCGCGCGGTCACAGTTGCATTGGGTCAGCATCCCCTAAGGCCAGGGCCTGTGCATCTAAATCTTTGCTTCAAAGAACCACTTTCATCGATTTCCCCCAACGCTGGAGATATTTATACTGGAGCTGAGTTTCCCGAGGAACTACCCGTTATCCCAACTTTTGCAATTTTGCGCGGTGAGCCAAACACAGTTGTTGTTGCCGGAGCAGAATCAGGCGTGCTCGCTCTTGAGGCCGCCGAAGCATTCGGTTGGCCAGTATTTGCTGAGCCAAGTTCGAGGTGTCGATATGGGGCAAATTCCATCGTGGCTTACTCAGCAATTTTGGCCGAAGACCAAGAGCTCAGGGACAAAATCCAGCGAGTGGTTGTCTACGGCAAGCCAACTCTTAGCCGCGAAGTCCAGAAACTTATTGCGCGAGAGGACATCGAACTTATTGTGGTGAATTCACCACTGACTGGGTTATTTAACCCGTACGGAAACGCCTCCGAAATTGTTGATGATCTCACGGTCAATGGCGAGGTTAGCAGTGAGTGGCTAGCTAGGTGGCGTGTTGCATCACACAACTGGATCTCAGCTCAAAGTTATGAAACCGGCCTAGATCGAAGAAAAGTTGTTGAGCTTGTTTACCAGGCCAGCCAACTGGATGACTCAATTGTTCTTGGGGCATCTCGCATGATTCGCGAAGCAGATGTCTGGGCACCCTCAAAGGCAGTGCGGGTATTTGCAAATCGCGGTCTTGCTGGAATTGATGGCACTATCGCAACTGCAACCGGTATTGCCCTTCGGGCCGAGGGGGCTTTCACCAGAGTTGTCCTTGGAGATCTCACGTTGATTCACGATGCCAGCTCCATGATCGAAGATCCTGAGGAAAGCTTGAATCTGCAGCTGATAATGGTCAATGACCAAGGCGGCAGTATTTTTGAAAAGCTTGAACTATTTGGAACCGTTGAAAAAGGAATGTTTGACCGCATTTTCCGCACCGGTCAAAAAATTGACTACTGGTCACTGGCCAACACATACGGTTTTGTCTATCTTTGTCCTGCGAACGAGCAAGAACTTTCCGATGCCCTTGCAACTCCAGGACGAGTCTTGATTGAAGTCAAGCTCTAACTCAAAGCCCCACGTACCGGAGCAAACTTTAGTTCAGTTTCTGCCAATTCAGCTTCCGGTTCGGAATCGGCTACCAACCCACAGCCAGCAAAGGCCGTTAGAACGTTTTGCTCGATGTAGCCACCCCTGAGGGCAATTGCCCACTCGCCGTCCCCGTCAGAGCCAATCCAACCAACCGGTCCTGCGTAGCCGCCTCTGTCGAAGGGTTCGAGTTCCGCAATTAGTTTTTGAGCATCAGCTCTTTTGGTTCCGGCCACCGCAGCTGTTGGGTGCAAAAAGGCAGCTAGGTCCAGGACAGATATTGAGTTTTTGAGTTTCCCGTACACGTCGCTGGCTAAGTGCCAAAGATCAGGAAGCGCCAAGCTAAATGGCTTTTCATCAGCGTCGACAGAAACGCAAAAAGGCCTAAGTGCATCAACCATAGATTCAACTGCAAAGTGATGCTCCTGCAGATTCTTGGCTGACAAAGCCAAGGCGCCTGACAGCTCGGCATCTGATTCCTCTGTTAGTCCACGAGAAGTTGTTCCAGCCAAAACGCGGGCTGAAACTTGTCCGCTGGAAACGCGTACCAGTAGCTCAGGCGACGCCCCGAAGTTTCCAACTACGCAATAGACCCAGCAGCTTGGGTATTTATGGCTCAAGGACTTTAGTCCGGAGCGTAAATCAAATCCTTCAGGCAACTGGGCCATGATGTCGCGGGCAAGAACTATTTTCTTTAGTTTTCCTGACCGTATTTTTGCGATTGCTTTGGCGGCCTGGTCCATAAATCCTGCCGAGGTCATCACTCCTTCAACAAACGAAAGTTTTGGATTTTGGCGGTAAGTCAGGACTTCGTTATAGAAATCTGCAGTGGATTCATCCTCATCCTCTGGGGTGATGTGGGTGACCCAGCTTTTACCGTCTCTTGTTCCAAGGACAACTCTTGGAACAATCAAGACGGAGTTGAAGGAGCTGGAGGGTGCAAAAGTTGCACTCCCAAGGCCCACCAGCCCGGTGCCTGGGACCTGGATTGGATCTTTTATGTCAGATGCTGAAACCTGCTCACGCCAGATGCCAGCTAGGTCAGTTATTCGATTCGGGCCGGAAGTCTCAAATCGGGCTGCTTCACCAAAGCCGACAATCCCTTGCCCGTTTCTAACAAAAGCCGACGGATTTTCAGGAAAGTGGTCGGTTAGATCAAAATCTGGCGGTGTCACTAACTCTCGCGTGATTACGCGAAGTTTTTGAAGTGATGACATCAAAACCGTTTCGTTTACGGGCCAAATTAGGCGAACTAACTAAATTCTAGGTCAAAGCTAAGATTGATAGGTGAGTAAAGCTGACCTAACCAAGAAAGCGCAGGAAGTTGCTGCGATGTTTGATGGTGTCGCCAAAAACTATGACCAAGCAAACGATTTACTCTCCTTTGGATCAGCGCGAATCTGGCGCAAACAAGTTTCCAAACTGGTCAACCCACAAAAAGGACAGACAATTCTTGATTTGGCTGCCGGAACCGGAGCCTCCTCAGCGGCCTTTCTGAAAGAGGGTGTCCGGGTAGTCGCTGCAGACTTTTCAAACGGAATGCTGGAAGAGGGTCGAAAGCGTCATCCTGAAATCGAGTTTGTCTTCGCCGATGCCACCAACCTTCCGTTCAAAGATCAAGAGTTCGACACCGTCACAATTTCCTTTGGGCTTAGAAATGTCGAAAACACCGAGCTTGCACTTTCGGAGATGCTCAGGGTCCTAAAGCCAGGCGGCAGATTAGTGGTCTGCGAATTCTCAACAATTCCAAATGAGTTCTTTCACGCGCTTTACCGTTTTTACCTCAAGAACTTGCTTCCGAAAATCTCAGCTCTAGTTAGCAAGGTGCCCGAGGCCTACAGCTACCTAGCCGAATCCATTGATGCCTGGCCTAAGCAGGCAGAACTTGCCAAACTGATTGAGAAAGTTGGCTACCAATCTGT
>WLGB01000079.1 GCA_009703455.1 Actinomycetota bacterium
ACAACCGTGAGCTTTTTCAAAACATCACTGGAGCACCAAACTGGCGCAAGTGGTACATCCGTCTCTACGCACAGCTTGCTATTGAGGAAGGACGCTCTCCTTCTCAGCTTGCCAAGATGGCAACCGCCGGCTTGGCAGAGTTCAACTCTCACCTCCACACAAGTTCCGGTCAAAAACTCTCCGAAGCGGTAGCCAATGGTTTCGCCTCTGATCTTGTGGAGACCGTCGTGATTGAAGGAAACGGAAGCAAAAAAGCAATCGGCGTTGCAAGAAATCTAGGATCGCTTGCTGAGCTGGCTACTAACTGGGATCTAAATGGCTGGGCTGAACCTGGGCTGATTGAAAGTTATAAGTTTCTAGATCAAAACCCAAACTTGAGCCTGAACGGGAATTTACTGTTTGCCGTTGCGGGAGCTGCTGAGTTTGCGCCAACCGAGCATTGGCTTGCATGGGGTGGCGAGGTAGCTGTAGTTGCAAGAAACAATCCGAGCACTTGGGAAAAACTCATAGCAATGGCCCGAGCATCAGGTGGAAAAATGTTGGTTCCGGTTGTTCGAGTCGATAGAAGCACTTCATTATCTGAACTGTCAGATCAAGAGTTGGCTCAAGTTGCAGGTTTGGACATGCTCGAGCACTACGCGGAAATTGCGAGCTGGATGAATCAGCTTTACAACACAGCAGAGTCCAAGTTCATTTTGGGTCTTTATGCATACACTCCGAAAGCAAATCACATTCGAGTTCAGGCAGTCCAGGAGACCCTCGCTGATTTAGCCATGAAGAATTTTGCTAAGGACAAACTTGTCCTTAGCTGGCTCGCGACCCCAACAGATTCAACTCCAGCTCCTGCATCAATTGGTGAGGACCAGCTCGCCCGCTTTGCTAAGCGCCCTGCTACTCGGATTCTTAGAGACAGTCTCTTGGGGATTTTGAATGCAGCTCGCGCGTCAAAGCCATTGTTTTTTGATTCCGACTCTGGCCAGAAGCTAATGCTTGTCGATGCTTCCGTGCAGCAGCAAGGTCCAAGTTATTCGTTTTCGAAGCGCACCCAGCGCTGGCGGGCATACCTTGCGCACTACGCAGGAATTCGGGTTTCATATCAAGTGTCCCCGCCTGCGAGAACAAACTCAGTGCTTCGTCACAAAATTCTTAGAGCTAGCTACCAAGGTGCTCCGCTTTTTGGAGTTAAGCCATTTGAGGTTGATGTTGCCAAATCGGCTGCAGCTGCGGCCTTAGTTAGAGATGTCCTTGATCCAAACGCTTATTCAAATAAAGAAACCAACACAGAGCTCCAATGCTTTTCTGCCATACATGGTGGTCTATGGAGAATCGCCTACCGGCCAAGAAGCGTTTGGATTGCAGCTACTTTGCTTGGGCTCCCAGCACTTCTAAAGCGCGGTTACTAGGACTTAGCGTCCGAAAGGATCACAGTCAGCAGGGCCACAAAGAATTTGGTGGACCTGCTGACTGTGATGAACTCTGACGGGACTAAATCGCTGCAGCGAAGGCTGTTTCCAGATCGGTTATTAAGTCATCCACGGATTCGAGCCCAACAGAAAGACGCACCAGCCCAGGAGTGACACCGGCCGATAGCTGTTGTTCAGGAGTTAATTGGGAGTGAGTGGTTGATGCTGGATGAATCACTAGTGATCGCACGTCACCGATGTTAGCCACGTGGCTAAAGACACTCAGTGAGTCGACGAACTTGGATCCTGACTGCACTCCGCCCTTGATCTCGAATGAAACGATTGCACCAGCACCTTTTGGGGCGTATTTCTTAGCGGTGTCATGCCAAGGTGAACTCTTGAGTCCTGCATAGTTAACAGATTCGACCTGGTTGTGCCGCTCAAGGAAGCTGGCGATCTTTTCTGCATTTTCAACGTGTCTCTCAATTCGAAGGCTCAGAGTCTCGATGCCTTGAATGAGCTGCCATGCACTTGCCGGGGCAATTGCTGCGCCAATGTCCCGAAGTAACTGCACGCGCGCTTTGATTATGTAAGCAATCGAATCCCCTAGAGCTGCGCTGTAATTTACGCCGTGGTAGGACGGGTCAGGCGTTGTAAGCCCTGGGAATTTATCAGACTTACTCCATTCAAATTTTCCGCCGTCAACAATTACACCGGCAACTACAGTTCCGTGACCACCTAGGAATTTGGTTGCAGAGTGCAGCACGATGTCTGCTCCGTGCTCGAGTGGACGAATTAGATAAGGGGTGGCAACAGTGTTGTCCACCAATAGCGGGACTCCGTTCTTGTGGGCAACATCAGCCACACCTTCAATATCCAAAATCGAAACCTTCGGGTTGCTAATTGTCTCGGCAAAGAAAGCCTTGGTGTTTGGCCTCACTGCCGCAGCCCACTCCTTCAGGTCATCCTGGTTCTCGACAAAAGTAGTTGTAATTCCAAGTTTTGGAAGCGTGTACTTGAAGAGGTTGTAAGTTCCTCCGTAAACATTTGATGATGACACGATGTGGTCGCCGGCTTGAGCAATGTTCAGTATTGCAAAAGTCTCAGCAGCCTGGCCCGAAGCCAGTAGCAAAGCAGCTGTGCCACCTTCAAGAGCCGCAATGCGCTTCTCGGCCACGTCCTGAGTTGGGTTCATGATTCTGGTGTAGATGTTTCCAAACTCCGCTAGACCAAAAAGATTTGCTGCGTGCTCACTTGAATTAAACGTGTAAGCAGTTGTCTGGTAAATTGGCGTAGCTCGCGAGTTGGTTGTTGGATCTGACTGTGCGCCTGCGTGAATCTGTGCAGTCTCAAAGCCCCATTTTGCTGGATCTGTGCTCATTTTTTCCTTCTATGTTTGTAGGGTTTTTATATAACAGTAGGTAGGGGTTGCCGGTCGGTTTCACTTCTTACATGAAGTGCCAAATTGGCTGAAATGGGATTTGCGAGGCTTCACCCTCGCGGCTTAGTTCACCGTCAAATAACGTAAGAAGCTAAGCGTCTAGAGCATTCGCTCCATCGACATCAGTGACATACCCATAGCAAATCCATCAGATTGCGCGATTCGCAGCTCTGACATGGCGGATGCTCC
>WLGB01000008.1 GCA_009703455.1 Actinomycetota bacterium
GTGCAGCGCTACATCCATAAGTACTTGATCAAAGGCTCGGTTCATAAAGGTTGCATAAACTGCAACAACCGGGTGCAGTCCCCCGAAAGCCATTCCCGCTGCAGATGTCACAGCATGTTGCTCGGCAATTCCCACATCAAACACTCGATCTGGATACCTGGCTGCGAACTTGTGCATGCCAACAGGAATTAGCATTGCGGCGGTTATTCCAACCACGGACTTGTCGCGACCTGCTATCTCAACAATTTCATCGGCGAAAACAGCGGTCCAAGATCGCTTGCCTGAAGAGCCAACAGCCTTACCAGTGCCAGGGTCGATTTGGCCCACGGCGTGGAATTGATCTGCTTCGTCACTTACGGCTGGATCATATCCCTTACCTTTTTGAGTGATGGCATGCACGAGCACGGGGTTGGCGTACTTCTTTGCTTGGCGAAGAGCAGCCTCCATTGCATGGAGGTCATGACCGTCTACTGGTCCAATGTATTTCAAGTCCAGGTTTGGAAACATGCCCTTTGGTGCAAATGACCCCAGCAAGCCCTTTCCGGCGCCACGAAGGGTTGAGTAAGCCATACGGCCGACAGTTCCAAACTTGAAAAATACTTTCTTGCTGAATCGATACATCCTGCGATAAAACTTTTCCGTTCGGATGCCATTTAGGTATCTTGCGAGACCTCCAATAGTAGGGGCGTAGGATCGTCCATTGTCATTCACTACAATCACGAGTTTGCGGTCGTTGTCGTCAGAGATGTTATTCAATGCTTCCCATGTCATCCCACCAGTTAAAGCCCCGTCTCCAACCACTGCAATTACATATCGGTCGTTTTGCTCGGTTAGCTTATAGGCCTTTGCGATTCCATCCGCCCAAGATAAAGATGACGAAGCGTGAGAGCTTTCAACAATGTCGTGCTTGGACTCCGACCGTTGCGGATATCCTGCAAGGCCGTCCTTTTGACGAAGGGAATCAAAATCTTTTCTACCAGTTAGAATTTTGTGAACGTAGGACTGATGACCTGTGTCAAAGACGATGCTGTCTCTTGGGGAGTCAAAGACTTTGTGTATAGCAATTGTGGTTTCAACCACACCCAAGTTAGGTCCCAGATGACCACCGGTCTTAGCTACCTTGGCAATCAAGAAATCCCTCACATCTTGGGCAAGCGCGACTAACTGCTTATGAGACAGTTGCTTTAGATCCGCAGGACCATTGATCGAATCTAGAACAGCCATTTCAATTCCAACTTCTCTGTAGCTTCAAGTATTCCTACGCTGACACCAAAGACCTGAGGACGTACTGCAAAATGCCGCCGTGCCTGAAATAATCAGCCTCTCCCGGGGTGTCAATTCTTAGAACCGCGTCAAAAATTATCGTCGATTTCCCAGATGCTGAGTGTTCGGATGGGGCGGCGGTGACCTTGAGGGTTTTAGGAGTCTTGCCTTGATTTAGCTGCTCGACTCCTTCAATTTCGAAGATCTCAGTTCCATCTAGCCCGAGACTGTCAGCTGATGCACCGACAGGGAATTCCAACGGAAGAACTCCCATGCCAATCAGGTTGCTTCGGTGAATTCGCTCAAAGCTTTCGGTTATGACTGCTCGAACCCCAAGCAGGCTTGTTCCCTTTGCTGCCCAGTCCCTTGAGGACCCTGAGCCATATTCTTTCCCAGCCAGAATCACAAGTGCAGTGCCAAGAGACTGGTAGTTCTGACTTGCACCATAAATTGATGATTGGGCACCATCACTTGTAGTGAAATCCCGAGTGAATCCACCCTCAACGTTTTCAAGCAACTGGTTCCTAAGTCGGATGTTTGCAAAAGTTCCACGGATCATAACCTCGTGGTTCCCACGTCTTGATCCGTAGCTATTAAAGTCCACTCTCGAAACACCATGGTCGGTTAGATACTGCCCGGCAGGTGAGTCCGCCTTAATCGATCCAGCGGGGCTTATGTGATCGGTAGTCACAGAATCCCCTAGCTTCGCTAAGACTCTTGCACCCGAGATACTTTTTACGGGAGTTGGGTCCATTGTCATTCCCTCAAAATAGGGAGGCTTCCTGACGTAAGTGGACTTGGCGTCCCAAGCGAAAGTGTCTCCCGTTGGTGTCTCCAAGGACTGCCATCGCTGGTCACCTTCGAACACTCCTGCGTATTGCTTGGTAAACATTCCGGAATTGATGGAAGAGTCCATGGTCTCCTGGACTTCGGCTGGCGTCGGCCATATATCCTTCAAGAAAACTTCCGACCCGTCAGTACCTGTGCCGAGGGAGTCCTTCTCAAAGTCGAAATCCATGGTTCCTGCAAGTGCGTAAGCAATAACCAGAGGAGGGGAGGCTAAGTAATTCATCTTCACGTCAGGGTTGATACGACCCTCGAAGTTTCGGTTTCCCGACAGAACCGCTGTAACCGCTAAGTCGTTGGCATTCACGGCGTCAGAGATCTCCTGATCTAATGGGCCAGAATTTCCAATGCAGGTGGTGCAGCCGTAACCCACTAGCTGAAATCCGAGTGCGTTAAGGTCTGTGGTAAGCCCAGACTTGTCGTAGTAGTCGGTAACAACTTTTGATCCTGGAGCCAGTGAGGTTTTAACCCACGGCTTTGACTTGAGGCCGCGAGCCACTGCCTTTCTTGCCAAAAGCCCAGCGGCTAACATCACCGAAGGGTTCGAGGTGTTGGTGCATGAAGTAATTGAGGCGATGCTCACGTGTCCGTGGTCCATCTGGAACTGTTTACCTTTTACCTGGGCTGGATTCGAGGACACGGACGCGTAAGCCTTTATGTCTTCGGAGAACTTGCGTTTGGAAGCTGAAAGCTCGATGCGGTCTTGGGGACGCTTTGGTCCGGCTATCGATGGAACGACAGACGACAGATCTAGTGAGATGTATTCGCTATAGCGAGGCTCGATAGCTGGATCATGCCAGAAGCCCTGTGCCTTGCTATAAGCCTCAACAAGTGCAATCTCCTGTTCTGGTCTACCTGTGAAGCGCAGGTAGTCCAGGGTCACAGCATCAATAGGGAAAATAGCCACAGTCGATCCAAACTCTGGACTCATGTTGCCAATGGTTGCGCGGTTTGCTAGCGGTACCGACGAAACTCCAGCACCATAAAACTCGACGAATTTGCCGACCACCCCATGCTTGCGAAGCATCTCGGTGATGGTTAGGACAACGTCGGTGGCTGTGGCCCCCATTGGGATTTGGCCAGTCAGCTTGAATCCCACGACTTTTGGAATCAGCATAGAAACTGGTTGCCCGAGCATTGCGGCCTCGGCTTCAATGCCACCAACCCCCCAACCAAGTACACCGAGACCATTAATCATTGTGGTGTGAGAGTCGGTTCCGACGCAGGAGTCGGGATAGGCCTGGAGGACGCCGTCGACTGTTCGAGTCATAACTGTTCTGGCCAGGTACTCAATGTTTACCTGGTGGACAATTCCTGTGCCCGGTGGAACTACCTTGAAGTCATCAAAGGCCATCTGGCCCCAGCGTAGAAACTGATAGCGTTCAGCGTTTCGTTGGTATTCGTATTCCACATTTCGTTCAAACGCGTCCGCGGACCCAGCCACGTCTATTACCACCGAGTGGTCAATTACAAGTTCAGCGGGTGCCAGTGGGTTAATCTTCTTTGGATCTCCACCTAGATCAACCATTGCTTCACGCATGGTGGCAAGGTCGACCACACAAGGCACTCCAGTAAAGTCCTGCATGATTACCCTGGCTGGAGTGAATTGTATTTCGGTGTCCGGCTCGGCCTTTGGGTCCCAGTCCACAATGGACTGAATGTGTGCGGCAGTAACGTTGGCTCCGTCTTCGGTGCGGAGAAGGTTCTCAAGCAAAATTTTCAGGCTGTAAGGAAGGGACTTGGAATCGAGCCTGCTTATGTCGAAGATGCGGTAATTCTTGTCCGCCACCTTGAGCTCACGACTGACGCCGAAACTGTCTACCTTTGACATTGACTACTCCCTAGATCCGCAGGGTTCTTCGAACTCCGCTCCAACCAAAATACCATCCCTATCGGGGCTTCAAAACTGTGGCACGAAGCATAAGCCAGGTGCTTAAAATCACTAATGCATAGAGCGGAGGACCCATTGCCACCCTGGCGGTGGCTAGCAGTTCAGTGTTATGCGAAAAATAAAGAGGTAACTGAACAACTAACCTTAAACTGAAAAAACCTACCCAGAATGCAGTTATTGCCGAATAGATTGTCAAAACCCTTCGATTTTTCCGCCAGCTCATGTCGTGCCCACGAAGCAACTCAACCAAAACCCCAATAACTGGCCAGCGCACCAGAATCGAGATGAGAAGGACAGTTCCATATGCGGCATTAGTGATAAAGCCCGGAATAAAGTAGTCCACCGCTTGGCCGCCCTCGCGAAGTGCTAACCATGCTGCGAAACCCACGGCAAATGCTCCTATCAAAGCACTTGAAGCAGACTTTCGGGTGACTAATCGATAGAGAATAAATATCGCCGAGGTGCCTCCCGCCATGATTACGGATGTAAGTGCCTGGCCGCTGATTGCAAAGCTTGTTCCAAAAAGCACACTCGGCAGGATTGTTTCTATAACCCCAAGCCAACCGCCCATGCCAGCAAGTAGTGACTTGCGATCAAACTTAAGATTGCCGTTATCGGACGATATACCAAGCCTTTTTGCAGCTGAATCGCGAAGCTCCTCGTTCGACATTAGGGATTGACCTGCTTCGAACCAGCTGGAGCCGTCAACTGAAGTAATTCTTTTGGTGGCATCGGCGAATTGCCACGCATCACAACAACAGACCGAAAGATGTCAACCATGTAAGTCATGGCGAGAGGGTCTGAGAGTGCAAGCCCTGAAATTACTCCGCGCAGAAACCACTTCGGTCCGTCAACTCCAATGAACTTGGCTAATCGAAAACCACCACCGCGGTTTGGTATCTGAGCGTTCAGCTCTGGCCCTAACGGACCAACCACAGTTTCAGTTTTTCCGTTTTGGGATTGAATGGACTGCTCGAGAGTTTGCCGAATCTCGTGCCAAATTCCCTCACTGCCTGGCGCGCTGAAGGCCTGCAACTGAAGCGTCGATCCTTGGTGATCAACAGTCAGAGCGACGATGCGACTGGAAGCTTCGGCAACCTCAAGTTTTAGGCTGACGTCCTCGCGAATCGGTAGCTGTAAAGCTCCAAAATCAATTGATGGACGCAATTGTATAACTTCGCTGGAATCAAATGGCCCGGCTGTCGTTCGATCTACTGGCGCCGACTTGAAATTTCCGTATTCGACCATTTAGGCTCGACCACTCGAACCGAATCCGGTTTCGCCTCGCTCGCTCGCAGGTAGATTCTCAACCGCAATAAACTTTGCTGTCTCTACTGACTGAATAAGTAGTTGTGCGATTCGGTCCCCAGCGGCCACTTCGAAATCCACTTCGGAGCTGTTAAACAAAATCACCATTATCTCGCCTCGATATCCGGCATCAATAGTTCCTGGGGTATTCAAAACCGTGATTCCGTGTTTTATTGCAAGTCCTGACCGAGGATGGACAAGTCCAACATAACCTGCAGGTAGAGCAATCGACACTCCGGTAGGCACAAGAGCTCTTGAACGAGCCGGCAGGGTGACTGCAATCGTTGATTTAAGATCGGCTCCAGCATCGCCAGGCTTAGCATAGAGCGGCTCAAAGCCCGCAGGAGCTGTTATTAGAACTGGAACTTCATTCATCACAACACAGCGTAATCTAGAAACCGTGTCCGACCTAAATCCGATGGAGCCTGTCATATACCGAGAACGGGTTAGGCCAAACTTCGGAACTTTTGCTGCCACCACAGCTCTACTGCCCGCCATAACTTTAGTTTCAGAACCATTTGACTTTCGTATTGGACTGGTACTTGGAGCGGTTCTTGTGTTCGGGATTTGGCTAGCCTTGTTCTTTTTCGCTCCCGTCATTCAAGTCAGTGGCACACATCTTGCAGCCGGGCGGGCTAGGATTCCACGGTCACTACTGGGCAAAATTCGTGAAGTACCAAAAGAGGAAATATTTTATGAACGTGGGCCAGGTCTGAATCCAGCTTCCTACAAAGTTTTTCAGGGCACTGTAAAAACGGCTGTCAAAATTGACATTGACGACCCACAAGACCCAACACCGTATTGGATTATCTCAACAAGAAAACCAGCTCAGTTGGTTATCGTTTTAAACTCGAGGACCTAAACGTCACATTCTGAACAGATTGGTCCGTTCTTGGTCTTTCTGGAAACCAAAGATCTGTGCTTCACAATAAAACAACTAGAGCAAGTGAACTCGTCATCCTGCGGCGGCAAAACCACCACCTCTAGGTCTTCCGAAACTACATCGGGTATTGAAAACGAGTCGCCAGAGTCGTCTACCTCAGTGTCCGAGGCGCCGGTCTTAGCTGGGCCACGCTCTTTAATTGCCTCGATGGACTCAGTGTCATCGTCAGCTTTTCTAGGTGCGTCGTAATCGGTTGCCATCGTTGGACCCTTCGGTTGTACTGTAAGCGCTAGTAGTGTCCAACAAAATCCCGTCAATAGCAAACCGACACAGCGGGAATTTCCTGTAAAACCCCCGTGTATTGACGGGTTTGGCTGGTCTCATACTGGCACACTTGGAAACTAGGAGATAAAGGCCATGAAAGACATAAAGTTTTTGGGTTCGGAGGGCGATTTCCTATTGCTTGAGGATTCCGAGGGGCAGCGATATAGGCTGCTTGTGGACGAGGCTGTAAGGCGAGCCAGCAAGGGCGATTCCACAGACCGGCTAGACGCTCCAACCATCACTCCTAGACAGATTCAAGAAGAAATCAGGGTAGGGCGTTCTATAGAGGATGTAATTGCCGCCAGTGGCGCCCCCGAAGAGTACGTCCGTAAGTTCGCACAACCTGTTCTTGACGAGCTAACGCACGCGGTACTCAACGCCCTAACCGTGAGGCTAGAAATTGCGGGAGATCGATTTAATGAACCTGCCGCCCGGGAATTTGGGGACATTATTAAATCCAGGCTTGTCGCCAGCGGAGCCGGCATCGAACGATGGTCGGCTATGAAGGCCCCTGAGCACGGCTTTTACATTTACTGTGCATTTGAAATCAATGGCGAAACTAAAAAGGCAACCTGGACCTACGATCCGAAAAGGCTTGCTCTTGCGCCTGAAAACGACGTCGCAATCGCATTGTCTTCGAACGATAGATTGACCACGCAAGCCCCAAGACTTCGAAAAGTAGCAACCGAGCCAACTGGTCTAACTCAAAGCCTTGAAGAGACTGTGGATTTGGCTGCAACCATGCCAACGGCCTTTAAGCCTTTGATTGTCACGGCTGGAGATCAAGATGAACCCGCGATGTCGGACACCGCTGATCTTTTAGAAGCTCTGCGGAAAAAAAGGAGCTCGAGGGAGTCTGTTGAAACTCTTGACCCTCACCCACCCACCGAGGGGCTTCGAATTGTGGAGCTGCCAGATGAGAGCTTCTACGAAACCGACTTCAACCCTGTCCCAACTCCTATTCAAGATCTCGAACCCGAGGCTCGGACCGAGATTCAAATCGAACCAGAGCCAACACCTGCGCCGGTTGTGAGCCCGCAGCAAGCTTCCCCGAAACGAGGACGAGCATCAATTCCTAGTTGGGATCAGATTGTTTTCGGTACCAAGACCGAGGACTCGTAGAACTCAGTTCGCTAAAAAACAAGTAGGGGAATTTCCCACTCAGCTTTACTCATGCCGCCGTGCTGTCCAATCATTTCCAGCGATTTGGTTTTTGCAAATCCTCGGTGGTAAATCACTCGTTCGCCTTTTGGAAGCAGCACTAGATCCGGCGCCACCCGACTTGCAGCTTCTGAGAGCGGGTCTAGCCAGCCAGCACTAACTAATTCCTCGACCGTCACAACATCCACTAATCCAATGAGTTGTGTGGCTAATGAATCTCTTTTGTTTTGGAGATCAACATTTTCATTGAAATAAAGGTAACCAGCCCTAGGGTCCCCTCCGATCATCAGTAGATCCTCAAAAGCTGAGTACTGCTCCAAAAAGACGTGGCTTGATTTGGGGACATCAATTACGCCGTGGTCTGCTGTAAGAATTGCCCCTGCGCCTTTGGGGAGAGCCTTGGTGAATTTCGAAACTATGGAATCCAATTCTTCAATGGTCCCAAGCCACTTAGTTGAATTTGACCCAAACCTATGAGCTAGTTGATCTAGTTCGGGAACATACAAATAGATTAATGATCTTGGAGTCGACAGCTCGCGCTTGGCCAGCTCAAAACGTTGCTCTATTGTTTTACCCGCAATGTACTTTGCAGTCGGAGTGGTGGCTTTGGTAAAACCACTTTCAGCGTACTCAGCTGGCCCAACGGTTATCACGTTTAGGCCCTTTGTGGATGCTTGCTCGGATATGGTTTCTAGGTCTTGGTAAAGCCTTGGGGGAAACTCGTCGCCCAAATCATTCAATAGGTTTATGGCGCGGGCTTTAGAACGGTCGAACACGCGATAACCGATGAATCCATGTGTGCCGTTATTTTTTCCGGTGGCAAGACTGGCAAGACTTGAGGCGGTAGTGGTAGGAAAGCCAGAGAAGAGTGTCTTCGATTCCGAAAGCTTCCTATTCAAGAAAGCCGCGTGAGCCCCTGCCGCTTTTATGTTGGCTACCCCAAGGCCATCAATGAGAATCACAACGTAGCTTTGCCGCGTTGGTAACCCAAGCGGATTGTTATGGCCGTCGAGCGCTAGGAATGCGCTGAGATTAGCTTCGGAAAGCCTCCCAAATGATTTTGGTACAGAAGGTAGCATCGAATCTAAGTTTGCCACAGCAACAGGAAGACCATGGCCAAAGAACAAATCGATAAAGTTCCTGAGCGAATCTTTGACATCGACCTTTCCAAGGAGATGGAGGATTCGTTCCTTGAGTACTCTTACTCCGTTATTTACTCCAGGGCTTTGCCTGACGCCAGAGATGGGCTAAAGCCAGTCCATAGGCGCATCGTTTACCAAATGGGTGAGATGGGGCTTCGTCCCGACCGTGGGCATGTAAAGTCTGCTCGTGTCACCGGTGAGGTTATGGGAAAGCTTCACCCTCACGGCGATAGTGCAATCTACGATGCTCTGGTTCGCATGGCCCAACCATTTTCATTACGCGTTCCTCTTATAGACGGACATGGAAACTTCGGCTCCCTAGACGACGGCCCAGCCGCAGCTCGCTACACAGAGGTTCGGTTATCGGCGGCTGCCCTTGTCATGAACGAAGGCTTGAGTGAGGACGTCGTTGACTTCAAACCCAACTATGACGCTCAGCTATCCGAACCCGAGGTGTTACCGGCTGCTTTTCCTAATCTGCTAGTAAATGGGGCTTCCGGTATCGCCGTAGGCATGGCAACCAATATGCCGCCGCATAACATGAGAGAAGTCGTCAAGGCCGCCGTTTACCTTCTCAGAACACCAAAGGCCACGCTCGATGACTTAATGGCAATCGTCCCGGCACCTGATTTTCCAAACGGTGGAATCATCATGGTTGGAGAGGGCATTAAGGAAGCTTACGAAACTGGCCGAGGATCTTTCAAGACCAGGGCGCGAGTAAGCGTTGAGTCCGTTGCCCCAAGGAAGCTTGGATTGGTGGTGACTGAACTTCCCTACCTAGTAGGGCCAGAGAAAGTTATCGAAAAGATTAAGGAGGGCGTTAACTCCAAGAAGCTGCAGGGTATTTCTGACGTTATTGATCTAACCGACCGCACCAATGGTCTCAAGTTGATTATTGAGTTAAAAACTGGATTTGACCCTCAAGTGGTGCTCGATCTGTTGTATCGCTATACGCCAATGGAAGATAGCTTCGGCATCAACAACGTTGCCTTGGTTGACGGACAGCCTCAAACTCTTGGGCTAAGAGACTTACTGGGCGTGTACTTAGCTCACCGAATTATCGTTATTAGACGTCGAAGTGAGAATCGTTTAGGTAAAAGGCAAGCAAGGCTTCATTTGGTTGAAGGAATGCTCCTTGCGATTGTTGGCATTGACGAGGTTATCCAGATAATCCGTAGCTCGGAGGAAGTCCAAGAAGCTAAAACCAAACTAATGGTCAAATTCAAATTGAGTGACATTCAGGCTGAATACATCCTTGAGCTTCGCCTGCGAAGACTCACAAAGTTTTCCAAGCTAGAGCTTGAAAATGAGAAGAAGCAGCTTTTGGTCGAAATTGCTGAGCTTGAAAAGATTCTAAAGAGCGACAAGATACTAAAGGATCTTGTCGCTACCGAGCTCGAAGAGGTAGCAAAAAACTACGGAGATGACCGAAGAACTTCTCTTCAGGCCGAAGGTGAGCAAGCCATTGTCCCGGCGTCTACCAAGAAACTAGTTAATGCTGAGCTCACCGACTCCCCCTCGGCAATAACTCTAACCCCAGCGGGCAGAGTGTTTAGGTCTGAAGACAGCAAGGAGCCAGCGTCTAGGAAAGACGGGTACCGAAATTGGTTTGCCACGACAACTAGAAGTGATGTTGTGTTTGTGACAGATTTGGGAAGAATGCTCCGCACTCACGTTGGTGACATCCCAGTCGGTGGCTACGCAATGCATAACTCTGGAACGGCATCAGCGGAATTTCTAGGACTGGGAAAGAAGGAGCGGGTGCTTGGCGTGTTCCCAGTTGACGAAAAAGTTGTTGTCGCACTTGGGACAACCTCCGGAATCGTAAAGCGAGTTTCTCTCGACTTGCCGCAGAAGCCTGATTTTTCATGCATAAATTTGAAAGATGGAGACAAGCTTGTCGGTGCAGCTATTGCTTCAGATACCGATGAGCTGGTTTTCATCACCAGCGACGCCCAGCTACTTCGCTTTGACGCCAAGGCTGTTAGGCCACAAGGCATAAACGGAGCGGGGATAGCGGGAATCAAAACCGAGGGTGAAGTTATCTACTTCGGAGTTATAAAGCCCAAGGAGAAGAACGTAGTCCTTACTATCGCCAATAGCTCCGCATCTTTGCCGGGAACAGACGGTGGTGGGATGAAAGTTTCGAAGCTTGCCGAGTTCCCAAAAAAGGGCCGAGCAACCGGCGGCGTGAGATGCCAAAAGTTTATTAGAGGACAAAATCAAATTGTTTTGGGCTATGTAGGACCTGAAAGTTTCCAGCTTTTGGACTCCAAAGGAAAGGTAATCGCCATGGACTATGAACTTCAAAAACGTGATGCCTCAGGAGCTGTTGCTCCAGCCATTAGCTACATCGGCCGAAGTTAGGCGTCAATTCTCTCGCGCTCAAGGATGTCAGCCGAATCTATGATGAAATCGCGGCGCGGGCCTACTTCATTACCCATAAGAAGCTCAAAGACTTTCTCGGCAGCCTCAGCGTCTTTTACTGTCACTCTTCTAAGGGCTCGTTTTGATCGGTCCATGGTTGTTTCAGCTAACTGTTCGGCATCCATCTCACCAAGACCCTTATATCGCTGAATTGGCTCTTGGTAGCTCTTTTTGGCTGTCTTTAGCTTTGACAATAATTTTTCTAGCTCGGCCTGCGAATAGGTGTAGATGTGCTCATTTGACTTCGACCCTGGATTGATTACTGTCACCCGGTGCAGCGGAGGAACGGCAGCGTAGACACGACCAGCTTCAACCAACGGTCTCATATATCGGAAAAACAAGGTAAGCAACAATGTTCGAATGTGAGCGCCATCAACGTCAGCATCCGACATCAGGATTATTTTGCCGTAGCGTGCGGCTTCTAACTCAAAGCTCCTACCAGAACCTGCTCCGATCACCTGAATAATCGATGCGCACTCGGTGTTAGAAAGCATGTCAGCCACCGATGCCTTTTGAACATTCAGAATCTTTCCACGAATTGGAAGTAGGGCTTGATACTCGCTGTTTCGAGCAAGCTTGGCGGTACCAAGCGCGGAGTCACCCTCGACGATAAAAAGTTCAGAAACTTCGGTCTCCGAAGTTCTACAGTCAACCAACTTGCTGGGTAGCGAAGAGCTCTCTAGGGCATTCTTGCGACGCTGAGTTTCCTTGTGGCTGCGAGCAGACACCCTTGCTTTCGTTTCGGCAACGATTTTTTCCAGAACCAGTGCGGACTGCGTCTTATCGTCACGTTTGGTGGATTTCAGTCGTTCGTTCAAGCGCTTGGCGACAATTGCCGAGACGATGTTTTTTACAGCTGGTGTTCCTAAGATTTCTTTGGTTTGACCTTCAAACTGTGGCTCCGCAAGTCTGACTGCAACAACAGCCGTGAGACCGGCAAGAATGTCCTCCTTCTCCACTTTGTCATTTCCGAGTTTAAGTTTTCTGGAGTTGGCATCAATCTCAGCGCGAATTGCCTTGACCGCACCTTGTTCAAAACCGGAGACGTGTGTTCCGCCTTTGGGGGTAGAAATTACGTTCACGAAAGACCTGAAGTTGGTCTCGTAGCCAGTCCCCCAGCGAAGCGCGATGTCGACCTCGCAGTTTCTGGTGACCTCGGTTGAAACCATGTTGCCTTTTTTATCTAGGACGGGGACTGTCTCAGTGAACTCGGCATCACCGCGCAGTCGCCAGACGGACGTGACTGCCGTGTCTGGAGCCAAAAAGCTAACAAACTCTGAGATGCCCCCTTCGAATTTAAATTCCTGTTTCGACGCCTTAGCGCCGCGCTTGTCGCTGACGCTAATCAAAAATCCGGGTACCAGGAAAGCTGTTTGCCTCGCTCTATCCTCAAGCTCCTTAAGGTCAAAGGATGTTTCCTTTACGAAAATCTGTGGGTCTGGCCAGTATCGAACTCGAGTTCCAGTCTTGTTCTTGGCAACTTTTCCCAGGACCTGGAGTTCACTCTTTTTTAGGAAGGGCTTAAAGCTGCTGGCTGGCCCAATTTCCTTTTTGTCATCAAAAATCCCGGGCTCCCCGCGCCGAAATGACATCGCGTAAGTTTGACCATTTCGGTCTACTTCGACGTCAAGCCTCTCCGAAAGAGCGTTTACAACCGACGCGCCAACACCGTGCAAACCGCCGGAAGCTGCATATGATCCGGATCCGAACTTTCCACCGGCATGGAGTTTTGTGAAAACCACCTCGACGCCAGACAGTCCCGTTTTGGGTTCAATATCAACTGGGACACCTCGGCCATCGTCCTCCACAGTAACGCTGCCGTCTTTGTGGAGCTCGATGGAGACTTTTTTACCATGCCCGGCAAGAGCTTCATCCACGCTGTTGTCGATGATTTCCCATAGGCAGTGCATGAGACCTCGACCATCTGTCGAACCGATGTACATGCCCGGACGCTTACGAACAGCCTCTAAGCCCTCTAGGACCGATAGGTGCCTTGCCGAATAGTCTTCATTTGCCACCTTGAAATCGTAAGCTCACCCGAGCTTTTCCCTTACTCCAACACTCTAGGCATGTGAAAATACTTCGCTTTTAGCGAAAACAGGTGCTAAATGGACTAAATAGTCTTCGGTGTGTGTTGAGATTACTTCAGAAGGGAATCACACATGCAACCAGTTGAAGCAACCGAGCAGAATCCAGGCGGCACCTTGAAAGCGGCAGACCGCTGCGATGTTTGTGGAGCCCAGGCTTACATTCGGGTCTCCCTTGCCACCGGAGAGTTGTTGTTTTGTGCCCACCACGGCAAGGCCAACAAGGAAAAACTAGAACCTATTGCAAAGGGTTGGTTAGACGAAACAGACAAGCTTCTAGCGCGCTAGGCGCTGGCTTAGTTCAATTCGTGCCCTTGTGGCATAACTATCTGCCTTCTCGGCTTCTTTACTTTCCTGGCGATAGCTAAACCGGGACTTCTTGCTAACTAAATCAAGGAATTGATCTGCCAGGTGTGGGTTAAGTGGCAGCAGCGGACCATTCAACCTCGAAGCCATTAGATTGCCCGCAATCAGTCCTTCACTGGGCCTTAGTCCTGCAAAAGACATAGAACTATTACCGAAACCCGCTTTTAGTTGAATCAGCGGATGTACTCCCTCGAAAAGCTCAATCTCAGCCGAGTGGTTTGCGTAACCAGTCGTGAGATTATCGAAGTCGTCAAAACCAAAGCATTCCGCAGAAGCGCGTTCTTTTGTTCTGACACTTCTGGATGGGAAAATTCCCGATCCTGTAATCAGCTTTCCGTCCAAAAGCTGAATACTCTCCCCGAGAATTTCCCAACCCAACCCAAGGGCAAAAAACGGTACACCTTCTGAAGCCAACTCGCGTAAACGACCCTGTTGGTCCCCTAGACGCTCAAGAGCCTCCAAGGCACCGGCTAAGGTTCCAGAACCGATAAAAACTGCATCTATGTTTTCTGGGATAGAGGAAGAACCGTCAAAGACCACTACCCTAGCCTCAATGCCAGACCATTGAAGACGCTTCACTAGGCAGTCAAGGTTCCCTGTCTCGCCATTTAGTCCAAGCTGTTGTGGAAAAAGATGCAAAAAGGTGACTGTCATTTTCCACTTTCCAAATCCAGATAACCCATCAGTTTTCTAATAGCCATCATCTGCTCGTAGTTGGTGAGCAAAGTTCCGCGCTTACCGTTCTCTTTTAGGAAGCGTACGTATTCGCTCAATGCCTTTTTACTGTCGGGCTGGACATTGGAAACTGGAATTCCTGCATAGCTAAGTCTTGTGGCCCAGTGCCAGGCACGTGAGCCGGAAATAGTGCGCACGGCAGAAATTCGCGACAAATCAATATCATAAATCCATGAAGGGTCGGGGGTTCCTTCGTCCATGGCAATCCAGATTTCAGTCTCGGGATTCTCCATGGCAACTAAAGTCGCCCGCAGGCTGGCCGGGTTTTTCATCATAAGGATCTGAATTTCCACCCCGAGATACTTTGCAATTTCACCGCGGCCATAAACAGTTTCTTGGCCTGCGATAGCGCTGCTAGCAGCGGACACATCGAATGATTCATCAAGAATTTGCTTGGCGACTGCAAACGCTAAAGCGGTGTCAATTGCGAAGTGCAGGCCCTTGCCAGGTAGCTGAACCTGGAACGTGTCATCTCCAAGGGCTAGCAGGGCAACCCCATCGACTTCGTCCAGAACTTGAACAGCAACGGGAATCGAATTTACCGCTTCGCCCTTTCCGAATCTTGGAGCCGCCAAAGCCCCAACTGGCCACTTAGATAGGGCTTTTTCGGAGACTGAAACTTGCACCACCTGCTTATCGACTAGTTCAAGTGCCAGGTCCACAAGATTTGCATCCGAGCCGTTAATAACCACGCCATGCGTTGCGGCTGCAGCAGCCGAATGCAACATTGAGTAAACACGATCTGGTTCGAAAAAACGATTTAGCTGGTCAATTTGAATATTTGTCAGTACTACCCAGCTAGGGGCTATAAAGGGAGAAAGAACTTGGCCATAGGCTTCATCTACTTCCAGGACCGCAACATCGGCACTTAGATTCCCGCGCCACGAAACTTGTCCAATCACTGCCGAGCCGATGCCCTGTGGCATGTTTCCACCAGAAGGGTTGCTGAACACCTCTAACCCCTGAGAGGCCAAGGTGCCGGTGATCAAAGCAGTTGTAGTGCTTTTGCCATTGGATCCAGAAACAAAAATTGCTCCGTGGGCGAGTGAGCCAAGAGTCTTTTGTATTAGTTTTGGCTCAATCATCAGTGCAATTCGCCCTGGCAGTGCTGAACCACCGCCTCGCAGTTTGGCCACAACACGAATTGCTTTGCCAATTAGAACTGCAAGAAAGAGCCTCACGAGTAGCTACTGGTCTAGATAGTCACGCAGCATTTGGGAGCGTGACGGGTGCCTCAGTTTAGACATGGTCTTGGACTCTATCTGCCTGATTCGCTCACGAGTGACACCAAACTCTTCACCGATTTGGTCTAGGGTCTTCTGAACGCCGTCGCCAAGGCCAAAGCGGGATTTAATAACGCCGGCTTCCCTAGGGTGGAGCGACTGAAGAATGCGCTCTAGTTCCCGCTGCAACATGGTGAAACCCACTGCATCAGCAGGAACTACAGCCTCGGTATCTTCGATTAGATCTCCGAACTCGCTGTCACCGTCCTCGCCAAGCGGTGTTGAAAGTGAAATCGGTTCGCGTCCGTACTTCTGAACCTCAACAACTTTCTCTGGAGTCATGTCGAGTTCGCGGGCTAATTCTTCTGGTGTGGGCTCGCGACCCAGATCCTGAAGCAACTGGCGTTGAACACGCGCAAGTTTGTTGATTACCTCGACCATGTGAACTGGAATACGAATTGTTCGAGCCTGGTCGGCCATTGCACGAGTAATAGCCTGTCTAATCCACCAGGTTGCGTAGGTGGAGAACTTGTAGCCCTTGGTGTAGTCAAACTTTTCAACCGCACGGATCAGGCCTAGGTTACCTTCCTGGATTAAGTCAAGAAATTGCATTCCTCTGCCTGTGTAGCGCTTGGCAAGAGACACCACTAGACGAAGGTTTGCTTCCAGAAGGTGGCTCTTAGCTTTCTGCCCGTCCTTGACCACCCAACGAAGATCTCTTTCCATGTCCTTGGCAAGTTTTCTTTTCCCGGCGAGTTTTTCCTCTGCGAACAAACCAGCTTCAATGCGCTTTGCTAACTCAACTTCAAGCTCGGCGTTTAGCAACGCAACTTTTCCGATTTGCTTAAGGTAGTCCTTTACAGGATCAGCTGTTGCTCCTGTGATGGTTGTGCTCTGGGTAGGGATGTCGTCTTCGTCGCTGTTTGAAAGCACAAAACCGCCACCGGGAACTACTACTTCTTCAACTTCTTCGGCAGCAGGAGTTTCGACTTCAACGGAAGTAATGTCAACTGACTCCGCAACATCGGCAACGATGTCTTCTACAGACTCCAACTCATCAACATCGTCTAAATCTTCTTCATCATCGTCTAGAGCTTTTCCATTTGCGCTGCCCTTGGTGCCTTTACCTTTTGGTTCTTTCTTGGAAACCTTGGATGCCGGTCCAGTAGAGCCCTTCGAGGACTTGATGTTTTTCGCACTAGCGCTTAACTTTGCAGCTTTGGATGCAGGGGTGGCCTTTGCGGATTTTGCAGTCGGCTTTGCCGAAGGCTTTGCGGAGGCTTTTGATTTTGCGGACACCTTAGACGTTGTCTTAGTGGTCTTAGCAACAGGCTTGGCAACGGAATTCTTCTTGGTTTTGGGCTGGCTTTTACCACCCGCGACGCGGGATTCCTTCTTTGCAGCTGCCGGTGCTTTTGCCACTTCATCCTCTCGCTGGAACTAGATTCCAGGCATTACTAAGACCCATGTCAAGTCGGAAAAAACCGTCTGACTGGGTCTTTTATCATTATGCCACGGTTTTCCAGAAAGGCTTTACCTGAACATCCGCGCCTTAGGTTCAACAATGGGATCGCCACTTGTATTCCTGACCTAACCTTGAACCATGCCGTTAGCCATCGTTACTGGAGCAAACACCGGTCTAGGGTTTGAAACGGCCCGAGGGCTACTATCTCAAGGCTTTGATGTGGTCATCACAAGCCGCGACCAAGCTAGAGGCCAACTAGCAGTTGAGCTACTAGCGCAAGAGTTTCCCTCCAGGTCGTTATCCACCCTGTCGCTTGACTTAGCGCAAATTTCCAGCGTTGACAATTTTGCCAAGACATTCTCCTCGCGTTTTGGAAATTGGGACGTGCTAGTAAACAATGCTGGTGCTAAGGTCCTTGCAAACTACTCAGAGACAGACTCGGGAGTTGAATACCACTTTGGCGCAAATGCCGTTGGTCATTTTGCCATAACTGCCGATTTATTGCCTTTTAGAGCGGACACTGCTCGGGTTGTTTCGGTTGCCTCGATAGTCGCAAGGTTTGCTCCTTCTGAAATGGGGCCTTCAGGTTCGAGAGGCTCATATTCACCAGGAGCAAGCTATGCCGCAAGTAAACTTTCGAATTTGCTTTTCGCGTTAGAGCTTGAAAACCGTATGGGCTCAGATAGATTCAGTTCTCTTGCTGCCCACCCGGGTTTTGCAAGAGCGCAGCCCTACGGTCCTAAGAGTACGAAGTTTTTTGAATCGTTCCTGGCTCAATCAGCGGCTAGTGGTGCGTTACCAATTATTGCAGCGGCGGCTAACGCTGATCTTTCTGGGGGCTGCTACCTGGTTCCAAAGGTTCTAGAGCTTTGGGGAAAGCCAAAGGAAGCAAGGATCCCAGACGTCTGCACAGACAAAAACCTGCTCGAAAATTGGATTACTCTGGAAAAACTGTCTGGAAGAGATCTAACTGTCTGATTCTTCCGGATTGTTCCTTTGCCTTGATGCCAGATAGCTTTCTAACTCGGCCGCAATCTCTTCGGCATTTGGAAGCTTTACGACTGGTTTTCTAATTGGAGCGCGTGAGGGTCCAGTAACTTCGTTTTGGTACCCCTGCTCAAGAGTTGAAATCATCTTTTGGAGTTCAGTATTTTCATTGATCTGCTCTGAAAGCTTCGTGAGAAATTGAGATCCGTCATCTCGCAGGTCATCGGTTGGAAACACTAAACCGGTTGACGAGGAAACTAGCTCAAATGCGCTGACCGCCGCTTGTGGGAAGTCATTATCAGCTAGGTAGTGAGGGCAAAGAAGCACGTAGCCCACGATAGGTAAATCCGTTTGGGCAACTTTGTATTCAAGCAGGTGCAGCACGTTTCCTGGTACCTGGGTCTGGGGCTTCCATTCGGACAACTCGCTGACGATGTCCTTCCGATTCCCTGATACGGTGACACCAATTTCTCTGGTGTGAGGGATTGGAAACGGAATTGCGTGAAGCCATGTCACATCTTTGACTGCCAGGCGTTTGATCAGTCGCAAAATTGCGTCGGTGAAAGCTTCCCACCGAAAATCAGGTTCGTAGCCGTGTAAAAACAAAAACGGCTGGTTGGCCTCGTCGTGGACCAAGTACAGACCTAGACTGGCCGGCTCGTAATCTTCGATGTGGTCCTTCTCGAAATACATAACTGGTCTTCTGGACCTATAGTCCAGAAGCTCGTCGTTGTTGAAAGTCAAAACTGTTGAAGTAGATAGATTGGCAAAGATGTTCTCTGAGAACTGATTCAACACTCCTCCGGCATCTGTGAACCCGGTAAGTCCAGCAATCAGGTGAAGCCCAGCTGGTACTTCGACTTGGTCAATTTCAAACTCGTAGAGCGGCTCATTCGACATGATTCAATTCTAAGCACTAGCTGGAATAGCATGGTGGCTATGACAAAGCTGAAGATATCTCTCACTCAAACAATTCCGGCCCATTCCCGCCTAAGCGCCACGGTTATTGGAGTTGAGGGCAAGGCAAAAAGTCTTAAGCTCTCGAAGAACAACGTCGATGAGAGGCTTCTGTCTTTGTTCAACCTGGACTCACTAGGTGTGTCGGCAGAGGTGGGTGCAGTAAAAAAACTAGCAGGGCCAAGCTCGTCATTGATTACCCTCGTAGGTTTAGGTAAAGACACCGAGCTCGATTCAATTCGCCAAGCAATGGGCTCAGTAGCCAGGGAGCTTGGCAACGTTGAGCACGTGATCATCGACCTGCCTTTCAAATCGAAGCAAGAGCTGCTCGCGGCAATTGAGGGCTTTCATCTTGGCAACTACGACTACCTGGCCTATAAGCCCAAAGCCGACAAGAGAAAACTCTCGAAGCTGACCGTGATTACCGAGCTTAAAACGACCGCTTTAGAGCTAACAGAACTTGAGATATTGACTTCAGCGGTGCATCGCACGCGAGACCTTGTGAATGCGCCGGCAAACGATCTCTATCCAGAGGTTATGGTGCTTGCGGCAAAAAAACTTGCCAAGACTCTGCCGATCAAGATAAAGGTGTGGGAAGAAAAGGAGCTAATTTCAGAAGGGCTCGGCGGAATCCACGCCGTTGGTAAAGGTTCTAACCGTCCACCGCGCCTGGTCAAAATGGAATACAAGCCCACAGGAGCCAAGCGATCCATTGCTCTGGTAGGAAAAGGTATAACCTTCGACACCGGTGGTCTTTCAATCAAGCCTGCCGAGTCAATGGTGGGTATGAAATACGACATGACTGGAGCAGCTTCATGTCTACAGGCAGTTATTGCCATCGCCGAGCTGAAGCTACCCATAAAGGTAACTGCCTGGTTATGCTTGGCCGAAAACATGCCCTCTGGCACTGCCACTCGACCAAACGACGTAATCAAGATTCGAAATGGCAAAACAGTTGAGGTCCTAAACACCGACGCCGAAGGTCGCCTGGTACTAGCCGACGGGTTGTCCATGGCTTCAGAGGAGAATCCTGATTATTTGGTAGATGTTGCAACTTTGACGGGAGCCGCAACTATTGCACTAGGTAATAGGTATGCCGGACTAATGGGTGATGACTTGGCTATAACGAAGGTGCAGGAAGCCGCCAAAACTACCGGTGAATTAGTTTGGCACATGCCGCTACCGGAAGAGCTTCGACCCCTCCTAAACTCTGACATTGCTGACATAGCGAACGTCAAAATTGGCAACCGTGCCGGCGGCATGCTTATTGGCGGATTGTTTTTGAGAGAGTTTGTCGGCATCGAAGGTCGCACCAAGCCCGCCTGGGCCCATCTCGACATTGCGGGGCCTGCCAATAACGACTCCTCGGCCTACGGACACACCCCCAAGGGCGCTACCGGGGCCACGGTTCGCACTTTGGTGCAGCTCGCCCGCGACCTTTCCAGCTAACGGTAGTAAACTCTTGAGCGTCCTTTAAAACCCCGCTCTAAGGAGAAAAATTCGTGGCTGATCACTCATTTGACGTTGTAATTCTCGGCGGCGGAAGTGGTGGTTACGCAGCTGCCCTTCGTTCAGCGCAGCTTGGAAAAACCGTTGCACTGGTCGAAAAGGACAAGCTAGGCGGGACTTGCCTGCACCGTGGCTGCATCCCAACTAAGGCTCTTTTACATTCTGCAGAAATTGCCGACAACACCCGCGAGGCGGAAAACTTTGGAATAAACGCAAGCTTCCATTCCGTCGATATGCCAAAGGTCAACACTTACCGAGACGGTATCGTGGACAAACTATTCAAAGGTCTTACTGGCTTAGTCAACTCGAAGGACATAACTGTTGTTCCGGGTGAAGGGCGCCTAACTGGCCCAAAAACCATCACCGTCAACGGTGATAACTACACCGGAACCAACTTGGTTCTTGCAACCGGCTCCTACTCCAAGTCACTTCCTGGACTAGAAATTAGCGGCAGAGTAATAACTTCGGACCACGCCCTGAAACTTGAATTCGTGCCAAAGAGCGTCATCGTTTTGGGTGGCGGAGTAATCGGAGTTGAGTTCGCATCTATTTGGCGCTCATTCGGTGCCGAGGTGACAATCATTGAGGGACTTCCTCACTTGGTTCCAAACGAGGAAGAAGTTATCTCCAAGGCACTTGAACGTGCTTACCGCAAGCGCGGAATCGACTTCAAACTAGGAGTTCGATTCAGCTCAGTAGAGCAGACCGAATCCTCTGTGACTGCAGTTCTTGAAGATGGAACTCGCGTTGAAGCTGAGCTGATGCTCGTTGCAGTTGGCCGCGGACCAAACACCGTAGGCTTTGGCTATGAAGAGCAGGGACTTCAGATGGATCGTGGTTGGGTTCTAACCAACGATCGCCTGGAAACTAATTTGCCTGGAGTTTACGCAGCTGGTGACATAGTTCCTGGAGTCCAGCTTGCTCACCGAGGTTTCCAGCAAGGAATTTTTATTGCTGAAGACATCGCAGGTTTGAAGCCAGCCGTAATTGATGAGGATGGAATTCCAAAGGTCACCTACTGTGAACCTGAGATTGCCTCCGTTGGATTATCTGAAGCAAAAGCCAAAGAGAAGTATGGAGCTGAAAATGTTTCGAGCTACGAATACAACCTTGCTGGTAATGGAAAATCTCAGATTTTAGGAACTGCCGGCTTTATTAAGCTAGTTCGCAAAGTGGACGGCCCTGTAGTTGGAGTTCACATGATTGGATCACGCGTCGGCGAACAAATAGGTGAAGCTCAGCTAATTGTGAATTGGGAAGCCTACCCAGAAGATGTCGCCGCCCTGGTTCACGCTCACCCAACCATGAACGAAGCTATCGGCGAAGCACACCTTGCTCTGGCCGGTAAGCCTCTTCACGCCCACGCCTAGACTTTAGACTTAACAACAAGGAGTTCACAAAATGAGCGAATCAGTAGTCCTTCCAGCCCTAGGCGAATCGGTAACCGAAGGCACGGTAACCCGTTGGCTCAAAAAGGTAGGCGACTCTGTAAACGTCGATGAGCCACTAGTAGAAGTTTCAACCGACAAAGTCGACACTGAGATTCCCTCTCCAGTTGCTGGAGTAATCGAACAAATCTTGGTTCAAGAAGACGAGACGGTTCAAGTGGGAGCTGTACTGGTAATTATCGGTTCCGGATCGGAATCAGCAGCCGAGGCTGCAGCCCCGGTGGAAGCTGCTTCAGTTGTGGCTCCGCCTGCTCCAGCCCCACCAGTTGTGGCTCCCGTTGCAGCACCAGTAGCTGCTCCAGTAGCACCAGTAGCTGCTCCTGTAGCGCCAGTTGCGCCTCCGATGGCCGCACCAGCAGTCCCGATTGCTCAAGCTTCACCAGTTACACCTCCGGTGGCCGCACCAGTAGCAGCACCAGCTGTCCCAGCGTCTTCATCAACTGATGCAGGCTATGTGACTCCGCTGGTTAGAAAATTTGCTCAGGACTCGGGTATCGACCTATCACGCGTTGTAGGAACAGGCGTTGGCGGGAGAATCCGCAAGGAAGATGTCTTGGCGGCTAACTCCGGTGTTAGCTCATCAGGTTCAACGCCTTCAGCAGCTCATGTTCCATTTCCAGTGAGCGCGCAACGTGGCACCAGCGAACCAATGTCTAGACTCCGTAAAGTGCTAGCCGAGCGAGCGGTTGCATCCATGGTGTCATCCGCTCAACTAACTACCGTTGTTGAAGTTGACGTGACTCGAATTGCAGAAATGCGCAAGAGTGTTCAGGCTCGCTTCACCGCTGCCAACGGGACCAAGTTGAACTTCATGCCGTTTTTCTTCTTAGCTAGCGCCGAAGCGCTGCGCTCACACCCCAAGCTAAACGCGTCCATCGAGGGCGACACGATTAATTTTCACCCGAGTGAAAACATCAGCTTTGCGGTGGATACCGACCGAGGTCTATTGACTCCAGTAATACGAGACGCAGCGAGCCTTAACCTTTCGCAAATAGCTGTCCAGATCGCCGACCTTGCAGCCCGCACCAGAGAGAACAAATTAAAACCCGACGAAATGATGGGTGGGACTTTTACCCTCACCAACACCGGAAGTCGAGGGGCTTTATTCGATACTCCAGTGGTTTTCTTGCCGCAGGTTGCAATTCTCGGCACCGGGGTTGTTCAAAAGCGGCCTGTCGTAATTACGGGCAACGACGGTCAGGAATCAATTGCAATTCGCTCGATGGTTTATTTAGCCCTTAGCTATGATCACCGGCTCATCGATGGCGCCGATGCCTCTAGGTACCTAGTAGACGTAAAAGCTCGCCTCGAGGAAGCAAACTTCCAGGCCAATCTAGGGATTTAATTTAGTTCCTAGTTCAACCAGAGTTCCATCTGCCGAATCGTCTGCTCTAAATTGAAGTCCCTTTGATCTGCCGTCACTGCACTCAAGAGAGCCCGAGACTAGAATCGTCGAACCCAGGGCTTGATCAACTTTTAGATTCAAAGAGCCAAGCTCGGTCTGGACGACAATCACATCCAAGTCTTTTCCCTTCGAGCCCGAAACAGTTGCTCGGAACCACTCCTGGAATTCAGGCTCTGGAAGATCTAGAGCGCAAGTAAGACTTGCAGTTGGTTCAACCTTCTGGACTGGCGCATCGGGTCTAATTGACAGAGCCCCGGCGACTGTAAGAGTCAGACCAAGAATGACAACGGGCATAACTAGCAATCTGAAATCGAATTTTCTTGGCATTCCGCTGGAGACAAAACCTACATCCGGTATTAGTACATCGTCGCGAAAGCATTGTCTTGAATTTGATTGCGCCTCATCAAGCACCCGATGCACTAGCTCGTCATCATTGCAAAGTAGCCAAGCGGCTCCTGCATGGACGGTTGTGCAATCTATTTCGAATAGGTCTAATAGGTGCTTGAGGCTCGGCCAGGTCGGACCGAGTAAATTCCCTCTGAAAAGAAGCTGGGCTGTTCCTTGCTGATTTATCGCCTCGTAAAGCCTTAGTCCAACTTTTTTCAGAGGACTTCCTACCGTTAGTCCAAGGGCCGTGAGTTTTCGAAGGTGATGTTGCCTCATGGGTTTGAAAATACCTAGAACCCGCAGCTATAAGGGTTGGAAGAATCATTCTCTGGATAACTCTTAGACTTGGAAATGTGCCAGAATTCCTTACTGCCGGACTAGATCCCGAGTTTGTGCCATACCTTGAAGGGCTAGCTCTCCAAAGGCAAATACATAAAGAGGTAGTTTCCGGGTCAAAACCAGACACGGTCATACTGCTGGAGCATGAGAGCACCTACACCGCCGGCAAAAGAACTGAAGATTCCGAGCGACCGACAGACGGAACTGCCGTCATTGACGTCGATCGAGGCGGCAAGTTAACTTGGCACGGACCTGGACAACTAGTTGGCTACCCAATCATGAGACTTCCTGATCCGATCGACGTAGTTGGCTACGTTCGGTATCTCGAGCAAGTCCTAATTGATGTCTGTAGCGATTTTGGCCTAGCTACCGAGCGAGTAGCTGGCCGCTCTGGTGTTTGGGCCCCCCTTGCAGACACCCACGTCAAAGTAGCAGCGATAGGAATTCGGGTAGCCGAACACACCACAATGCATGGCTTTGCCCTAAATTGCTCTAACTCTCTGACTCCTTACGAAACTATCGTCGCCTGTGGGATTGCCGACGCCGGAACCAGCACAATCTCAGCCCTCACCGGTCAATTGGTAACCCCAGCGATGGCAGCTGAGCGGGTCAAACTTCGCCTTCGAGACATTGGTAAAGTTGAGGCATGACCCAGACAGATCCTGGAACCAAACCCGCCAAGAAGATGCTTCGCATTGAGGCTCGAAACTCTGCGGTTCCAATAGAGCGAAAGCCCGAATGGATCAGAACCGTTGCAAAGATGGGCCCGGAATACCAGGCCATGCAAAAACTCGTTAAGTCTGAAAACCTTCACACCGTCTGCCAGGAGGCAGGATGCCCCAACATTTATGAGTGCTGGGAAGACCGAGAGGCGACCTTCCTGATTGGTGGATCTCAGTGCACCCGAAGATGCGATTTCTGCCAAATCGATACCGGAAAGCCAGTTGCCTTTGATCCCGATGAGCCAAGGCGCGTTGCCGTTTCTGTTCGACAGATGGAGCTGCGCTACGCAACTGTCACTGGTGTTGCCAGAGATGATCTTCCTGACGAAGGTGCCTGGCTGTATGCCGAGACCATCAAGCAAATCCACAAAAAATCCCCTGGAACTGGAGTGGAAATTCTCGTTCCTGACTTTTCCGGTAAACCAGAACTTCTGAAGAAAGTATTTGATGCAAGGCCTGAAGTATTTGCCCACAACGTAGAAACAGTCCCTAGAATCTTCAAAGAAATTCGCCCGGCTTTTAGCTACGACCGCTCTCTTGACGTGATCACTCAGGCCCGTGACTACGGACTAGTCACTAAGTCAAACTTAATTCTTGGAATGGGTGAAACCCGAGAAGAGATTTCGCAGGCAATGGTTGATCTGTTTGAGGCAGGCACAGATATTTTGACGATTACTCAGTATCTTCGCCCCACTCCTAAGCATCACCCGGTAAACCGCTGGGTAAAGCCGCAGGAATTTGTTGAGCTAAGTCAAGAGGCAGAATCTCTCGGCTACCTCGGTGTTCTAAGTGGTCCACTAGTTAGATCTTCGTATCGAGCAGGAAGACTCTGGGCACAGTCCATGAACAAGAAGGGCCTGCCGGTCCCCCCAAACCTCCAGCACCTAGCCGATGCCGCGGCAAAAGATGGCTTCGCTCAGGCCGTTGCATAAACCAGAAGGAAATCATGGCAGAGAAAAAAACCAAGGTTGAAAAAGAACCAGGAAGAATCAAGCAGCTGTGGCAGGTCTACAAACTAACTGCTAAATCCGACAAGAACTTCGTTCTTTCTGGTGTGTTGGCCTTTGTTGGCCCTCTGGCCGTTGGTGTTCTGGCAATTGTGTTGTTCTTTAGAGACTCTCCACTAACTATTTTTCTGTGGTCAATCACAACACTTCTTTTCTCACTATTGAGCGCCTTAGCAATACTGTCCCGCCGAGCCGAAAGGGCAGCCTTTATGCGTATCTCGGGCCAACCCGGAGCTGTGGCTGCAGTCATGAGTTCAACCCTCAAGCGTGGATACTCAACGAGCGATATGCCGGTGGCGGTAGATCCAAAGTCTCGAGACGCGGTTTACCGGGCGGTAGGTAAGGCAGGGGTTGTGCTAGTTGCCGAGGGAAGCTCCGCCCGAGTCAAACAGCTAATTGAGGATGAGAAAAGAAAAGTCTCAAGAGCTATCCCTGGAGTGACGATTCCAGTGGTTTGGGTAAACTCTGACCCAGCCTCGACTCAGCTGCACGCCCTCACTAAAACCATCTACAAGCTCAAAAGAACCCTAAATAGAGCCGAGATATCAGTTGTGAATAAGCGCCTTGGGGGGCTTGGCCTGAATATTCCAATCCCTAAGGGAATCGACCCAAACCGGATGCGCCCCGGCCGCCGGATGTAAGTTTTACATTCCCGAAACATTTCACGCACCTGCTGAAACATCTCCCTAGCTAGACTTTGGGCTAATCGGAGCTTTTGGCCCGGATAGTCAACCGAAGGGAACCCACCATGTTTAAAACTGCCTCAGAAGTTGTGAAGTTCATCAAGGATAACGACGTCAAATTTCTAGACGTGCGTTTCACTGACCTTCCTGGAGTCCAACAACACTTCAACTTGCCAGCCGCAATGATTGACGAACAGTTTTTCATCGATGGCCAACTTTTTGACGGTTCTTCCATTCGTGGTTTTGCTTCAATTCACGAATCTGACATGCAGCTGATCCCTGATGTGACAACCGCGTACTTAGACGCTTTCCGAGTCGAGAAAACTCTGATTATGGTTTTTGATATCTACAACCCAAGAAATGGTGAGATCTACGCGCGCGACCCACGCCAGGTTGCTAAAAAAGCTCAGGCCTACCTCAATACAACTGGTCTAGCAGACACTGCTTTTTTTGCTCCAGAAGCTGAGTTTTTCATATTCGACGACGTGCGATATGAGAACAAGCAGAACACTGCATATCATTTCATCGACAGCTCAGAAGCCGCTTGGAATTCAGGGCGCCAGGAAGAAGGGGGAAACCTAGCTAACAAGACTCCGTACAAAGGCGGCTACTTCCCAGTTTCACCAGTTGATCAGCATGTAGACATGCGAGACCAGATTGTTTTGGAGCTAGAAGCTGCTGGCCTGTCTGTTGAAAGAAGCCACCATGAGGTCGGAACTGCAGGTCAAGGAGAAATCAACTACCGCTTTGACACCTTGCTACACGCAGCCGATGACATCTTGAAGTTCAAGTACATCGTCAAGAACGTAGCGCACTCTTTCGGTAAGACCGCAACCTTTATGCCAAAGCCGCTATTTGGAGACAACGGCTCCGGTATGCATGTTCACCAGTCACTCTGGAAAGACGGCAAGCCATTGTTTTATGACGAATCTGGTTACGGAGGGCTCAGTGATCTGGCACGCTGGTACATCGGTGGAATCTTGAAACACGCACCAAGCTTGCTGGCTTTCACTAACCCAAGCGTTAACTCTTACCACCGTCTAGTGCCAGGCTTCGAAGCTCCAGTGAACTTGGTTTACTCTGCTGGAAACCGATCAGCAGCGATTCGCATCCCAATGACAGGCACAAACCCCAAGGCTAAGAGAATCGAGTTCCGTGCACCGGATGCCTCCTCAAACCCTTACTTAGCCTTCGCTGCAATGCTGATGGCAGGACTTGATGGAATTAAGAACCGCATCGAGCCACACGAGCCAGTGGATAAGGACCTTTATGAACTTCCACCTGAAGAAGCAAATCTAATCCCACAGGTTCCTGGAACTCTTGAAGAAGTGCTTCAGGCCCTTGAAGCCGACCATGACTACCTACTAGCTGGAGACGTATTCACCAAGGATCTAATCGAGACCTGGATTGACTACAAGCGTGAGAAAGAAATTGCGCCGCTTGCAATGAGGCCTCACCCTTACGAATTCGAGCTCTACTACGGCGTCTAGTCAAAGAACAGCTTTTCAAAAACCATGCGTCCGCGTCGGGTGGCAGCAAGATAGTCTTGCTCAAGACTGCTAGCTCCCCCACGCGGATAGCCAATTAATCGCGCGATTCCCTCAAGCTGGTGTCTATCAGTGGGAAGAACATCGGTTCGCTTGTTCAGATATAGCATTGCAGCTGAGCGAATCTTTGAAGAGATTATCCAAGCTTCCTTCAGCACCCTGGCATCAGAGTTGTTCATTAGACCAATAGCTTCCATCTGCTCAAGAGCCAAAAGGGTGTGCGGGGTTTGTATCTCGGGGAATGCATCCGCCTTTTTTAACTGAAACAATTGCACCAGCCATTCAACATCGCTGATGGAACCTCGCCCAAGTTTTAGGTGACGCTTGGGGTCGGCACCTTGCGGAAGTCGTTCCACTTCGACTCTTGCCTTGATTCTACGAATCTCGGTAAGAGCGCTTGGCTCAATTTCTTTTGGGTACCGATACTGGTCAATCAATTCGACAAACGACGCCTTAATGCCAGACTCCCCTGAAATCAACCTGGCACGAAGCAGAGCTTGAGACTCCCAGGTCCCTGCCCAGCGCTTGTAATAGGCGGCATAAGATTCAATCGATCGAACAATCGGACCGTTTTTACCTTCTGGCCGAAGATCAAGATCTAGCTCGAACTCGAGTGATTGATCGGCCGACAGTGACCGAATCTCGGAAACCAGAAACTCAGCCTCTGCCTGAGCCTTGTTTACGTCTTCAGACAGTGAACGATACACGAACATGACATCGGCGTCGGAACCAAATCCCAACTCCGCTCCCCCAAATCTTCCCATTGAAACGATGGCAAGCTCGTGGGTAAGTGGGCCTTGTTTAGCGATTAGAAACTTAGTTGCGATTTCCTGTATAGCCACTAAATAGCTCTCTGTCAGATCAGAAAGTCCTTTTGCGGTGCTTTCAAGATCCAAAATACCCAGGGCAGAACCCATTGCAATCCGAAGAGTCTCTTTTCTTCTGATTGCCCGAACGCTCGCCGCAGCTAACTCCGGGTCACCGTGCCTGGAGATTATGGCATCAAACTGCGCGGTCAATCCTTCAAGCGAATCGGGCTGGAGCTCCTCGGCGCGATCAAACCAGGCCGCCGCCTCAGGACTTTTCTCAAACAAGTTGGTTGCAAGTCGACTAGTGGAGAAAACCTGAGTCATTCGCTTGGCGGCCCCTGACGAATCGCGGAGCATCCGAAGGTACCAATGCGAATCACCTAGGTCTTCACTGAGTCTTCGAAATGCTAAAAGAGCTGCGTCCGGGTCGGTCCCTTCGGCAAACCATTGGAGTAGGACAGGTAGCAACTGTCTCTGGATTGCAGCGCGTCTTGAAAGGCCAGAAGTAAGTGCCCCAATGTGTGCGAGTGCGCTTTTAGAGTCCTCAAAACCAATTGCGGAAAGTCTTTCTTGAGCCTGAGTACTACTGAGCTCAAGGTCTTCTTGACTGAGCCCGGAGACGGCACTTAAGAGGGGGCGATAGAAGAGCTGCTGATGTAAGTCCCTTACTTCAAGCTTGACCTTTTCCCATCTCTCTATCAGTTGCTCAGCGGTCATCTGAATCGACACGGCACGGGCAATTGATCTCCTGGCACCGTCACTTTCTGGCATGAGGTGCGTTCGTCTCATGCCAGAAAGTTGTATGCGGTGCTCAAGCAGGCGGAGAAAGCGGTAGTGAGAACTGAAGCGATCAGCGTCCTGGCGCCCGATGTATCCGGCCTTAGACAGCGCAGCAAGGGCTCCCAGAGTGTCCCTGACTCTGATTGAGTCATCGGCTCTGCCATGGACCAACTGGAGCAGCTGAACGGTAAATTCGATATCTCTTAGTCCGCCAGGGCCAAGCTTGATCTGGGAATCAATCTCATTTGCTGGAATGAAGTCGGTGACTCGCTGGCGCATTTTCTGAACCGAATCAACAAAGTTTTCACGGACGGTGCTCCCCCAGACCTTTGGCCAAATCCGGTCGATGTAGTCTTTTCCAAGGTCTGCGTCTCCGGCTATTGGACGAGCCTTCAGTAATGCCTGAAACTCCCAGCTTTCCGACCATCGCTCGTAATAACTCTGATGCGAATCAAGAGACCGAACTAGCGCGCCGGCTTTACCTTCTGGTCGCAAATTCGCATCTACTTGCCAAAGGGCTGGTTCAGTTGCCAGTTCATCCATGATTCGCATCATCCGAGATACAACTTTTGTCGCAATTTCTAGTGCCCGATTACCATCTAGAGAACCCGATGGTTCGGCCACAAAAATTACATCAACGTCTGAAATGTAATTGAGCTCCCTCGCCCCACACTTACCCATCCCAATTACTGAGATTCTTGTAGCGTCGACCTCGTTTGCTGGATAGGAGACTGCGTTTCCAGTGTCCTTGATTTCAGATCTCGACAGGCTGAGTCCAGCGTCAATTGTGGCTCCTGCCAAATCCGCTAATGACGCTGAAACAACGTCGACTCCACTGGTCGCATCAATCTGTTCGAGATCAAAGATTGTTATGGAAAGAAGTTGTTTTCGGTATGCGATTCGGATATCTTGAACTGAACTCGCACTAGCCGAAAGAACATTTGCATGATCCAAAAGCGAGGGTAATTTGGATTTGCCACCGAGTTGTCCAAGTTGATTTATGTGCCTATCGAGAAATTCAAACAGGGCCGTCGAAGCACCAAGGACCAGGCAAAGCCTTCCGAGTGCTTCTGCGTTTACGCAAAATTGCTTGAGCTCTTCAGTGTGATTTCGAGTAAGCGCCAGAAGCAACCCAAGCGCCTGGTCAGGATTTTGTGTCTTGGATACGCAATCTAGTGCCGTATTTCCCGGCTGACCGATTAGGTCAACTAGTTCCTCAAGGTTTTTTAGCGCAAGTTCAAGGTCAATGAATCCATAACTTGCAAGCTCATATAGCCCCTTGTTGCGCTCGAGAGCCATGAATAACTAGAGTGTCTCGAAATTCTGTTTCAGCTCAAACGGAGTCACTTGAGAGCGGTACGCGGACCATTCCGCCTGCTTGTTAGCAAGCACATAGCTAAACACTTGTTCACCCAAAGTCTCGGCTGCTAGCTCTGATTCCTCAAGAAGCCTAATTGCGTGATCTAAAGACTGTGGTAGCGGCTGGATTCCTAGCGCGCGACGTTCAGAGTCAGTCAGGTCCCACACGTTATCTTCGGTCTCGGCGGGAAGTTCGTACTCGTTTTCTATACCCTTTAGCCCAGCAGCTAGAAGCAGTGCGTATGCCAAGTATGGATTTGCTGCAGAGTCAATTGCCCGGTATTCCACTCTCGAGGACTGGCCCTTGTCAGGTTTGTAAAGTGGAACTCGGATTAGGGCTGATCGATTGTTGTGACCCCAACACACAAAGCTTGGAGCTTCCCCTCCACCCCACAGGCGCTTATAAGAGTTCACATACTGATTAGTGACGGCGGTAATCTCTGGAGCGTGACGCAATAGCCCAGCTATGAAGTGCCTACCAACTTTTGAAAGGTGATACTGACCGCTGGCGTCGTAAAAAGCATTGGTGTCACCTTCAAAAAGTGACATGTGAGTATGCATGCCTGAGCCGGGGTGCTCGGTGAAAGGCTTTGGCATGAAAGTAGCGTAGACTCCCTGCTCGATAGCAACTTCCTTGATTACTGTTCTAAAAGTCATGATGTTGTCAGCCATTGTTAGCGCATCGGCATAACGAAGATCGATTTCGTTTTGGCCTGGACCGCCCTCGTGATGACTGAATTCAACAGAGATGCCAAGTTGCTCAAGCATCGATACCGCTCGACGTCTAAAGTCATGAGCAGTTCCGCCCGGTACGTTGTCGAAGTAGCCAGCTTTATCCACTGGAATCGGACCCTCAGGACCAATCTCAGAAGACTTCAGAAGATAAAACTCGATTTCTGGATGTATGTAAAAAGAAAAACCCAAATCGCTTGCTTTGGCAAGCGCACGTCTAAGAACATGCCTGGGGTCAGCGGCCGCCGGCTGTCCGTCCGGAGTCAGTATGTCGCAAAATATTCTGGCCGTTGGGTTGATTTCTCCGCGCCAGGGCAGAATTTGGAAGGTTGAAGGATCGGGTTGGGCTAGCATGTCAGCCTCGTAGGTACGAGCAAGTCCCTCAATTGCCGAGCCATCGAATCCAAGACCTTCGGCAAAGGCTCCTTCAACCTCGGCAGGAGCAATTGCGACAGACTTTAGGGTTCCTGCCACGTCTGTGAACCAAAGACGCACGAACTTTACGCCGCGCTCCTCGATGGTGCGAAGCACGAAATCGCGCTGCTTGTCCATGAAAAACCTCTCCCTTGCCTGCTACTAGGCTAATGCTTATGCCCGCAATTCGCGTAGCCATGGCCCAGATAAACCCTACAGTTGGGGACCTTGCCGGAAACAGCGAGAAAGTTCTAGAGTTTGCCAAGCGCGCAGGCGCTGCCGGCGCCACTGTTGTGCTCTTTCCTGAACTTGCTCTAAGCGGCTACCCAATCGAGGATTTAGCCTTGAGTCGAGACTTTATATCTTCAAGTGAGACAAGCATAAAGACCCTCGCTTTGGACCTTGCTGCGGCGGGATTGGCTGATATCACGGTGGTTATTGGATACCCAGGTTTTGCACTCACGCCTTCTAGTTGGGCCATCGGACAGAACAAAGCTGCCGTCATCAGGTCCGGCAAGGTTCTCGATAGCTACGCTAAGCACCACCTACCTAACTATTCTGTTTTCGATGAGTTCCGAGTTTTTGTTCCGGGTGAGGAACTTCTAACTTTCGAACTAGAAGGACTAAAACTTGCAATCGTTATCTGTGAGGATATTTGGCAATCGGGTGGGCCAGTTGGTCAAATAGCCAAATCCAAAGTTGATTTGACTTTGGTTCTCAATGGCTCTCCGTTTGAAGTTAGTAAAACAGATACCAGATTGGAGTTAGTCAAATCCCTCGCCGACACCCAATCCACGGCTGTCGCGTACGTGAACCTTGTCGGAGGTCAGGATGACTTGGTATTTGATGGAAACAGTTTCGCGGTGGATGCTGGGGGTAATGAAATAGTTAGAGCCAAACAGTTTGTAGAAGATCTGATTTACTTCGACATCGAATCCAAAAAATCATTGACTACATCTCTAGAGGTCAAAGCCAAAGCGCCCGCAATTGAACAAATCTGGAATGCTCTAGTTCTTGGTTTGGGTGACTACGTGAGAAAAAACGGATTCAAGTCAGTTGTTCTTGGGCTCTCCGGCGGAATTGATTCAGCCGTTTGTGCGAGCATCGCAGTTGATGCACTTGGGTCACAAAATGTTTTCGGCATTGGTATGCCGAGCAAATATTCCTCTGACCATTCCCTATTAGACGCCAAAACACTTGCCGAGAACACGGGATTGAACTATTCAGTCGAACCAATTCAGACCCTGGTTCAGCCTGTAATGGGGCAACTAAAACTTGAAGGGCTAGCGGCTGAAAATCTTCAGGCCAGAGTTCGAGCACTTATCCTGATGGGAACCTCGAACCAAGACGGGCACCTTGTGCTAACAACTGGCAACAAGACTGAGCTTGCAGTTGGATACTCCACTATCTATGGAGACTCGGTTGGCGGTTTCGCTCCAATAAAGGACGTTGAGAAAACCTTGGTCTGGGAGCTAGCAAAGTACCGAAATCAGCTGGCTGTCCAAAGGGATGAGGTTCCGCCGATACCTGAGTCCTCCATCACAAAACCTCCGTCTGCCGAGCTTCGTCCGGGCCAGCTAGATCAAGACTCGTTGCCTGACTATGCAGTTCTGGATAAAGTTCTTGAACTACACATTGAGCAGAAGCTCTCGGCTTCGGAAATCGTCACTCATGGTTTCTCAGCAGAACTAGTTGAATCTATTTTGAAGCTGGTGCGAAACTCCGAGTGGAAAAGGCGTCAAGGAGCTATTGGACCAAGGATTACTAAACTAGCCTTTGGTCGAGAGCGACGCATGCCAATCACAAACACTTCCAACTAGGAGATCATGAGTAGTCCATCAAGAAAGATTCGTACCAGTACGCTTTCTGAGCTGAAGAAGTCCGGGACTTCATTTGCGTGTTTGACTAGCTATGACTTCCTAACCGCCCAGATTTTTGACGAGGCCGGCATCGAGGTAATACTTGTTGGGGATTCGGCGGGGAACACTGTCCTTGGCCACGAAAACACCTTGGAAGTTTCACTCGATGAAATGGTGAGCTTTGGAAAAGCTGTGGCAACGGCGGCTAAGCAATCCTTGGTGGTTATCGACATGCCTTTTGGCTCCTACGAAATAAGTGCCGAGCAAGCTACTCAAAGCGCCATCAAGCTCATGAAGGAATCCGGCGCGGGTGCTATAAAACTCGAAGGCGGTAGCAACCGTGTCGAGCAGATCAAGGCAATAGTTTCTGCCGGAATCCCGGTGATGGGGCATCTGGGATTTACCCCGCAATCAGTTCACGCTCTCGGTGGTTTTAAAGTTCAAGGTCGAGGAGAATCAGGTGCTGAACTTATTCATGAAGCATCGGCCCTTCAAGAAGCAGGTGTGTTTGCCATAGTGCTCGAAATGGTCCCAGCAAATCTGGCTCAAACCATCACGGCGACCCTTCGAGTACCCACGATTGGAATTGGGGCTGGAAACGCGACCGATGGGCAGATTCTAGTCTGGCAAGACTTTGCCGGCCTATCAACTGGTTCGAGAAAATTTGTAAAGCAGTACGCCAATCTTAGAAAAGAACTGTCACAGGCCGCCGTGTCATTTAGAAGTGATGTCCAGGCCAGAGCGTTCCCTGGACCTGAGAATTCTTTCGAGGATTAATCATCGTCAATCTCCTGTTGTTTCCAGTCCTGCGACCGCGCCTTGATTATTTCCTCTGCATTTTGCGCCTCTTGTTCAGAGTCAAAGGGGCCAACTCGATCTAGAGAGGAACTTTTAAGTCCCAACTCGACCTGCTTAGTTCTGATGTTGAACCAGTACTGCGGCTTATCTGACAACGTCTTCCTCCCACTCTTCAAGGTTTAGCCTAACTGCTTGAACAAATTAGACTGGAGCAATGCCTCGGGATAGCCAAACTGGATACTTAACGCCCGGCAAAATCTCAAAACCTCTAGAAGTTCCAGCTGGGATTGTTCGGCCTGAATATGTTGGAAAGCCTGCACCAGCCGAATGGGCTGGCGGGCACACCAAAAACTCAGAACAAATTGAAAAGATTCGAGCAGCTGGAACTATTGCCGCCCGAGCTATCGCCTTGGTCGGTGAGAATGCTAAGCCCGGGGTCACGACCGACGAACTAGACAAGATTGCCCACGACTACATAGTTTCGCAAGGCGCCTACCCATCAACACTTGGGTACCGGGGCTTTCCCAAGTCAAGTTGCACTTCTCTGAACGAAGTTATCTGTCACGGTATTCCTGACAACACTGAACTTCAGGAAGGTGACATCCTGAACGTCGACATCACCGCCTACAAAGATGGCTTCCACGGTGACAGTAACGTGACATTCTTGATTGGCGACGTACCCACGGAGGTTGCAGATCTTGTTGCAAGAACAAAAGAATCCCTAGATAGGGCAATCGGTGTTGTTATGCCAGGGCGCCCGATCAATGTAATTGGAAGAACTATCGAGTCTTTTGCGAAGCGATTCAACTACGGAGTGGTGAGAGATTTTACTGGGCACGGTATTGGAGAAGCCTTCCACTCGGGCCTTGTCATTCCACACTTTGATGCGGCACCAAACTTTTCAAACACCATGGAAGTTGGGATGGTTTTTACCATTGAACCCATGCTCACTTTGGGAACTCACGAATGGGACATCTGGGCAGACAACTGGACAGTCACCACAAAAGACAAGTCAATCACCGCACAATTTGAGCACACACTGGTGGTGACTGAGTCGGGGGCTGAAATTCTAACCCTGCCCTAGACTGAAGTTTCTATGAGCACAGCAATCGGAATAGACATTGGTGGAACTGGCATCAAAGGTGCTCTTGTAAACACCAAAAAAGGCACGCTAATAAGCGACCGTATCCGATTCGACACACCAAAAGGTGCCCCTCCTCAGGAAGTAGCCAAAAAAGTTGCCGAAATTGTTTCTGAACTTGATGCTCCGGCGGATACACCTGTTGGTATTTGTTTCCCAGCTCTAATCAAAAATGGTGTGACCCTATCGGCCGCTAACGTTTCCGATCAATGGGTTGGCCTGAAAGCACAAAAACTTTTTGCTGAGGCTCTGGATCGAAAAGTTGTTTTGCTGAATGACGCCGACGCCGCGGGGGTTGCTGAAATCAAGTACGGTGCCGGTCAAGAACGCAGAGGTTTGGTTTTGATGGTGACTTTGGGAACTGGAATCGGAACCGCAATGTTTATGAACGGAAAACTTATCCCCAACACCGAACTTGGGCACTTGGAAATTGACGGTGTTGACTACGAAACCAAGGCTTCAGTGTCTGCTAAGGAAAGAGACAACCTTTCCTTCGCCCAATGGGCAGAACGCCTAGCCAAGTACTTCAACCAGTTGGATAAATTGCTAAGCCCTGACTTGATAATTGTGGGGGGTGGAATTTCAAAACAGCAAGAGGAGTTTTTACCCCTAATTCAAACCAATCTGCAGTTAGTTCCTGCCCAAGCTAGGAACAACGCTGGAATTATTGGGGCGGCTTTCATCGCAAGGAAGCAGCTGAAGCCGGACTAAGTGGATGGGCCGGCTGGTACGCCGGGTTTTGTCCTTCTTGCGAAGTGACGGTCATCTATCTAGGGCACAAGTTGCCTAGTGCCTCGAGCGACCTACCCGTGAGCTCGAGCGAGCAGCCCTCAAGCGCCCACTGTTTGGTCTTGCTCCAAATGAGGTTTACCTAGCCGATCTGATCACTCAGTTCGCTGGTGGTCTCTTACACCACCGTTTCACCCTTACCGATTGCTCGGCGGTTTGCTTTCTGTTGCACTGTCTCTCGGGTTACCCCGGGTGGGCGTTACCCACCATTTTGCTCTTTGGAGCCCGGACGTTCCTCGTCAGTAAACTGCCGCGACCGCCTTGCCGACCCATCCAGACACCAGTCTAGCCGTGGCTGTTAGGAAGATAAATGGCCCGTGGAATTCATACAGACAACTTCTGCTGCTTCGTCACCGAAATATCGAGCAATTGAAATTGATGCCGGTGAGATGTTGGGTCGCCAAAAACCTGCAATAGATGCGTCGTTGGCAATTCGAAGTAGCGCCCGTATTGGCATCACGTGAGCGACAACTACCACCGTTTGACCTTGGTATTGCTGCATTATCAAATCAAATGCCACTCGGATTCGAGCGTCAAAATCCTTCAGAGACTCTCCATTTGGAGGAGCAACTTCATAAGACCCCCGCCAAGACGAGTACTCTTCCTCGAAACCGCTAAAGAGTTCTTCGTTGGTTAGGCCATCCCAATCTCCAAAGCCGATCTCGGCAAGATTTGGATTTTCAACCATCGGCAATGAACTGCGCTTTGCAATAGCAGAAGCTGTTTGCTGCGCCCTGGCGATTGGCGAATGAACTACCACCACCGGTTTGGGCAAGAATCCAAAGTTTCCGGAGTGTCCCAGCCGAGCAAGTTCATCAGCTACTTGCCTAGCGTCTTTTAGTCCGGCTTCGGATAGGTCAGGGTTCTCGCCTGTGCCGCCTGAAATCTTGCGAGATTCGGTCAGTGCGGTGCGCCCGTGACGAACCAAAATCAAAGTGGTAGCGGTCGTAGCCTCAGGTCTCGGTGCCCGGATTGACGACGGCTCTAAGACATTGAACTCAACTGCTGAAGCAATAGGTTCCGGAGTAAAATCCATCGCCCTGTTTGCAAGGGCGTCGGCCAAAACGTTTTGTTCCCTTGGAATCCAAATAAACTCCACATTTTTGCCAGCAATAATTTTTTGAACTTTGGAACCAAGTGCAATCATGTCCGGGTGCTTAATCTTCCATCTGCCCGACATTTGCTCGACAACCAATTTTGAATCCATGCGCACCAGTACGGCGGCTGAAGGATTAATTTCAAACGCTGCTTGGAGACCGAGCAAAAGAGCGGTGTACTCAGCTACGTTGTTTGTAGCGATGCCTACCGCCTCAGAAATTTCTTGCAGGACATTCCCGCTGTCAGCGTCGATGACTACCGCGCCAGCGCCAGAGATTCCAGGATTACCGCGGGATCCACCATCGGCTTCAACAATTAGCTTCATAGTCGGACCAGATACGCCTGACAGTTTGGGCACTCGGCAATTTCGTCAGCCGGAAGAGCCGAAATCTCCTCAAGATTTGTAGCCGTTATCGACAGACGACATGCGCCACACTCTCTGCCGGAAAGACTCCCAACGGCAACTCCGCGCTCAGCCTTTCGCTGATAGGCAGTTGCCAAGTCAGCATCGATGATAGCGATTATTCTCTGGCGAGCTTCTGAAAGCTCAAAATTTATCGTCTCTAGAGCAGATGCGTCCTTGCTTAGCTGTTCCCGTAATTTTGTGAGCATAGAATCTGCGGCCAACTTTGCCTCTGTGACGGCGGATAAGTCTTTGCGGACAGCATCTAGTTCTTCCATGATGCCAAGCTCAGCGTCTTCCAGCTCACTTTTTCGCTTGGCCAACGATGTCAATTCGTGCTCAATTCCTTGAGCGTCTTTTGGCGACGAGGTGGTAGCCAGTCGCTCTTTGTCCTTTGCTATCCGGTTCTCCACTAGCTCAAGGTCACTTTCTGATCTCTTAAGGTCAAGTTCTAAGTCACCAACTCTGTTGCGAGCATCAATTAACTGGTCGGATAACAAAAGTGCTGCAGCACTCGAGGTCTCGATTTCTGTGGCCGCCATTAGTCTTGCTTTATCGGTTGCATTGCGAACTAGTCCCAGGTCAAGCTGAACCAACTCAAGCAGGCTTTTTTGATCCTGCAGGTTAGCCTTCATGGTTGCTCTTTCCCAAAATTGTCATGGACCACGGATCGGTGACTATCTTGCTTATCAAGAATTCAACCGAGGGTAAAGCTTGTTTGAGCTGCTCTGACGCGGGCCCTAGCCAAAGCGATTCTGCAGCGTAGTGGGAAATATCCACCAAGCTAAGAGAATTTGTAGGGTCAGTGGATGCATCTACACTAACGTGGTGGCGCAAGTCACTCGTGACAAGACATTGCGCACCCTGAGCCTGTGCTTGGGAAATGAAGCTGTCCCCCGCTCCGCCAACCACGGCAACTTTCTCAATCAGGCGAGTTAGATCTCCTGACACTCGAACTGGAGCGTTCGATCTGGGCAGAATAGCGGCAACTTGATTTGCAAATTCCAAAAGCGAAATTGGTTTGTCTAATTTGCCAATCCGCCCGTGTCCAACACCAGCGCTGGTGCTCACCAGCGGTGCTGCACCCCGAAGACCAATGGCATTTGCCAAAACGTCCGACACGCCGCCAACAACAACGTCAGCATTGGTATGAGCCGAATATAAAGCGATTGAGTTCCTAATTGCAAAAGACACCAACTCACCCTTTAGTTGGTCCTCAGCCAGAAAATTTGCGCCCTTGAGAAGAAGAGGGTGGTGGGAAACAATAAGGTTACAGTCCAAAGCAACAGCCTCAGCCATCACCGCCATAGTCACATCCACAGCTAACAAAACATTCTGGACTGGCTGATCCAGACGTCCAGTAGTTAGACCAGGTCTATCCCATTCCTCTGCACCTGAAACCGGCCAGAGTGATTCGAAGACTTGAACAAGATTAGAAAGAGGCAGCGACATCGATCTACTGGGCAGCGTCAAGGAACTCCTTGAGCTCCTGGCGTCGTTCATCAAGTTCGGCAAGGCTTTTCTCTTGTTTCCTAATTCTCGGAATACCGAAAACAATCGGAAACAGCACAGCCAGACCAAAGGCCATGGCTAGTCCTATGTTTGATCCGACTAACTCAAAAATCTCAGGGGTGAGATTTCCAAGATATCCAGTCCAGGAAGATAGCTGCGGGCCGCCATTTATGTAACCTAGACCAAGTCCAACCGACAGCAAGAAACCAATGACATTTGCAAAGTTTAGTTTTCCGTAGAACCCATACTCACGTGTGAGGGAGACTTCATGATAGCCGCGAGTTCTGGCCAAGGCGTCTGATACGAAAACCCCGGCCCAAGCCGCTGCAACAACCCCTCCAATTAGCATCAACTCAATTACCGCCTCTTGAAGGGTAGACACTGCAACAAGATAGCTAGGAACCAACACTGTGGCCAACACCAATAGAACAATTAGAAGCTGAGAAACCCAGCCATTGATTTTTACGAGACCGAATATGTTTCCCGACAAAGAGTACAAAGAACTGGCCATTAGGTGCAGAGCAGACATGCCAACTGCGACCACAAATGGGACGAATACCCAAATGGGAGCTGAGCTAGCTACCGTTGCCAAAAGCTCATCCGACAACGAGGAGCCGAGAGTATCGCCGGCCATGTAAAGCCACAGTAGACCGATTACTCCGGAAGCTAATGGGATAAACGATGTTGAAACAAAACTTAAGAAAAACACCTTCGAACCGGGAGTCTCGGACGGAAGCTTCCTGGCGAAGTCGCCACTCAATGAAAAAACAGTAAAGCTCAAAAGGGCAACCACAAGCAGGCCAAGATCTACAAAAGAGGAGCCGGGGATGGCCACACCACTTTCCAGATCCTGAAGAGAATAGTTTCTGATCACAAAGTAGCCAATAACTCCAAGTCCAACAACAGCCACGATTGCAGTTAGCTGCTGAAGTCGCAGCATTACTGACCCGCCAAACCCTGCCAGCACCGACGAAATAACTACTAGTGGGATAACTACAATCATCGTTGCTGTAAATTCGGGGGGCAAGGCTAGAGCTGTGACTATGTTTGTAAACCATGACTGATTGGATACCAATGGCGAAATAACACGTGTGGCAAAAAGAACCAGCGATGCACTCCAGAAAATCCTTACCAGAAGCATTAAGGTTCCTGGAAGAGCATTTCCCCAAACCCCAAAAGAGGCCCTGGAGACAAGTGTCATTGAACTAGAGCCCCTAACCGCTGCCATTGCTCCAATAGAAGCCAAAATGGAGGTCCCAAGGACAACTGCTCCGAGCAAAATCAGAGCCTGAGAAAAAGATATCCCTGCCTCTTTCAAAACTGCAGCCAGTACCAAAGTCAAAGGAGTCGAAGCAATGGCTAACCATGACCAACTAAGCGCAGCCGAAGTCCCAGTTGGCCCAGTATCTTCAAGAACCGTCAACTCACCGGTTGACCGGTCACGTTCTTCAGAAATATCTGTTTTTTGATCGCCAAAAACATGACTCTCGAGAGGTTCTGGAACCTCTGCGGTGGTTTCATACGAGGAAGGTTGCGAATCCTGCGCCCCAGCGACCGACTGTGGCAGTGCAGATTTTGGTTTTTCTGGCTCAGTTGCGACTTGGACGTAAGCTGCGTTGAGTGCGGTCACAATGTCGTCGATTGCTTCGGCAGCAGCTATCGGTTGGACTGGAGCCACGGGCGCTGGCGTACTCACCATCTCGATTTTTGGCTCGGCAGGAACTTCGCTCCGTGGCTGAGTGGCGGCCGGTTCTGGCAATGTCGGTGTCCGCGTGAATGCCGGATCTTGGAGTTCAGAAATTGCGGGCTCAGCTGTGGCAGTTGCTGCAAGCATTTGAGCTTGGAGTTGCCATTTCGAAAGCTCTAGGGAATCTTCTTGACGAAGCCTGGATTGCTCCTCGATGAGAGCCATCGCAGCCACCAGGCCACCGGGTTGACTCTGTAGCTGGGCAATTTTCGCGTTTAGCTCAGCGTCAGGTAATGACCTTGGCTCAGGAGGGTTCGGTTGAAACATAGCCAAATCCTATCGCCGCTAAGGTCCAATGGTCGCTATCTGTGGGCCCTACCGGGCTCGAACCGATGACATCCACGGTGTAAACGTGGCGCTCTACCAACTGAGCTAAAGGCCCTCAAACATGCGCCGTAAGGCAACTA
>WLGB01000009.1 GCA_009703455.1 Actinomycetota bacterium
CGATGCGCTTGGCTCTAAGCAGCCACTGTCCGTGATCAGACAATTAGTTCTTCTCCTCAAAATCTTCTGGCTTTGACCAAATTCCAGACTTTCGCTCCGATTCCATTTTCTCGCGCAGAGCAGCCCTAGCGTCCATCATCTCTAGGTAACGCTTTCTGCGTTCAACGTTCGTTCGGCGTTCGTTTAGCGGACCAAACCTTGGGTCGGTGCCACGAGGACTAACCAATAGCTCAGCCGTCGAAGAGATAGTTGGCTCCCAGTCAAATATGACGCCGTCACCGGCACCGATAACTACAGTTGAGCCGTTAGAGGCACCAGCCTTGAACAGAGCATCTTCGATGCCAAGTTTTGCGAGTCGATCTGCTAAATACCCAACTGCTTCCTCGTTTCCAAAATCAGTTTGAGCAACCCACCTCTCGGGCTTGGTGCCTAAAATTCTAAAGAACTCTTCGACCCCTCGCATCTCGCGAGTAATGATAAATTTGTTGTCTTCCTTTTTAGCTTGCATCAACTGAATCTTCGGACGAGCCGGCAACTTTGCCTTTTCAAGACGATCAGCATCAACCAGTTTTGCCATTGCGTACTTAAGCTCTTTAAGTCCAGCGTGCGAAGCTGCTGAAACCTCAAAAACTTGGTAGCCACGAGCTTCAAGCTCGGGGCGAATGAAATCGGCTAACTCTTTACCATCTGGAATATCAATCTTGTTAAGTGCAATTAGCGCCGGGCGCTGAGTTAGCGGTGTCTGGCCCTCAGGCACTTTGTAGGCATCGAGTTCTTTTAGTACCTTGTCCAAGTCTGAAACTGGATCGCGGTTGGGCTCCAAAGTTGCGCAGTCAATTACGTGCATAAGTGCCGAGCAACGCTCTACGTGCCGAAGAAATTCAAGCCCAAGGCCCTTACCTTCGCTGGCTCCTTCAATTAGACCCGGTACGTCGGCGATTGTGAATCTTGTTTCACCGGCTTGAACAACTCCGAGGTTTGGGTGAAGTGTTGTAAACGGGTAGTCCGCAATCTTTGGTCTTGCCGCAGATACAGCGGCAATCAAGGAGGACTTACCTGATGATGGGTAACCAACTAGTGCGATGTCGGCAACGGTTTTTAGTTCAAGAACAACCTCGCCAGACCATCCCGGTACTCCCAAAAGAGCAAAGCCTGGGGCTTTCCTTTTAGTGCTCGAGAGCGCGGCATTTCCTAGTCCCCCGACGCCACCCTCGGCAATTACCAGTTCCATGCCTGCTTCGTCCAGATCGACTATCAAGTCACCGTTTGGTTTTTTGACAATTGTTCCAACCGGAACAGGAAGCTTTAGGTCTTCGCCCTGAGCGCCATTTCTAAAATCTCCCGCTCCCGCAGCGCCATCGCCAGCAGCTCTATGTGGATGGAAGTGAAAGTCCAGAAGTGTTGTGGTGTTCGCATCGGAAAACAAAGAAATGCTTCCACCGCGTCCGCCGTCGGCACCGTCCGGGCCACCAAGCGGTTTGAACTTTTCACGCTTTACCGATACACAGCCCTTACCACCGTTCCCAGCGCGCAAGTGAAGAGTGACTTGGTCAACAAATGAGACCATACGTCTTCCTCCTTCACAAATAACTAAAGGCGAGCCGCTGGCTCGCCTTTAGTAGAAACTTTTGTCGATCTAGACTTATGCAGCCTCGACGATGTTTACTACGCGGCGCCCGCCCTTAGTGCCGAATTCAACGGCTCCGGCAGCTAGAGCAAACAGAGTGTCGTCTTTGCCCTTGCCAACGTTTTTTCCCGGGTGGAAGTGAGTTCCGCGCTGGCGCACGATGATTTCACCGGCGTTTACTTCCTGGCCTGCGTAACGCTTTACGCCTAGGCGCTGGGCGTTGGAATCGCGACCGTTTCTGGTGGAGCTAACTCCCTTTTTGGATGCCATTTGTTCTAATCCTCTACTTGATCTCTAGTACCTGGACGCGAGTAAGTTCTGAACGGAAACCTTGTCGTCTTTTGTAGCCGGTTTTGTTCTTGTATTTCTGAATGACAATTTTTGGGCCACGAAGGTCGTGTAGAACTTCTGCGGTTACCTTGACTGCAGCAAGTGCACTGGCATCGGTTGTGACCTTGTCGCCATCCACAAGTAGTAGTGCTGGAAGCTGAATCTTGCCATTGGCATCGGCCTTGATGCGGTCAAGAGTCACAATTGTTCCAACTGAAACCTTTTCCTGACGGCCGCCTGCGCGAACTACTGCGAAAACCACTTGATTTACCTTTTTCTAAGTATGGGAAGTCGCCACCTGGGCAACAGCTCCCTAGTCTAATAGGGCTTAAGCGCCTGGGTCAACCTTGGCCGGGCTGGTTGCCCGCCTGGGCTTGCGCTTGGGCTCGGCTTTGGTTTCAGCCTTGGCTTCGGGCAAAGCTTCCAGGATTCCCTCTAGCGTTGGCTCGGTCTTTGTGTCTTGCCCGGCCTTCTTGGACTCGATTTTCCCAGTCCCCATAGTTGAGGCTGCAATCTTGGCTACCACTGAGTTGATTTCAGAGGCGCGCTCTGGGGTTACGACGTTGGCAACGTCCATGTGACCTTTGCGCTTTTTGTCCGGTTTGCCCTCGTTGGAGCTGCGAGTTCGCATCATAGGTTCGTGATGCACGATTGCTCCTCGAGCGCTGCAAACCTCACAGGGCTCAGAGAATGACTCAAGCAGACCAAGACCTAGCTTCTTTCTGGTCATTTGCACTAGCCCAAGGGAGGTCACTTCAGCGACTTGATGCTTAGTTCGGTCTCTACCCAAGCACTCGATAAGCCTTCTGGATACCAGGTCGCGGTTCGATTCCAAAACCATGTCTATAAAGTCAACAACGATGATTCCACCAATGTCACGCAGTCTTAGCTGGCGAACAATCTCTTCGGCAGCTTCCAAGTTGTTTTTTGTGACAGTCTCTTCTAGGTTTCCGCCGGACCCGATGAACTTGCCAGTATTCACATCCACCACAGTCATGGCCTCAGTGCGGTCAATAACTAATGAGCCACCAGAGGGCAGGTACACCTTACGCTCGAGGGCTTTGCCAATTTGTTCACCAACGCGATAGCGCTCAAACAAGTCTTCCTTGCCGTCGTAGAGTTCGACACGGTCCATAAGATCTGGCGCAACAGACTCAAGGTAGTCGGTAATCACAGTCTTGGCATCATCGCCAGAGATAATCATCTTCTGGAAGTCCTCATTGAACACATCACGAACTATCTTCACCAAAAGGTCAGGCTCAGAGTGAAGAAGTGTCGGAGGGGTAGCCTTCTTTATCTTCTTCTGAATTCCATCCCACTGAGCCTGCAGTCTTTCAACATCGAGAGTGAGCTGCTCTTCGGTGGCGCCTTCGGCAGCAGTTCTAACGATTACGCTTGCTTCTTCGGGAACAATGTCCTTCAAGATCTTCTTGAGTCTCACTCGCTCGGACTCTGGCAGCTTTCGTGAGATTCCATTTAGGTTGCCGTTTGGAACATAAACTACGTACCTGCCTGGTAGCGACACCTGTGAGGTCAAGCGCGCACCCTTTTGCCCAACCGAGTCTTTAGTCACTTGAACCAAAAGAGTGTCGCCAGATTTCAGTGCCAGTTCAATTTTTCTTGGCTGACCATCTAGCCCGTCAGCTTCCCAGTTAACCTCGCCAGAGTACAAGACGGCGTTTCTTCCGCGTCCGATGTCCACGAAGGCCGCTTCCATGGAAGGAAGAACGTTTTGAACCTTACCAAGATAAACATTTCCAATTAGAGACCCGTCCTGAGTCTGTGCCACGTAGTGCTCAACTAGGACTTTATCTTCCAATACGCAGAGCTGAATCTTGTCGTCCTTAGATCGAACCAGCATCATGCGATCTACTGATTCTCGACGGGCTAGGAACTCAGTTTCGGTAATTGTCTGGCGTCTTCTGCCAGAATCCCTTCCGTCACGGCGGCGCTGTTTCTTGGCCTCTAATCTGGTTGAACCTTTGACTCGCTGAGGTTCGTTACTTGGCTCTTTTGGAGCCCGCGGAGTTCGAACCTTAACAACCACATTCGGTGCGTCTGCATTAACGTCTATTGGTTCACCAGCTCGGCGACGTGAGCGTCTGCGAAGGTGGCTTTCGGATTCACTGTCGGCTGTCTTTTTAGCTGGGGCCTTTTTACGAGGCTCAACCGCCGGAAGGTCAGGGGCCTGAAAGATAAGCGAGGTCGCGCTTCGCGCTGGCGCCGACTTCACTGGCTCTACCTTCTTGGACTTTGCCACACCAGCTTCCGCCGGTGGCTTTGCGTTGAGCTTCTTGGCCGAATCCTTCTTGTCAACGGACTTCTTCGAGCTCTTGTCGGGAGCGACCTTCTGATCTTTTGTCACTGGTGACTTCGTTGCCTTTTTTACAGACTTATCGGCTTTTAATGAATCGTCTTTTGCCTTCACCATTTAAGGTGCACTCCAAGCCGCCGGTTGGCCAAAGTCCACACACTTGACCGAGATACCGGCTCTAAATCCTTATCAGCGACTTTTGCCGCCGACTAAACCTATGTAGTTGCGAGTCATTGCTGTCACGGCGCCCTGCCAGCTGCCCGATGGGTCTTATGCCTTGGAGCCAAATGCTCGATAAATCTTCTAAGCGGGAGGTTGTGGCTCCTTACTGCTTACTTGTCAATTATTACACCAATTCGACAGAAGCGCCGTAATCGCCATGGAATACTTGTGTTATGAGCCAAACCCCCATGCAAAAACCCCTGATTGCAGGGACAACGTCATTGGCCTGGATGCTCATCTCTGGTGGAATCGTGGGCTGGGCAGCGGCCCTAGCCCTGACGATTGAGCGACTCAACGTGGCTGCCAACCCGGACGCCGTTCTAAGTTGCGACATAAGTCCATTTATCTCATGCAAGTCGGTAATGCTTACTTGGCAAGCCACGCTCCTTGGCTTTCCAAATACCCTGATTGGGTTGGCGGCATTTTTTGCACCAGTTTTAATCGGAGTTGCGATGTTGTCGGGCGCAAAATTTGCCAAATGGTTCTGGCAAATTTTCACACTGGCAATGACTGGTGGATTTGCATTCGTGATATGGCTCTTTAGCCAAAGTCTTTTTGATATCGGTGCCCTTTGCCCTTACTGCATGGTGGCCTGGACTGGAATGATTCCAATGTTTTGGAAACAGTTTCTGTTCGCAACCAGTGAAGGAATTGTCCCGGTCCCAATCAAGACCATGGGATTCTTCGTTGCCGCATATGACTGGCACTGGTTGTTTAGTTTCGCAACTTTTGCCGCCATCATCACAACTACGATTTGGCGTTTCTGGGATTTGTGGCCAAGTCTTTTTTAGCTAAACCAAATACCTAATTCGCGTTTTGCTGATTCAACTGAGTCTGAACCGTGAACAAGGTTCTTTTGAACCTTTTCGCCCCAGTCTCTTCCTAAGTCTCCACGAATAGTTCCTGGAGCGGCAGTAGTAGGGTCGGTGGTTCCGGCCAGTGATCTAAATCCCTCGATTACTCGATTGCCTTCAAGTCTTATCGCAACAATAGGGCCTGATGACATGAACTCAATCAAAGGCGCATAGAAGGGCTTGCCTTCATGTTCGGCGTAGTGTGCGGCCAGCTGGTCACTCGTTGGCACGAGCATCTTTAGGCCAGTGACGATGTAACCTTTTCGCTCAATCCGAGAAATTATCTCTCCGGTTAGCAATCGTGAGACACCGTCTGGCTTTATGAGAACTAGAGTTTGCTCTGTCATTAGTTGCCACTTTCTGTTGAATCTAATTTATTCTTTGCTGCACGAGCTTTGTCAATTGTCCCACCGGCAATCATTCCCCATGCCCACATTCCTAGGAATACGGTGCCCAGAAAATACATCAGCGGAACCCAGAGGCCAAGCAACACAACTAGAATCTGTAAAGCCCATCCCAGCTTGTAAGTGCCTGGCTTTCCAAGTACTGCTGGGAATATCATCAGGACCACGGACAAACCTAGGCCCACTCCCCATATGACGGCGGGGTCAGGGTAAACCTGAAGGCCAAAGCCAACCAGTGTCGCAAAAAAGACGACCACGGATTGAAAAACCATGACGAGCGAGCCAAGAGTTGCCTTGGTGGATCTATTCCGCATCGGATTCCTCCTGAATCATCTTTATTACGTCCCCTACTAAGGTAATCGAACCCGTCACAACAACCATGCCAGTTATCTCGCTGGCAATTTCCTTAGCTCGGTCAAGAGCTGCTCGGAAATCAGAGAAGGCCATCACGTCTCCCCCTAGTGATTCGGAAGCTAGAGGCTCCAGCTCAGCGATTGGCATCGATCTTGGTGAAGAAGACTCCGTAATGACAACGCTTTCGAAAACGCCAGCAAGATTTGACAGCAGGCCTTCCGCATCTTTTTCTGCAAGGACAGCGACTACTGCCACAAGAGGTTGGCCCGAAAATTCAGATCGCAGCGTACTAGCCAAACTGACAGCACCTGAGGGATTATGGGCCCCGTCCAGAAGTAGCGGCGGTTCGGTCTTTACAAGCTGAAGTCTTCCTGGCGATGAAGCGTCTGCGATGGCCGTTCGCAGCACATCATCTGAAATCGCAATTTTGCCACCACCCAGAAATGCCTCCACAGCACTAACAGCAACAGCAATGTTCTGAGACTGATGCGTTCCAAAAACCGGTGCCTCGTAAGGGCCATAGTTTCCCGCTAGACCAGAAAACGAAATAGATTGGCCAGTTGCATTAGGTATTGCCACCGCTACGTCAAAATCACGGCCCTGCAGCTTGAAACTCTCGGCGGTTTTTGCTGCTGCTTTTTCCAAGACTGCAAGCGCCTCCGGACTCTGCGCTGAGCTAATGACAATGCTTCCTGATTTTATGATTCCGGATTTGGTCTCGGCAATTTCTTGCACTGTGTTTCCAAGTCTGTCCATGTGATCTAGATCGATCGGAGTGAAGACAGCTACGTCGCCGTCGGCAACGTTGGTGGAGTCCCAAGCACCTCCCATGCCCACTTCTAGAACGAGCACGTCCACCGGGGCATCAGCAAATACCGCAAAACCCAAAACGGCTAGGGCTTCAAAAAAAGTCAGAGGGTTTTCACCTGCCTCCTTTAGTTCCTGATCAACAAATTCAAGAATCGGTTCGATGTCGGCATAGACGCTGATGAGTTGCTCATCACTTACTGGTTCTCCATCGAGAGCCATGCGCTCGTTTAGTCTCACAAGATGAGGTGAAGTAAACCTTCCAGTGCGAAGGCCATGCTCGCGCAGAATGCGCTCAATAAACCTAGTTGTGGAGGTCTTTCCGTTAGTTCCGGTGACATGGATTATGCGATATGCCTTTTGAGGATCTCCTAGAAGTTCAACGGCTCGCTTCGTTGGTTCAAGTCTTGGCCTGATTTTGTTTTCAGGAATACGATGAAGGAGTTTTTCCAAAACTAAATCGGTTTGGGAAGCCCAATACTTGTCGTCGTTGGGGTCCGAGCTCAAAGTTTAGCCACCGTGATTGCTACCTGCTGTGACTCACCGACTGGAACCGGGGAGTTCAAGCTAGAGCTCTCAATAAGTTTTAGCTCAAGTGTCAGCGTCTCGTTCTTGACCAGACCCTCGTGAGCTTGGATAGCAGCAAGAACGTCTTGGTCTCCGAAAAGTTCAGTTGCAATTCGATCTGAAACATCGAAATCAGCGTCTTTTCTGGCCTGCTGGATAGCGCGGATTACATCTCTAGCAAGACCCTCAGCCGCTAGTTCATCGGTGACAACTCGGGTGAGAATTACAAAGCCACCAGCTGGCAAAATTCCAATCAATTTCTCTGCGCTGGATTCGTCCTTGGCAACCAGGCTGATCTCGTACTCGCCTTCAATTAGCTCTACTCCGTTTACAGACACTGAAGATCCCGTCAACTCCCAGTTACCAGCCTTAGCTGCTTGGATGATTTCTTGAACCTGCTTACCCAGTCTTGGCCCCAAGGCTCTGGAGTTGACTGTCAACTGTTTTTCAACACCAAAGGCTTGCGTTGACTCCACCGCAAGTTCGACGAGCTCTACTTCTTTAACATTTAGTTCTTCGGCGATGATAGTGGCAAAGCTTTCAAGTTTGCTCGCGTCAGGGGTGACCACAGTTAGTTTTGAAAGAGGCAGTCTTACCCTCAGTCCATTGGTCTTTCGAAGCCCAAGAGCTACCGAGCTAACTGTTCTAACCTGATCCATTGCAACTACTAAATCCTTGTCATATGAGAGCTGCTTAGCATCTGGCCAGTGTTCTAGGTGCACACTCTTTCCGCTAGTAAGTCCCCGCCAAATTTCCTCAGCGACCATAGGTAGAAGCGGGGCCACGACCCTGGTGACCATCTCCAAAACTGTGTAGAGGGTGTCAAACGCTTCTTCATTTCCCGCCCAAAAGCGATCCCTAGATCTACGGACGTACCAGTTGGTAAGCACATCACTAAAGTCTCGAAGTTTTGCAGACGCTGCGTAAGAGTCGTACTGGTTGAGATCTTGCTCGACACCGATTATTAGGTCGCGAGTTTTAGCAATCAGATAGCGATCCAAAACATCTTCGCTAGATATTGAGTATTTCGCCTGGTAGTTAGATGCGTTTGCGTAGAGCGAGAAGAAGTACCAGGTGTTCCAAAGTGGAAGCAACACCTGACGCACTCCCTCACGAATACCCTGCTCGGTAACAACTAAGTTCCCACCTCGGAGAATTGGACTGGACATCAGGAACCACCGCATGGCATCAGAGCCATCACGGTCAAATACCTCGTAAACATCTGGATAGTTTTTCAGTGACTTGGACATCTTTTGTCCGTCATTGCCCAGAACGATTCCATGTGAGATTGCGCTCTTGAAAGCTGGGCGGTCGAACAATGCAGTTGCCAGAACGTGCAGGGTGTAGAACCAGCCTCTTGTTTGACCGACGTATTCGACGATGAAATCACCTGGATTGTGGGTTTCGAACCAGTCGCGATTTTCGAAGGGGTAGTGAACTTGTGCAAATGGCATCGAGCCAGACTCAAACCAGCAGTCAAGAACTTCCGGTATACGTCTCATTGTTGCCTTGCCGGTCGGGTCATCGGGATTAGGCCGCGTTAGATCATCAATAAATGGTCTGTGAAAATCCTCCGGCGCTTTACCGAAGTCTTTTGCCAACTCCTCCATTGAGCCGTAAACATCGATACGCGGATAGTTGGGGTCATCTGATTTCCAAACTGGAATCGGTGCTCCCCAAAAACGGTTTCGGCTAATGGCCCAATCGCGGACATTCTCGAGCCACTTCCCAAAAGAGCCGTCTTTAGTGTGGGCCGGGGTCCAGTCGATTTCCTGGTTTAGTTCCAACATTCGGTCTTTGATTTTGGTGGTTTCAACAAACCAAGAAGATACTGCTTTGTAGATCAGCGGGTTCTTGCAGCGGTAGCAATGTGGGTAGGGGTGCTCGTAGCTCGCCTGTCGAAGCAATCGACCCTGGGTCTTGATTTTTTGCGTGATTGGCTTGTTGGCATCGAAAACGTGCTGGCCTTCAAAGTCAGGAATTACCGAATTGAACTGGCCACGCTCGTTCACCGAGACGTAAACCGGGATACCAGCAGCTTCACAGAGCTTTTGGTCATCCTCACCATAAGCAGGTGCCTGGTGAACGATTCCGGTTCCTTCATTGTCTGCAACGTAATCCCCGACTAGAACTTGCCAAGCATTTTTAGTATCGAACTTTTCCTCGTCAGCGTAATAGTCAAAAAGCCTGGTGTAGCGAAGACCACCAAGGTCTTTACCCAAGATAGTTTTTTCGGTTGCCTCAACTGCTGATTCGGCATCATCAAAACCTAGATCCTTCGCATAGCTACCTAGCAAGGAAGCTGCAATCAAATACTTAACCTTCGAATCTCCTCCGTCAGCTGCGCCATTTGGCCCAGCAGGTACGACGGCGTAAGCAATCTTTGGACCGACCGCAAGTGCAAAGTTCGTTGGCAGTGTCCATGGGGTTGTAGTCCATGCCAGCATGCGAACGCCATCAAGTTCTCCCCCAAGGATGGGGAAGGTCACGGTGACGGTTTGGTCCTGACGAGTTTTGTAGACCTCATCATCCATTCTCAGCTCGTGGTTTGAAAGTGGTGTTTCACACCTCCAGCAGTAAGCCAAAACTTTGAAGCCTTCATAAATCAGGCCTTTTTTGTAAAGCTCCTTGAAAGCCCAAATGACACTCTCGGTGTAATTGGTGTCCAAAGTTTTATAGTCGTTGTCAAAATCAACCCAGCGAGCCTGACGAGTGACATAGCGTCTCCAGTCCTCGGTGTACTTCAGTACTGAGGTTTTACAGTAGGCATTGAACTTGTCAACACCATACTTTTCAATTTCCGGACGACCTGAAATGCCAAGCTGACGCTCGGCTTCAACCTCAGCCGGAAGACCATGGGTGTCCCAACCAAATCGGCGCTCAACTCGGTATCCCTGCATGGTCTTGAAGCGGGGAACTAGGTCTTTGGTGTACCCAGTAAGAAGGTGCCCGTAATGAGGCAGGCCATTGGCAAAAGGAGGCCCGTCATAAAAGACGAATTCTTCTGCTCCTTCAGCCTTGCGCTGATCAATAGATTCCTGAAAAATGCCTGCCTTATCCCAGTATTCAAGGATCCGTCTCTCGATTTCCGGGAATGAAGGGCTCGGGTTTACGCCGAAAGCCTTGCCGGCCGAGTTCTGGGGATACATTGAGGGCTTTCTGGCTGATGTGTTCGGTATTCTCTGACAATGTTAACCTGTAACGACCCCCATTTATGGAGACTTTGACCTTTGGATAATCAGCAATCATCAGAAAATAGCTTTGCCCGCGCCGCGTCTACCCCGGACAAGGTGGGAGTTGAAGGTCTTGAAGCAAAATGGGGAGCTGACTGGGACGCTTCTGGAACCTATAGTTTCGACAATTCAGCCGAAAAGGCCAACATCTTCTCTATCGATACCCCACCCCCAACGGTGTCTGGTTCGCTCCATGTGGGTCACGTTTTTAGCTACACTCACACCGACCTAATTGCTCGATACAAGCGGATGCTCGGCAAGGCCGTTTATTACCCAATGGGATGGGATGACAACGGTCTTCCCACCGAGCGTCGAGTCCAAAACTTCTATGGTGTGCGCTGCGACCCGAGTCTGCCTTATCAAGCCGGCTTCACTCCTCCTTTCGAAGGTGGCGATGGAAAATCTTCCAAGGCTGCCGATCAGATTCCAATTTCAAGACGGAACTTTATTGAGCTTTGCGAAAAACTGACCCAGGAAGACGAGAAGCACTTCGAGGCGCTGTGGCGTCAGCTTGGTCTGTCAATTGACTGGTCGCAGACTTACCAAACTATTTCTCCAGATGCCCAAGCAGTTTCTCAACAGGCGTTTTTGAACAACCTGTCTCGCGGTGAGGCTTACCAGGCAATGGCTCCGACCCTTTGGGACGTCACTTTCCGAACCGCCGTTGCACAAGCCGAACTCGAAGATCGCGATCAGCCAGGTGCCTATCACCGCATCGGTTTTGATGGCCCAGATGGCAAGATCTTTGTCGAAACTACAAGGCCAGAACTTATTCCGGCATGTGTTGCACTTGTTGCTCATCCAGATGATGAGCGCTACCAGCCTATGTTTGGCAAAACTGTTAAGACTCCGCTGTTCGGAGTTGAGGTTCCAGTTCTGCCTCACCACCTTGCGCAAAAAGACAAAGGTTCGGGAATAGCAATGATTTGTACCTTTGGTGACGTCACTGACGTTATTTGGTGGCGCGAGCTCGACCTCCCAAACCGTGCAATCTTAGGTTGGGATGGGCGCATCTTGTCTGAAGCGCCTGAGGTAATCACAGATGCTAAAGGCAAGGAGATATTTGCTCAGCTTGCTGGAAAGACCGTGTTTTCAGCAAAGCAAACCATAGTTGAACTTCTCAAGTCCTCAGGAGACATGGTTGGCGAACCAAAGCCGATTACTCACCCGGTCAAATTCTTTGAGAAGGGCGACAAACCACTAGAAATTGTTTCAACCCGCCAGTGGTACATCAGAAATGGTGGCCGAGACCAAGCACTTCGCGAAAAGCTAATTGATCTCGGCAAGACTTTGAAATTCCACCCTGACTTCATGCGTGTGCGCTTCGAAAACTGGGTCAACGGCCTTACGGGAGACTGGCTCATTTCGCGACAGCGCTTTTTTGGAGTGCCAATTCCGGTTTGGTATCAGCTAGACGCCGACGGCAACCCGGACTTTGAAAAGGTACTAACTCCGGATCTCTCGGAGCTTCCAGTTGATCCTTCAAGCCAAGCTCCTTCTGGTTTCACTGAGCAACAGCGCGGCAAACCAAACGGCTTCATCGGAGAAGTCGACATTATGGACACCTGGGCAACTTCTTCATTGACCCCACAGCTTGCAGGTGGTTGGATTTCTGACCCAGACAAATATGCCAAGGTGTTCCCATTTGATCTCAGGCCTCAAGGTCAAGACATTATTAGGACTTGGCTGTTCTCGACCGTGCTTCGCTCTTTCCAAGAAGAAGGAGTGCTGCCTTGGTCAGATGCTGCCTTATCCGGATGGATTCTTGACCCGGATCGAAAGAAAATGTCAAAGTCCAAAGGTAATGTTGTGGTTCCAAATGACTTACTGGACGAGCATGGCTCCGATGCAGTTCGCTACTGGGCGTCTTCAGCAAGACTTGGAACAGATGCGGCTTTCGACATCGGGCAAATGAAGGTCGGAAGACGCCTTGCCATAAAGGTCTTAAACGCCGCAAAGTTTGTGCTGTCATTCGAGACCAATTCATCACAGGAAGAAGTAACTGAGGCGATCGATAAAGCTATGCTGGCTTCACTCTCAGAAGTTGTTGAGCAGGCGACCAGGGCGTTTGAAACCTACGATCACACAAAAGCCCTGGAAGTTACCGAAACTTTCTTCTGGAACTTCACCGATGATTATCTTGAACTTGTGAAAGAACGAGCCTACGGACAAGCAACCACACCCGAGGCCCAGGCCTCAGCCGCGGTTGCTCTTCGCATCGCGCTTCACAACTTACTTAGGCTGTTGGCTCCTTTTATTCCTTTCGCCACCGAAGAAGCGTGGAGCTGGTGGCAATCAGGCACTATTCATAAAGCCAGCTGGCCAACCAGCAATGAATTATCTCGCTTTAGCGCTGGGGCATCATCTTCGATAATGTCCGTGGCAGCGGAAGCTTTGATTGGGATCCGAAAAGCCAAGTCCGACCAGCAGCTATCTATGAAGGCTGAGATTGAAAGCTTGACCATCAGCTCGCCTAGGGAAACGGAACTGGCGCTGATTGAAAGCGATCTGAAGGCGGTTGGAAAAATATCCGAGTTGAAGATTGTGAGCGGAGCCGAAACCATCATTCAAGATGTGGTGTTCAAGCCAACTAGTTAGCCTTTGCGTTTTATTGGATAGTTCTGCCACCCCAGCACGAGCAAGCCCGCAACCAGTGCCCAGAACGCTCCCCCGATTCCAAACACACTAATCCCGGCTGCCCCAACGATAAATGTGATGGCGGCGGGAAGTCTGGTCTGCTTATCCTCTAAAGAAATTCCGATAGCCGAAATAAAGCTTGGAAGAAGTGCGATGCCCACAATTGCCAACAGGAGTTCTGAAGGGACGGCTAGCACGAAGGCTGCAAAGACTCCGGCTCCTATGGCAAATAGCCAATAAACCAGACCGCCAACGAATGAGGCAACCCACCGGCGGCTTGGGTCTTTGGCAGCTTGTTCATTAGCGTTGATGGCTGCAGTGATTGCGGCCAGGTTCATTCCAAACCCTCCAAAAAATGATGCAGCCACAGTGGCCAAACCTGTGGAACCTATAACTGCCCGAACTGGGACAGTGTAACCGTAGCCCTTCATAATGGCGATTCCTGGAAGATTCTGGCTCGCCATCGTAATCAAGTACAGAGGAATTCCAATCGAAACCATCGGAATTAGTTCAAACGAGGGAATTACTAAATCAAACTTTGGAAGCAGACTTGCTGACTCAAGCCAGGAAGTCCCAACGTCGACGCTCATTAGTCCAAATGCTAAAACAATCGCGATTGGTGTTGCCCAAATGGGAAGCACTCGATTTAGGAAAAACCAAACAACAACAAATGGCAAAACTAGAAGTGGGTAATCTACTGACGCTCTAACTGTAGTGATCACAAAAACAAATAAAATTCCAGCGAGCATGGCGCTGGCAATTGCTGCAGGGATTCTTTGAACCAGACTTGAAAGCGCTGGCCAAAAGCCGGTAATGGTTAGCAATACTCCAGAAACTAGGAAGCCGCCAACTGCCTGCTCGAATTCAAGACCCAATCCAGCAGAAGCTGCTAAAAATGCCGCTCCTGGAGTTGACCAAACAATTGAGATTGGCATTCTGTAGCGGTAGCTAAGAACCGTTGATAAGAGGCCATAGCCGATGAGTAAAACAAAAAGCGCTGTGAAAGTCTGGTCCTGGCTAGCGCCCATCGCAAGCAGGCCCGCAATTGCAATACCAAAGGTCGCCGCCGATCCTGAGATAGAGGCGACAAACCCTGCGATGATAGGGGCTTTTAGTTCTTTAGTTGGCTGGTCCGCCTGGGTCATTTACTAGGCAGACTTTTCTTGCGCGGGCTTTTTGAACGCGACAATATCAGCCTCTTTCTTGCCGAGTACAACATCCTTGGTGATCTTGACGATGCCTTGATTTTCCATGGTTGGAATTTCAAACATTATGGGTCCGAGAATGTTTTCAAGAATTGCCCGCAATCCACGAGCTCCAGTTTCGCGCTCGATGGCAAGATCAGCCATAAGTTCAAGTGCCGGAGTATCAAATTCGAGCTCGAAGCCATCTAGCTCAAACATCCGCTGATACTGCTTAGTCAAAGCGTTCTTGGGAACGGTAAGAATGTCCATTAGGGCAGCGCGGTCAAGGGGCTCAACGGTAGCGATTACGGGAAGACGGCCGATGAATTCTGGAATCAAACCAAACTTTCGAAGATCTTCAGACTGTACGTCGTTGAAAATGTCTGGATCGATCCCGTGAGCTCTTACCTCGTTGCCAAATCCTATGCCTCGCTTGCCTGAGCGGTTAGAAATAATTTCCTCGAGGCCCGCAAAGGCTCCTGCGACAATGAAAAGAACGTTTGTGGTATCAATCTGGATGAATTCTTGCTGAGGGTGCTTTCTTCCGCCCTGGGGAGGGACTGAAGCTACAGTTCCTTCAAGAATTTTTAGCAACGCCTGCTGAACGCCCTCACCGGAAACGTCTCTTGTGATTGAGGGGTTTTCTGCTTTGCGTGAAATTTTGTCGATTTCATCGATGTAAATGATGCCCTGCTCGGCGCGTTTTACATCAAAGTCCGCGGCCTGCAAAAGCTTCAACAGGATGTTCTCAACATCCTCACCCACATACCCTGCCTCAGTTAGCGCAGTGGCATCCGCAACGGCGAAAGGCACATTTAAGCGCTTTGCGAGAGTTTGGGCTAGATAAGTTTTACCGCAACCGGTTGGACCAATCATCAAGATATTTGACTTAGCGATCTCAATGGCATCGTGCTCTTTACCTGCGGCGGTAAGAGTACCTGCTGAGCGAATGCGCTTGTAGTGGTTGTAGACAGCAACCGACAGAACTTTTTTAGCTTTGTCTTGGCCGATTACGTACTCGTCAAGGTAGCCGTATATTTCCTTCGGTTTTGGAAGTTCGATGTCTTCAAACTCTTTGGTGGCAGCCGCGCCTAGTTCCTCTTCAATGATTTCGTTGCAAAGCTCAATGCACTCGTCACAGATGTACACGCCTGGACCGGCAATTAGCTTGCGCACCTGCTTCTGGCTCTTTCCGCAGAAAGAGCACTTGAGAAGGTCGCCAGACTCACTGAGTTTTGTCATAGATAAAACCCTATTACCCAGCCCCGACAAAGGAGGTTAGGTTCACAACAGTATTTACTTAGCCGAAATCGGGTTCTTGCGAGAAGTAAGGACCTGGTCAATTAGCCCAAACTCTAAAGCCTCGTCAGCTGTAAGAATCTTGTCGCGGTCGATGTCCTTGTTTACCTCGGCTACTGACCGATTGGAGTGCTTAGACAGGGTCACCTCTAGCCATTCGCGAAGGCGCAAAATCTCTTTGGCTTGGATTTCGATGTCAGAGGCCTGGCCGCGTCCGGCGTCTCCGGTGGAGGGCTGGTGAATCAAAACTCTGGCATTTGGCAGTGCAAGACGCTTTCCCGGAGACCCTGCTGCAAGCAGAACTGCAGCAGCAGACGCGGCTTGTCCCAAACAAACGGTCTGAATTTGTGGGCGAATGTACTGCATGGTGTCGTAAATGGCAGTCATAGCAGTGAAAGATCCGCCTGGTGAGTTGATATACATTGTGATGTCACGGTCTGGGTCCTGGCTTTCTAGAACCAGAAGCTGTGCCATGACGTCATCGGCGGATGCGTCATCAACCTGAACGCCTAGGAAAATGATTCGGTCTTCAAACAACTTGTTATAAGGGTCCTGACGCTTAAACCCGTACGAGGTTCGCTCCTCGAAGCTTGGGAGAATGTAGCGAGCTTCTGGGCTCAGCTTTGAAAGATCAATAGACAATTACTGTTTCTCCCTACTTGGTTCCAACACCAGTGGCAGCGCCAGCCGATGCTTGAATGTGGTCAATAAATCCATAATCGAGTGCTTCCTGAGCAGTGAACCACTTGTCGCGGTCACCATCGGCCATTACTTGCTCGACAGTCTTTCCGGTTTGGTCCGCGGTGATTTGAGAAAGCTGACGTTTCATCGACATGATTAGTTCAGCCTGAGTCTGAATGTCTGAAGCAGTTCCTCCAAAACCACCGCTTGGCTGGTGAAGAAGAACTCTCGTGTTAGGGGTCGCATAGCGCTTGCCCTTGGTTCCCGAGGAAAGCAGGAACTGACCCATTGAAGCTGCCATACCAATTCCCACGGTGACGATGTCGTTCGGCACGTACTGCATTGTGTCGTAAATCGCCATTCCGGCAGTGATGGATCCACCTGGGGAATTTATATAAAGGTAAATGTCTTTTGTGGAGTCCTCGGCGGCCAAAAACAAGATCTTTGCGCAAATGTCATTGGCGTTTTCGTCTCTGACTTCACTGCCGAGCCATATGATTCGGTCTTTTAGCAACCGATCAACGGTTGAGAACTTGTCCATAGCTTTATCTGCCATTTGTAGAGGTGCTCCTAGTTTCGATGAGTCTTGTCTGAACCAAAGATACTTCGAAAAGGCCCAAGATTTAGGCTTGTTCGCCTAGGGCAATAAAGTACGTGTCCTAGTCGTGGTCGTGGCCAGCATGGGAGTCTTCTGACTGGCTGGTTCCTTTAAGAAAGTCGGTCAAATCCACAGCCGCCCCGGCTTTGTCGGTCACGGTTGCCTCTGAAAGCACTATGTGCAGAGCCTTGCGCCTCGAAACCTCTCCGACAAACGCTGGCACTTGGCCGTTTTTGCTGATGGTCTCAATGAATTCGTTTGGATCCATGCCGTAGTTCTGGCTACTCATAACCAGGTACTGCATCAGCTCCTGCTCGTTGACCTTGACACTTTCGGCCTCTGCTATTTCGTCAAGCAGCATCTGGACCTTGAAAGACTTTTCAGATTCTTCGGTAACTTCGGCGCGGTGCTTGTCGTCCTGCAGTCTTCCCTCGCCCTCCAGATGGCGGTTGACGTCAGACTCAATCATTTCCTTAGAAACTGGAACCTTGACAAGTTCCAGAAGCTTGTCAGTCAAAACAGTTCTTGCCTGAGCACCCTGCGAATAGGTCTTAGCTTTTGCAATCTGCGTCTCAATGTCCGCTTTGAGCTGTTCTAGAGTGTCGAATTGGCTGGCCATCTGAGCAAAGGCGTCGTCTGCCACCGGAAGCTCGCGCTCTTTGACAGCGATGACCTTTACAGTTACCTCAGCCTCAACTCCTGCCATGTCGCCTCCGACTAGCTTGGAGCGAAACACTGTAGTTTCGCCAGCGGTAAGAGTGTCGATGGCCTCATCGATGCCATCAAGCAAGTTGCCGGAACCAACTTCATAAGAGATTTTCTCGGCTGAGTCGACCTGCTTGCCTTCGATTTCAGCGGTTAGATCAATTGCTACGAAATCACCTTTTTTGGCAGGTCGATCAACGGTCCTCAGGGTTCCAAAGCGAGCGCGCAGGGAGTCAAGTTCTTCTTCTATCTCTTTACCTGCAACCTTTATGGTGTCGACTTCAACCTTCATTCCCTTATAGGTAGGGAGCTTTATCTCAGGTCTAACTTCGACCTCAATCTCAACAACCAAGTTTCCCGCGAAGGTCTTCTCATCCGGCGAGCTTTTCACGTCTGCTTGGGGCTGGCCCAGCGGTCGAAGCTTTTGTTCCTCCAGGGCCTTCTTGTATATGCCGTCTAGACCATCGTTGATGGCGTGCGCCAAGATGGCAGGTCGGCCTACACGCTGGTCCAAAATAGCCGCAGGTATCTTGCCTTTTCTAAAGCCAGGAACATTTACCTGCTCGGCAATGTGCTCATAAGCGTGGTCTAACGAGGGTTTGAATTCCTCGGGGGTGACTTCGATGTTTAGCTTTACGCGAGTAGGACTAATGCGATCGACTTTGGTTTTCAAACTAATCTCCTGGGGATGAGCCCTCTAGAGGGCAGAGTCGTTTTTTTGGTCGGGGTGACAGGACTCGAACCTGCGATATCCTGCTCCCAAAGCAGGCGCGCTAGCCACTACGCTACACCCCGGTGATTTAAAGGTTTTTGGCCTTCAACAACCTCGGTAAGTCTATCCCATACAATAGAGGGGTTGCGAACCAGATTCGCGGGTGTAGCTCAATGGTAGAGCCTCAGTTTTCCAAACTGATGGCGCGGGTTCGATTCCCGTCACCCGCTCCAACCTGTCCTTGATATACTCAAGACTGGCACTTAGGGCAAAAATAAAGCCTCCTTGCCAAAAACTCTTCCACCACCAAAACCTTGTTGCACACTCGACATGGCAGACCTTCACGTTTATAAACGAAGTATCGGTCCTGAACCAGAACTCGACCGGTCAGGTACTCATCACGAGTTAACATCACTCCCTTTTTGACTCCTATTTGCATTAGTTTCACCGCGTCAGTCCAAAGGCCCATAAGTTGCTCTTCGCTCAAACGCTCGCCTGGAGTTTTTGGATTTAACCCAGCTCGAAATAGCAGCTCGGCTCGGTAGACGTTGCCAATGCCACTGATAACAGCTTGATTCATAAGCGCTGCCCCAATCGGCGCCTTTGAGTTTTTCACCTTGGATACAAATTTGAGCGCCTCAGAGCCCGTTGGGTCGGGATTCAGCGGATCTGGACCGAGGCGCTTTAGAACCAGCTGCACGCCCTGCTGGTCGATAACTTCGCAAACCGTTGGCCCGCGAAGATCTGCAGAGGCGCTGGTTGCACCAAAACGTGCTCTCACCTGTCCCCAGACCTCAGGAGCTTTGGCAACAGGAACCTTATAGAAATTCCACTTGCCGTAAATACCCAGGTGGATTCGGATCGTTAACTCGTTTTCAAAATCGAGAAAAAGCTGTTTTCCTACAGCTGTCGATGCCACTAGCTTTCTTCCGGAAACCAATTTGGCATCTGCCTCAAATCGCCCCTGCGGGGAGAATATCTTGACCTTGGAATTTAGAAATTCATTTCGAAAAGTATTAGCGATTCGATGTATCGAATGGCCCTCTGGCATGAGCTGCTAGCCAGTCTTGCTTGTGCGCCCAAGCTGGCTTGAGTTGTTGAGCAGGAATTGTTGGGCACCTAGTCTGAGAAAACTGCTGTCGAAAAAGGACGTCATTTTTCTCTTAAGAAACAAAGCCGAAGACCAGTCGACGGATTGTTTAGGCAACAACTTCCCCGGTTTGCTCGTAGGTGTCGATTTTTCCAATTCGGCGGGCGTGACGCTCGTCTCCGCTGAACGGTTCAGCGATAAACAACTCTATGAGGTCAAGCACTTCTTCTTTTGAGTGCTGCCTAGCGCCAAGTGCAACAACGTTTGCATTATTGTGTGAGCGCGCAAGCTTTGCAGTATCTTCATTCCAAACTAGTGCTGCCCTGATTCCCTTAACTTTGTTAGCTGCCATCTGCTCACCGTTTCCACTACCTCCGAGCACAACTCCAAGGGCTACAACTCCCGCTTGTTCGTCATGAGCTACAGCCAAAGCTGCGTTGATACAAAAGCTTGGGTAATCATCAAATGGATCGTATGAGGCAGGCCCGTGATCAAAAACTTCGTGACCACTGGCTTTGAGGGATTCGATCAAAAAGTGACTGGTTTCAAGCCCAGCGTGGTCGGTTGCGATGTGTATTCTCATTTGGTCTCCTTATCAAAGGTACTTCTTATCGACCGAATGACTGTCGAACCAATAATTGCGGTAATAAAAACGTAGCTCAATGTGATTGCCTGAAGACTAACCGACAACACCACCGGGCCTGCCAAAGCAGCAATTACCATCGAAAATTCACCTCGGGGAGTCAAAAAAGCCCCCGCTCTAATCCACATTGTCTTTTCCGTCAGGTCCTTGGAAATCCACCAGCCAACGGCGAACTTGCCGGCCACCCCGACAACCACCAGAACGGCTACCGCCGGAAAAACTTCGACCAGGTCGGAGAAGTTGGTGGAAAGTCCAAAGAATAAAAAGAAAATGGCTGCAAATAGATCACGAAGTGATCCCAAGCGACCTCGAACCGTGTTGGCCACCTCACCGGTCAAAATCAGTCCAACCAAAAAGGCTGCGACCGCACCGGAGAATCCAGCTAGGTCGGCAACTCCTGCCGCCAACAATGCTGAGCCAAACACTGTAAGCAAGAGTGCGCTAGGGACATCAGGATTCAAGATTCTTGACCACTGAGCTTTGCCTCTATAGGCGATTATCAAGATTCCACCGGTGATCATCAGTGCAACCGAGACTGATATCAAACCCGCGAATGCAGACAGCCCAAGAACCAGTGAGGAAAGAAGCGGTAGGTAAGGCGCAAGAGCTAGGTCCTCAAAAACCAAAATGGTGACTATGCGCCTAGAAAGCTCCGAACGCCTCCAACCTGATTCTCTAATCAGTTCGGACGTGATTCCGGATGAGGAAACGTAACTGATACCGCCAAGGGCAAAAGCTGCCAGCGGGCCCCAACCAAAAAATAGCGCAAGCGCTGCTCCAGGAATGAAGTTGACAGCGAAGTCGAAAAAGCCAGCGGACCTCCGCTCCTTAAAGGCATGGGCTAAATCTCTTGCCGAGTGCTCGAGCCCCAGCAGTAGCAATAGCAAAATTGCTCCAATTTGGGCACCAAGGTCGAGAAAGTCTTGGCTCAAACTAATGAGCCCAAAACCACCCTGCCCCACTACAAGTCCGATACACAGATAGACGGGAACTACTGAAAAGCGGGCACGGGCGGCTGCGAAAGCGAGTATTCCAAGCCCCAGAAGCAAAGCCCCTATCTCGGCTAATGTCGAGGCGGCCTCAGAAGTGCCCCCAATGGCGGTAACTGCTTCTATCACAAAGCTAGTGTTTCACACCCGCTAACTCCCAGTTAGGCTTTGATGAAATACCGCTAGAAAGGTCAAACAAATTGCCTGGAGAAAATCTCACTAGAAAAGAAGCCGTTGAACGAGCCTCTATTATCCAGACCCACAGCTACGCTGTCGAGATCGACCTGACGCAAGGCGCTGAAGTGTTTGGCTCAACTACTCGAGTGCGGTTTAGCGCCAAAGCCGGCGCCTCGACTTTTATTGATGCAATGACAGCCTCAGTGCACTCAGTGGTGTTGAACGGCGAAGTGCTAGATCCAGCAGTGGTTTCTGATGGAATTCGTATTCAGCTTCCAAGCCTTGCGGCCGAAAATGAGTTGGTTGTTGTAGCTCAAGGCAAATACACCAATACCGGTGAGGGATTGCACCGATTCGTTGACCCAGTCGACGGTGAGGTGTATCTCTATAGCCAGTTTGAGGTACCTGACTCAAGACGCATGTTTGCGGTTTTTGAACAGCCGGATCTAAAGGCATCATTTTCTTTTAACATCACAGCACCAAGCTATTGGAAAGTGATCTCTAACTCTCCAACGCCTGAGGCCCACGAACTTAGAGAAGGTGTGTCGGTTTGGGACTTCGAACCCACCCCACGTATCTCTAGCTACATCACAGCGCTGGTAGCAGGTCCCTACGTTGAAGTAAATGACAAACTCACCTCGAGCTCCGGCAAGGTAATCCCACTAGGAGTATTTTGCCGAAAGTCGCTCTTTGAGTACCTGGACGCTGAATACATTTTTGATAAAACAAAGCAGGGCTTTGAGTTTTTTGAGTCTCAGTTCGGAGTTGCGTACCCGTTCGAAAAGTACGATCAACTATTCGTTCCCGAGTTCAACGCCGGTGCCATGGAAAACGCTGGTGCTGTCACGTTCACTGAGTCATACGTATTCCGATCCAAAGTGACAGACGCAATAAAGGAGCGTCGAGTAGTCACTATTCTTCACGAGCTCGCACACATGTGGTTTGGTGACCTGGTGACAATGCGCTGGTGGAACGACCTTTGGCTCAACGAATCCTTTGCCGAGTACGCGTCTACCCTGGCTACTCAAGAAGCCACAGAGTGGCACGGTGCGTGGGCCACCTTTGCTTCCCTAGAGAAGTCCTGGGCGTACCGCCAAGATCAGCTGCCTTCGACGCACCCAATTGTTGCTGAGATCAATGACCTGGAAGATGTTCAAGTTAACTTCGACGGCATTACCTACGCGAAGGGAGCCTCTGTACTAAAGCAGCTAGTTGCCTGGGTCGGACAAGAAGCCTTCATGCGCGGTGTTTCTTCTTACTTCAAGAAGCACTCATACCAAAACACCGAACTAGCTGACTTACTAAAGGAACTGGAGGCAGAAAGCGGTAGAGAGCTCTCAGAGTGGTCAAAGCTCTGGCTGGAAACTGCCGGAGTGAATTTACTTCGCCCAGAAATCGTCGAAAAAGACGGCTCCATTGAGTCCTTCGCGATTTTACAGTCGGCTATTGCCGACTACCCGTACCTAAGGCCGCATCGACTTGCCGTTGGTTTCTACGATGAGGTACAAGGCAAACTGGTTCGAACCGAACGCATCGAGTTGGATGTTCAAGGGGCTAGGACTGAAGTTCCTGAGCTCGCCGGGAAAAAGCGTCCTGCATTGGTTCTACTAAACGATGATGATCTCACCTACGCGAAGATCAGACTCGATGAAGTGTCGTGGGCCACTGCTCTTAGCAAGTTATCTCAAATCCAAGATCCACTGGCCCGTGCCCTGGTTTGGGGATCCGCCTGGGACGCAACCCGAGACGGCGAAACATCAGGTCGAAGCTTTATCAAATTGGTACTCGGTCACATCGCGGAGGAGACAGAGTCAACGACCAGAATGACTTTGCTTCGTCAACTTCTAACCGTCGCAAACCTATACGTGTCTGCTGAAAACAGGTTAGGCACGCAACTACAAGTAGCTGATGGCCTTTGGAAACTTGCTCAAAACTCACAGGCTGGTTCTGATGAGCAGCTGCAGTTCGCTAAATTCTTTGCCCAGTTTGCTAGAAGTGAAAATCAACTTGCAGTTGTGGCCGACCTCTTGAGCGGAAAAGCCCAGCTAGATGATTTGAAAATTGACACTGATCTTCGCTGGGAACTTCTAACCGCCCTGTCAGTCGGTGGCAAGGTCACGAGGGAAAGAATAGATGTCGAACTCGAAGCGGACAACACAGCTAATGGTCAGAAGGCTCACGCAGCTGCTATTGCCGCCCTGCCGGAAGCCAGTGCAAAACAGTCCATGTTCAGCAAGCTAGTTGATACCGACGAAATGAGTAATGCCCTATTGGATTCGGCCAGCCTAGCCTTTGGTCGTGTTCTGGATACATCCTTGCTTGAACCTTTTGTTGATCAATACTTTGCAAAGGTTTTTCCGATTTGGGAACAAAAGAGTTATCACATGGCCGAGTATTTGCTTGTGAATTTATATCCCCTGGCCCTTGCCAACCAGGCTCTTAGCGAGCAAACCGAAAAGTTCCTAAAAAACCCGGAGCTTTCTTCTAAGCCTGCGCTGAGAAGAATAATCATTGAGAACTTAGCTAATGTTCAGAGGGCACTAGCAGCGCAGCAAACTGACAGCAAGGAGTAGCAGATGCAGTGGCTTGATCAAATCTCAAGCGAGTGGGCGTTAGTTATTCGAATTGGCCTAATTGTTGTTGGCCTCATTCTTTTGCGCTGGATTCTCCTGGTGATGGTAAGGCGGATTGTGACAACAGTCACATCGGGCGTCAAAAAGCGAGAGGGTGCGGCAGATACTAAAGCTCTTGATGCATCACCACTGGCCAGAGCTCGAATCGTCCAACGTGCTAGAACCATTGGCTTGGTTCTTAGCAACTTGATTACTGCAGGATTAACAATCAGCGCCCTGATTGCGATTCTTTCCGAGCTAGGCATCGCGATTGGGGCACTTGCCGCGGGAGCAGGTATCTTGGGCGCCGCTCTGGGTTTTGGAGCCCAGAGTCTCGTTAGAGATTTTCTGGCTGGACTTTTTATCGTTGTTGAGGATCAATTCGGAGTTGGGGACTTTGTTGACCTTGGCGCAGCAACCGGAGTCGTCGAATCAATTCGCCTTCGAGTCACTCAGGTTAGAGATGCCGAAGGTACGGTTTGGTACGTCCGAAACGGCGAGATTCTGAGAGTCGGAAATCAATCACAGGGTTGGTCAAGAATAATTCTCGACCTACCACTGGCCTACAACGCAAACCTTGAAAAAGCGAAAAAGGCCCTTGAGGGTGCAGCTGCCAAACTGACAGAAACTCCGACAATAAAGACTGGGCTAATAGGTAAAGCAGAGGTGTGGGGAATCCAGGCTCTGGCCGGTGAAGAAGTGGTGTTCCGCATGGTGCAGCAAGTTCGACCGTCCAAAAAAGATGTCATAACTAGAGCACTTCGCCAAGAAGTAAAGAAAGCCTTGGATAAAGCTGGCATTGAGTTGGCAACTCCTGAGCGAAACGCCAGGGCGGCCAAGAAGTAGATGTCTCCTGAGTTTGAAGATGCTGCGCGAGTAGAGACCGTTCGCATAAAAGGCCTCTCCGGTGAACGAGTTGGTGGCAACTTCTTTGAGCAAGTAGGTGGTGCAGCCACTTTCAAAAAACTCACCGACAAGTTCTACGAAGGCGTCGCAACTGATTATTTACTGCGTGAGATGTACCCCGAAGATGACTTGGGTCCTGCGGCAGAGCGCCTACGGATGTTTTTAGAGCAGTATTGGGGCGGTCCAACCACTTATCAAGAAACCAGGGGCCACCCTAGGCTGAGAATGCGCCATAGTGAATTCAAGATTGATCCACTTGCGCGCCAGAGATGGCTTCACCACATGAAAGCTGCCGTGGACTCTTTAGAACTAGCCCCTCTTCAGCATGCGGAGCTGTGGGGGTATTTAGATCGGGCAGCAACCGCAATGCTCAATAGCTTTGATGATTAGAAGTGTTTGGCTTCTTTAGAAAGCACATGTCCAAAATCTGACGAGAGTCTCACCCAACCTTGGGAATGAAATACTGGCACATCTTGGTCCTTGACTAAAAACCCCAGCCCAGCAGCGGCAAATGCTGCTCCAGCTGGGACCTTGGAGTTCAAGTCAATTGCCCTGCCCCACACCTCTGCTCTGATGCGAGCAGCGATTGGCCCACCCACCGACTCAGGAATTGTTTCCGCAACTTCTGCTATACCTTTTCTTGCAACGTTTGTGAGAATGTGCTCAGCCAAGACTCCCGCCCCAACCCAGCCTGTTCGTGGGGGAGAAACTCCTGCCCAAGGAACTCTTTCGGTGGACTCTAGGTCAAAGATAAATCGCTCAGCAGTTGCAGGCTTTTCGAGCTCGAATGCAATTCGATCCAGGACTGCCTGGATTGGCACCAGTATGTTGATTTCTGTTTCACTCTTCAGCTCCATGGTTCGAAGCCCTAGAACCGTTGGACCATCCTCCAGAATGTTTCCAGTAAACAATGGAGCGACATAAGCGGTAAGGAGCGTTCCGAAGGCCCGAAGCCTAACTGTTCCTTTTGGGTCCATCTTCTTGGCCCTTGTCAGATAGGACCTGAGGTCCAAGGCGGTCTGCTCATCGAGAAGCTGGAGAGTATTTTTCATTAGAGAACTAAACTAACCTGTGAAAGCCATTGACCCAAGTTAGGACACCGATTCACGTGAGCAAGGTGCCGCCTCCGGAAGACCCTCTAGCTGATTTAATCAATGCCCTGGACATCAAAGACGCTGGTGGGGCAAGAACTAAAGAGGACATCTTTATCGGCCCTTCCCAGTGGATGCCCCACGGCCGAGTCTTTGGTGGCCAGGTGCTTGCCCAGTGCCACGTAGCTGCAACAAGAACAGTCGAACCTGAGCGAATCCTTCATTCGCTGCACGGATATTTTCTGCGGCCTGGGGACATTGAGTTCCCAATTACCTTTTCTGTTGACCGACTTCGAGACGGTAGATCTTTTTCCACAAGACGAGTCCAGGCCTACCAAAAAGGTGAGCCAATTTTCTCCATGATTGCTTCGTTTCAAACCGAGAGTCCAGGGCTTACTCACCAAGAAGAAATGCCCAAAGACATCAAGCAGCCAGAGGACCTTCCCTCCGCCGCTGAAGTTCTTGGAGGAATCCCTCACCCGGTTGCTCAGTACTGGGCAAAAGCTAGACCCTTTGACATGAGACACGTCGAATCACCGATTTATTTCGAGGTCAAAGGTGAGCCTGTGGCTCACCAGGCTGTTTGGCTAAAGGCAATCGGTACTCTTCCTAAGTCGCAGCAGCTTCATCAGGCTGCACTGGCTTATGCAGCGGACTTCACACTCCTGGAAAGCATCTACCGCAGACACAAGATTTCATGGGCAAAGCCAGGTCTCAAAACTGCCAGCCTCGATCATGCTATGTGGTTCCATGCACCGGCCAAGGTTGATGAGTGGATGCTCTACGTTCAAGAATCCCCCGCTGCTCAAAACAGTCGCGGCTTGGCAATTGGAAAGATCTTCAGTCGCGATGGAGTGCTACTTGCCACCGTGGCCCAAGAAGGTATGGTTCGAGTTCCAGACGGAGCTGTTGCTAGTCTCTTGTCAGTCTTCGGTAGGTAGAGCGATGAGGCTTTGCCGCCTCAGGTCCTAGTCGCTCAATCTTGTTTGCTTCATAGGATTCAAAGTTTCCTTCAAACCAATACCATTTGTCCGGATCTTCATCGGTACCTTCATAGGACAAGATGTGAGTTGCAACTCGGTCCAGGAACCAACGATCGTGAGTAATCACCACAGCGCAACCTGGAAATTCAAGAAGTGCGTTCTCTAAAGAACCAAGAGTTTCAACATCCAGGTCGTTAGTTGGCTCATCAAGCAGAAGCAAGTTGCCACCCTGCTTCAAAGTTAGAGCCAGATTCAATCGGTTTCTTTCACCACCAGATAAAACTCCAGCCGGCTTTTGCTGGTCGGGGCCCTTGAATCCAAAAGCTGCAACGTATGCACGTGATGGCATCTCTACTTGACCGACGTGGATATAGTCCAGTCCTCCAGAAACCACTTCCCAAAGACTTTTGTCTGGGTCAATACCAGACCTGGACTGGTCAACGTAAGAAATCTTTACAGTTTCACCAATTTTGAGTTCGCCACCGTCGAGATTCTCCTCGCCGACAATCATCTTGAAAAGAGTTGACTTACCAACACCGTTAGGGCCAATAACACCCACGATGCCGTTTCTGGGAAGTGAGAACGACAAATCTGAGATTAAGGTCCGGTCCCCAAATTTCTTGACCAGTGACTTAGCTTCTAGAACAACACTTCCAAGCCGGGGGCCAGGAGGAATCTGAATCTCTTCAAAGTCCAGTTTTCTGGTCTTGTCAGCCTCGGAGGCCATCTCCTCATATTTGGCAAGGCGGGCTTTCGACTTTGTTTGCCTTGCTTTAGGAGAAGACCTGACCCATTCGAGTTCATCAGATAGACGCTTTGCTAACTTGGCATCTTTTTTGCCGGCAACTTCGAGGCGTTCGCGTTTTTTCTCGAGGTAAGTCGAGTAGTTACCTTCGTATGGATAGGCGCGACCGCGATCGAGTTCGAGAATCCATTCGGCAACGTTGTCTAGGAAGTACCGATCGTGAGTCACTGCAAGCACAGCGCCCGTGTACTTAGCCAGGTGCTGCTCGAGCCAAAGCACACTTTCGGCATCCAGATGGTTTGTTGGCTCATCCAGCAAAAGTAGATCCGGCTTCTCTAGGAGTAATTTGCAAAGAGCAACGCGACGCTTTTCGCCGCCGGATAGGTTCGTCACTGGGGTATCCCCAGGGGGGCAACGAAGCGCATCCATAGCTTGCTCAAGCTGAGAGTCCAAATCCCAAGCATCAAGATGGTCAATCTGCTCCTGCAGAATGCCCATCTCCTCCAAGAGAGTGTCGTAGTCAGCATCGGGGTTTGCAAGCTCTGCCGAGATTTCGTTGAAGCGGTCCAGCTTGGACTTAATCTCAAACACCGCTTCTTCAACGTTTCCAAGTACGGTTTTTTCTTCGTTGAGCTTTGGCTCCTGCATCAAGATTCCGACCGAGTAGCCATCACTAATTCTTGCTTCCCCATTAGAAGGTGAATCGATACCGGCCATGATTTTTAGTACTGATGACTTACCAGCTCCGTTGGGACCGACAACACCTATTTTGGCTCCAGGCAGAAATGCCAGCGTGACATCGTCAAGAATGACTTTATCTCCGTGAGCTTTGCGCGCCTTAATCATCTGGTAAATAAACTCAGCCATTTAGATTCCCTTAGTTGACGGTGTCAAAGAAATGACACCCTTTCTGCTCAATCGTGCCGTGGATAAGTTTATCCGACAATGATTGGTCCGCCTTGGGACTTGAGTCTCATATGCACTCTGAACAGAAAGGGTGTCGCACGACCAGGCGCTTAGGGGGAAGTTGCCTGGTCGAGTCTCTAGATCGCCTAGGCTCCTACGAGCTCGCTCTCAGCTTCTAGCTCTGGATCTTCGGCGTCTTGTTCATCTGGATCTTCACGAACCAGAACCGTTCGGGTGAACTCTGATGTTCCCCAGCTAAGGTCCGGTCCTAACGCAGCAGCGTCGATTTCAACTGATGTACCGGTTCTTTCTCCGTTATCCCAATCTCGAACCCTAAGCCTGCCGGTCACCACAACTCGATCTCCTTTTGATACCGATGCTGCGGCGTTGATGGCAAGTTGCCGAAATGATGTAATGGTGAACCAATTTGTTTCACCATCTACCCAAGACTTCTTGGTCCTGTCATACCGCCGATTTGAGGATGCCAATCGAAAAGACGTGATTGGCAAGCCCTCTTGCGTGACTAAGTGACGAGGTGTTGTGGCCACAAGGCCTGAGACAGTGAAGTTTTCCGACATAACTACCTTCTTTCAAACTGATTGGTCTAATCAGGTAAAAAGAATCTCAGGCAGTGCATTGCCTTGGGGGCAATAAAAGTAATCTGTGGAAAAGTCACTTCAGGTACGAAGCGAAGGCCTTGGCAGTTTTGTCCATCTTGGGCTTTACTACAAAGTTGCAATAGCTCTGGTTCGGGTTCTTGGCAAAAAAGTCTTGGTGGTATTCCTCGCCCATCCAAAACTTCTCTAGCGGTTCAACCGTTGTGACTACTTGATCGCCCCAGACGCCCTTAGCTCGCTCGATGGCCTGATCAAAAAGTTGCTTTTGGTCATCTCCATCAAAGAACATGCAGGTTCGGTAGCTTGAGCCCATATCGTTGCCCTGGCGGTTTAGCTGAGTCGGGTCGTGCAGCGTAAAAAAGATATCCAGAACGGTCTCGGCAGGAATGACCGATTCATCGAAGATTACCTTGGCCACTTCAGCGTGGCCGGTAGTTTCTGCACATACAGCCTCGTAGCTGGGGTTTTCAGTATGTCCGCCAGAGTAGCCAACCTCAACGTCTTGGATGCCTCGGAACTGCATAAAACTGGAGTCCAGGCACCAAAAGCACCCGCCACCTAGAACAAAACTCATCATCTAGCTAGCTTAGGCTTGTGGCTATGAGTTTTCGACCAGACCCAAGCCGATACAGCCAAATGAAATATCGCCGCACCGGAAATTCAGGCTTGTTGCTGCCCGAGCTCTCGTTAGGTCTTTGGCACAACTTTGGTTCCGACCACAGTTTTAGTAGTCAGCGTGCCGTGCTGCGCCGGGCATTCGAACTTGGCATTACTCACTTTGATCTTGCAAACAACTATGGACCACCTTACGGATCAGCTGAAGAAAACTTCGGGAAACACTTCTCCAAAGACTTTAGAAACTTCCGCGACGAACTGGTCATCTCCACCAAAGCCGGGTATGACATGTGGGAAGGACCCTACGGAAACTGGGGATCTCGTAAATACTTGTTAGCTTCGCTTGATCAGTCACTTACTCGAATGGGCTTAGACTATGTCGACATCTTTTACTCGCACCGATTTGACCCGGAAACTCCGCTCGAAGAAACCATGGGTGCCTTAGCTACGGCCGCGACTAGCGGGCGGGCTCTTTACGTTGGCATTTCAAACTACGACCCAACTCAGACTGAGAAAGCCAAGCAGATTTTGGATTCCATGGGAGTGCCGCTGTTGATTCACCAGCCAAAGTATTCGATGTTTGTTCGTACTCCCGAAAAGGGCCTCTTTGACACTCTGGGTCGATTAGGTGTTGGATCTATTGTGTTTTCACCACTAGCCCAAGGATTGTTAACAGATCGCTACCTAGATGGCACGACTCCAAAAGATTCTAGAATCTCTAAAGCTAAGCACCTGACCGAAGACAAGATAACGTCTGAATACTTAACCGCTGCTAAGCGACTAAATGAAATTGCCGCCAACCGTGGCCAAAGTCTTGCCCAATTGGCCATTAGCTGGGTACTTCGACAGCCAGCCGTTACAAGTTGTCTAATCGGGGCATCTAGCGTTGAACAACTGGAACAAAACCATCAGGCAATTGCTGGCAACCCTCTCTCGGCTGTCGAATTGCAAGAAATAGACACTATCGCGGTTGATGGGTTGGTCTAACTAATTGCGCACTAAGCATCCTGTCCTGGGGGTAATTTTTGCAACCGCCGGAGTTATTCTTTTTGGTCTAAACGCTTCAACTTCCAAGGTGATTATGCAATCGGGCATTACCCCTGAGGAGATAGTGATATTTAGATCAATTGCAACTGCCATTGGTGCAGCAATTGCCCTTGCGTTCACAAAACCACAGGCTTTTAGAATTCAGCGAACAGAGTGGCGAAATCTAGTTTTGTTTGGAGTCTTTGGGGTCGCTCTGATGCAGTGGGCCTATTCAAACGCAGTCAAGAACCTGCCTATTGGAATTGCACTACTTATTGAATACACAGCCATTGTCATCGTCCCATTGGTGTCGCTGTGGCTTTTCAAAGAAAAGGTGCTGCCAAGACTTTGGGTCGCAATTGCAATGGTTCTTTTTGGGCTGGTTGTGGTTTCCAGGATCTGGGCTGGAGGCCTAAACCCAGTTGGGCTAATGTTTGCCGTTGCGGCTGCAATATTCCTAAGTTTCTACTTTCTTATGGGCGAGCACACAATGAAAAACCGTGACGCTCTTTCAACGCTTTTTTACTCGATGAGTATCTCCGCCTTATTCTGGCTTCTAGTTTCACCGTGGTGGGAATTTGATACATCCGCACTAACTTCGAGCATCTCCCTTACAGGAAACCTCAGCCAGTTTGAGGCCCCACTGTGGCTGCTGCTGATTTGGTTGGGAGTTTTTGGTTCATTCTTGCCAATGCTATTTTCCTTCCTTGCACTAACCCACCTAAGCGCTACCTCGGTAGGGGTTATTTCGACCGGCGAGACGGTGTTGGCATTCTTTTTTGCCTGGGCTTGGCTGAATGAG